>JAIXUU010000298.1 GCA_027483405.1 Planctomyces sp. | reverse complement strand
GCCAAACTGAGCCGCAAGGCTCTTTGCCCAATAAGCAGTGCTTGGACCGCGCCCCCGCAAGGGGGCGTCGGCCATGTGCTGTTCATTGGGCCCCTTGGCGGGGGTTGCGGGAGCGGTCGTGGTTCGGCGCTCTCTTTCTTTTCCGCCAGCGGGGATTTTCGCATGTTCAATCGTTTTTCTCTCAAATCAGACCCTTCGACACCGTCCGGTTTTGTGACAGGCTTTCTGCTGTTTCGCAGAGTCTTACTCTCTGCGGGCATACCGTTTGCCAGCGTCTGTCTTATTGTCGGTGTCTGGTGGTGGAGCCATTCGTCGTCTGGGCAAAGCGCTCGGGCCGGATCAGTGAACACAAAGGGTCTGAGCACGCAACAACCGACCGATATGAAGAGGCTCGATGAGGCTCTCGGTCATGCCCAAGCGACGGTTCTTCGGCCATCAACTGAATCTAAATCTCCAAACAGCAAACCGGTCGATCAAGACTTTTTGACGCTGATGGAATTGATCCGTTCCAATTCGCGAAACGAGACGCGAACAGGAACTCCCGTCGCCAATGATCAGATCACCAAGACCCAAGACGGCCAAAGATCAGTCTTAAGCCATCGCGTCACCCCAGGTAATAATGAGCCTGGGACTCTCCTCACGAATGATTCCAGAAAGCCTCTGATCGCATTACCGAAGGAACCAATTCACGGAAGGTTGAAGTTGCCACCGCCTCAGATCACCCGACCAAACAAACTGAATGATCGGCGTACTGGTCGATTTGGATTCGTGAGTAGTTTGGGGAGCATGATATGGTCATCGGACGGACGTTCTTCTGAGTATACGGAACGGCGAAGTCAAGCGTTGAGAAGGATGCAAGAGGCAGCTGAATCCCAACCAGTGAAACCTGCGATTCCATCGCCACCAGCAACTAAGCCATAACCCCTAAGTACGCAGCCGCGAAATAACTCATTCAAGTCAATTTTTTGCGACTGTGGCGATTGGTTGGTAAATCTCGATTCATGCCAGCATGAGTGGGAGTTTGCGACTTGCCTCAAAGGGATGAGCGTCGCTTTCAAGGCTCAGTGACCTCTTATAGGTCGCGGTGATCTTGGCCACTCTAATCTTGCTTTTGGATCCCGTTTTCCAAGTTGTGGCTCCATGTGGTGCTCCATGATCTGCGCGGCAGGTTGACGTCATCTTGAGTCACGGACTTCAGGTCTCCTGCTGTGATGTCCCCACATGCTCCCGACCAGCTTTTGCAAAACTACTTTTCCACGAGTGGCGAATAAACATGTCAAAGGATTTCCATTCTCAAACAGACTCACCTTCCAAAGGCTTGTCAACCAGTCTTTCTCAACCGGCAGCAGGGACATCACTGTTCTTGGGAATTACGGTTGCTGCTGTCGTTTTTCTTGGTGGTTGGTGGTGGAGCAGCGGCTCAGGATCTCCCCCTGTGCCGTCATCGACCAATCCCTTACCGCCAACCCCTCCAGTGATTCCGATCCCCAAGGTCGAATTACCTCAGGAATACCGAGTTTTGGCAGATGCTCTAGCTCATCAAATCGTTCCATCACCAGAAAAATGGGAAACCTTGCCCGGACCGGCAGCGCTAGCGGAATTACATCGGCAACTGGATGCACTGCGCAATCTCTCCAGTTCGGATCGAGAGATTCAGAGTATGGTCGAGCGAACTCATATTGGGCTCGCCACATTCATCAAGCACTTTGAAGAATTTCAAGCCCTACCAGATCCAACATCGACCAATGAACTGATGCTTGATTCTTTTGTTTCTGGGTTTGTTTCCGGTTTAACTGGCGCCCCTGAGCTTCTCAAAGGTTCCTTCGAACGTACGGCAGCATCCGATTCCCGAGCCGCTGCTAAACGACGTGTGGCGATCGCGATGTGTAAGGCAGAACAGTATTACAATGCCATCCATCTCTCATTGCCAAGCATCGCCGAACGATTTGCGGCTCCAGCCACAGCCGCGGGGAATCGATTTACTGTCGATGTCGATGATCCTTGGGGAGTACATGCCCCACAAAAGTGGATTTGCATCCATAATGGTGGGGATGATCTCCGGGACTGCACTCTGCAAGTTCAATTAACAGGTCCACAGGGACCACCGCGTCGCGTTGTCCATTTCATCAAGCATTGGCCAGCCAACACCTGGATGTACTCCCGTTATAAGGTCGGTTTTCAACTCCCCGATGGAACTCACGTCGATTCACAAACAGTCAGTTCCATCCAGTCCGCGGAAATCAGGTTGCTGTCACCCGAGTACTCAACACAATTTCTTTATGACTATCACGGGGCGGGCCGGGATGAAGATGTCAAAAGATTTGGATCAGCAATCAAGATCCAAGGGAGGTATATCCCATTTCAGCAGGGAGTCCTCTGGAACACCCAGCCGGGTGCTGAGCTAACTCTCGACGGCGTGGAGTGGCTTCCTCCGGGAAAAGTGACTCTCACGTTCCGTGGGAATCAAAGAAAAAAGAAGGCGTGGATCTGGGATCAGTCCGGATGGACGAAAGGAGAGTCAAAAACGTTCACCACACCTGAGGACGCTCTGAAATTTGTGCCTCAAAAGATTGATGTGGAACTCTCATTTCCAGACACGGCGACCGTGTTTACAGAGCGGCTGAAAGTCTCGAAGTAAGCCAATACGACCCTCGGCTATTCGTCAGGTCATTGGGCCCCAAAGTTGTTTCTTACTAAGGGCGAAATGAGTAGCGGAATCAATGCCGTTTCCGACACGAATTAGCTGGGCGATCTGGGGACTCCCATCATTTCGGAATCCAAACCAAATTCTTGCAAAGGGAACTTATGTGGCAGATTCGATTCTGGTTCACGGTGGTTTGCATTTTGGTGTTTAGTGGTCTCCCGGAAAGATTGATTGCTGCTCCAGCTGATCCTCCACTGACTTCTGAGCAGCGTCGAATCCTGGAGCGATTCCAACAGATTTCTTGGCAAAAGGGGCCGGGCCGATTCGCTGTGGGCCCACAAGCCACCATACAGATCCCTGAAGGTTTTCAGATCACCAATTCAGCGGGTGCTCAGATCTATGTGGAGTTAAATGGTAATCCGCCATCCGCAGACATTCAGAGTGTGGTCACGTTGACGGAGGAGCCATTTGGACTCTACCTAATATTCTATTATGAGGACTCAGGCAAAGTCGATGATCGTGATGCCAGTACTCTCAATCCAGAGGTAATCCTCACGCAGCTTCGCGAAAACACAATTACCGGAAACACTAATCGCAAACAACTAGGACTAGAGCCACTCTATATCGATCGCTGGATCGTTCCTCCACGCTATAACTCCACAACGAAGCAATTGGAATGGGCACTTCGCGGGCATTCGGAAAGTGGAAATCCTATCGCTAATTGGGACACCAAGATCTTGGGACGCTATGGCATGATGTCCGTCAAGCTGGTGATGACGAATCCAGACGAAATTGAGTCGGTGATACCGGGAGTCAATCAGCTGTTGCAAGGATTTTCCTTCAATGCGGGAAGTGACTACGCATCCTGGCAACCTGGAGACAAAGTGGCCGCACTGGGAGTGACTGCACTGGTGGCTGGATCCACCACAGCGGTCGCCGCCAAACTCGGATTCTTTCAGAAGCTGGGTGTCTTTATTTTTAAGTATATCTACCTGATTCTGGCGGCATTCGGGGCCATCGGCGCGCGCTTCATTGGAAAAGCCGCATCCACATCATCCACCTCAGATCCAGGCGTGAAGAATCACGACTCGGCACTTCCCCGTCCTCCAGCACTTCCGGGACCGCGTCCCCGCACTCCGCAAACGCCCGACCAGTCTTCAAGTCCTTGACCTTTCTGATGTGAGATCCGCGATGGGTCATCCTCTGGTCTGGAAATTCAGCATGAACTGAAATCTGAGGGAGCAGCCAGAGCCTGTTGGGAGACATTCTGGTGGCTGAGACGGCACAAGGTTGTCCAATCAGCTTTAGCGAAGATGATCGGCACAGTCAGGGTTCAACCAAACCATGTACGGAATTACGGATCAATGGCTCTGGGTTGGCTTAGTGGCACTTTTTCTTCTGGAGCAATTGCGAGTGCTACAGAACGAAGACTATGGCTTTGTGGAAGTGTATCCAGGGTTCTGGAAGAGTTGCCCAGTATTATTGGAAAACTCCAGATATCGCATTGTGTGGTTACCTGTTCTTCCCACACGTCGTGTTTTCATGGGCCCACAGGGCACTTTCGAACTCACGAATTGTGGGATCGCTTGCACTTTGTCCTTTTTACCGCGACCTGCGGAGGTGAAACAACTTCAGGCATTCCTCAGGGCCTGGCAACGAGCCAGTCAGTTAGTACAGCTGGCTTCGACTGGCCTGGCTCTTTGTCTGGTCGTACTGATCCTCCTGTGGGCCGGTCTTTTGACAGTGAATGTGCCCTATGTGATGCGCTGGAGCCTGGCAACCACTTTCGCCTGCTGGTCGCTGACCGCGTTTTTCTACTGGCAATCGGCTCGCACACTTCGGCAACAGGGCTGGGGAGATGTCTCAGCCTCTGTGGCCGACGTCTTGCTTAGTCCGCTATCGGCAATCAAAGCCTATTCTCTCCTGGGAAAGCAGGGATTCCGGACTTATCACTTCCGCACTGTCGCCTGGGCTCTGGCACCACAAACTGTGCTTCATCAGTGGGCTCGCAATGCCTCGGTCACACCCAATCTTCAGGATTTCACGACTGGAGTTTCTACCGCACTCGAAACCTCGCTGTCGGAACAACTCCAAGAGTTGTTGCAGTTACGCGGCACGGAACTGTCCGTGGCTCTTGCTGCGCCGCATCCCGATTCTGATGCAAGCTGCTTTTGTCCACGTTGCCAGGCTCAATTCACACGCTGGGTGGAGCGTTGTGGGAACTGCACTTTATGGAATGAAAATCTTGCAGTGGAAGCATGCCCTGAAAAGCCCCCTCCCAGAGATTGCCAAAGCTCCAGAGAGTCCTGACGAAAAGGACGTTCCCTGTCTTAGGGACCGTGGGAATGGTTTGCCGCTGATTCACGCACAACAACGGATCGAAATCCACGCGATCGGTTTATTCTTAAATCTCAGGCCAGTGGAATTTTTATGGTTGAATACGTAGTCACGCTGTCAGCCGTGCTGGCTGGTTTTTTCTTGGGTGGCATGTGGGGCGGGAATCTGGGGTCTTTTGCGGGCGGCCTCGGGGCTCTGTTCCTGTGTCTTGTTGTCAAGGATGTGCTCTTCCTGGAGCGAACGCTGGAGGGGTTTTTCGCGCGGCATCGAACGGAGATTGCCGGATTTGTGGTTGTTGTGATTCTGGTGATTCTGGGGTCTTACCTGCTGGGCCCAACCTTGGGAACGCTCCTGGGGCTCGTCGGTGGCCGCACTTCGGGAGAATGGATTGCCGGACGATTGGGATGGAGTGCAGAGCAGGCGCAGAACGATCTCTTGATGCGGGCACTCCAGTTGACATATCCCGTAGCACTCGTGGGATTGGATTCACCTCCAGATCCCCGCGAACTGAAAACATTACACAAGATTGCCCGATGCTTATTGCAGCCCTTGGGGCTCCATCATGAGCGGGACGTGCAGAACGTTTTGGAGATTTCCCGAAAACTGATTGATGAGCCTGCCTATATCAACTGGCTTCCAACTGCTGACGAGGAGCTGCGGTTCCGAATTGTCTGGAACTGCCTGGAGGTCATCTATTCCCGGGAGAGCATACCTTCCGAGAAAAGGCAGTTTGTCGTGGAACTGGAGCAATTCCTCAATTTGCAGAATCTCAGTGCCCTGGGTGTCTACGATCGCTCCGTAGCGATTCAACAAATGCGTATCCCCGCATTGAATGTGTTGGGACTCCCCGCCGACGCAACAGATTCACAGATTGATGCGAAGTATCGAGATGCTGTCCGTCAGTTTCATCCCGATCGTGTGCAAGGTGTTCCTGATCATCTTTCAGCCCTGGCTCGTGAGAAAATGGTTCAGCTCAATGAAGCGTACCATTTGCTGAAAACCTCGGATCCAACCTCGCTGAAATACACGTTTCGTGGAGTCGAGGAGGATGCCGTGATCGCTCCTGATGGGGATTCGAGTTTTTTGTGCCGCTGCTGGCTCTGCCGAAAGGCCAATCGAATTCCCGATCACGTCGTGCTGCATTCGCTGCGCTGTGGTGACTGCCATGCACTCCTCGGCCAACCGGTTCCGCCTACCTGACATTTCTCTCCTCGACTTCCCAAAGTCGATTTTGAAGACTCTGAATTATAGGATGAGGGGCAAGGTTCCCCATCGAAGCCACTCGCTTTCTGGCCAGAGGCGTTTGCTCTCTCTGGCTGGCTGTCGTTTTCAGCCCCAAGATCAAGCCCGGAATGGATGTGGTTCTCTCGGGTTGCTTCGTCCCGCCGACTGCCCCAGTAAGCATGCAGGCTTGGCTCGACGGTTGCTGGTCATGGGAACTTTCCAGTGGAGTGTTGCTGCTTGGTAATCGGTCTGGATCAGTATCGGTGTGGCCGGGTCCATGAAGGTTTATGCGTGAGCAGGCGACTCGATGCACAAGAAAAGTGGTTTCTAGTCCTAGCGAGAGTCTGGTAGAAAATAAGACTTCCGAGAGGGAGACAGCACCTCGAAGACCGCTCTCGTG
>JAIXUU010000184.1 GCA_027483405.1 Planctomyces sp. | reverse complement strand
CGGCTGATGATGATGACGATCAATAAACGACAGAGCCTCCGCCATAATCAACCGGGGAGCGTAATTTTCTCCCTGGAAAGCCTCCATCGTCACTTCCCCGTCGGGTTGCTTCTTATGACCGGGAACCGGCTTTTCATTGATGACAATACTCTCAGCATTCTTCCATAACGCTTTGGGAAAATAGCTGTGGGCCAGGGCCTGACAGTTGTAACCAAAAAACTCATCAAACCCCTGTCGATTGGGCTCACCTGTACTGCCGACTGGCCCCAGACCCCATTTTCCAAAGGCACCTGTCGCGTAACCTGCCTTTTGAAACTGTCTGGCAATGGTGAGCGCTTTGTCACTCAATGGATGTTGCCCTTCAGTGAACTGGGGGAGTTTCACTTTGGCCTGCTGGTTGCCACGAATTTCTGCGTGTCCCAGATGTTTTCCCGTCATCAGGACGCATCGTGAAGGGGCACATGTTGGTGCACCACTATAGTGGCGAGTCAGTTTGACACCCCGACTCGCGAGGCGGTCAATATTGGGTGTGGGAATTTTGGATTGTCCAAAGCAACCAACTTCTCCCCACCCCAGGTCATCAGCGAGAATAAACACCACATTCGGCCGCGGAGATTGATGTGAGATCAAAGTAAGTTCATTGGCCCAGAGAGATTCAGCAGCCAACTGGATCAGCAACAACACACTCAGAGCTGCACGAATTTCAGGCAAGACGAACATAAGACACGATTTCCGTGGAGAAGCAATAAATTTTGTAAGTTGGCTGGGAAACAACAATCCAGGATATGCCCAAAATGCGCGCCACTTAATCAATAAAACGCCCGCTTTAATGGCACATCACGGTGTGCTCTTTGAAATTTGAGGTGGCTTTCACTTCTCATCAAAGTTTTCGTGGCGTGAGCCTCATTTCACACTTCACAATGCACGAAAATTGCACTCGTTGCAAACTTTTGTTGGTAAGTGCCGATTTCCCATGACCAGATTTTCAGAAAGTTGATTCAGGAGCAAGTCGGGGCCTGTTCGTGAACTACTCTTATAGAAATCATGGCTGAGGGTTCCTGTTTTCCGTTCACCGTAAACAGGAACTGGATTTGGCCAGAAGATCGTTACGACTGAGTTTCACGTCAATTGAGTGTGGATTTGTACCAGGAACTTTCGCCTGAGCGTTTTCTACTGGGAATAAACTTTAAAGTGGGCCGAAACAACAAGGTTGTGCGGCACTCGAAACGAATACTGTAAGTAAAGCGCAGACCAAATGACGATCCGTGTCGCTCTTCATCACAAAACTGTCTACACCTACGATCGATTGGTATCGATGGCCCCGCATATTGTGCGGCTCAGACCGGCGCCTCATTGCCGGACACCAATTGTTTCCTATTCGCTCAAAATTGAGCCCAAAGACCATTATCTGAACTGGCAGCAGGATCCTCACGGCAACTTTCTGGCACGTCTGGTTTTCCCCAAACAGACCACAGAATTCAGTGTGAGCGTCGACCTGATTGCCGACATGACAGTCATCAATCCGTTTGACTTTTTCCTCGAAGAGTACGCCGAGCAATTTCCGTTCATCTACGAACCATGGCTCAAATCGGAACTGGCAGCCTATCTGGCGGTTCCCACAGCGACTCCAGCTCTCAAGGCCTACATTGAAACTGTCGATCAAAAGCCACAGAGAACGATTGATTTTCTGGTTGAACTGAACCGTCAGCTTCATCGAGACATCTGCTACGTCATCCGCCTCGAACATGGCGTTCAGTCTCCAGAAGAAACCTTAACTAAACGATCGGGTTCCTGCCGGGATTCTGCGTGGCTGCTGGTTCATATTCTGAGGCACCTTGGCTACGCCGCACGTTTCGCCTCGGGATATCTGCTACAACTGACTCCTGATGTCAAAGCTCTGGATGGCCCCTCTGGTGCCGAGTATGACTTCACCGATCTGCATGCCTGGACGGAAGTCTATCTTCCGGGAGCAGGCTGGGTAGGACTGGATCCCACTTCAGGTCTGCTTTGTGGCGAAGGGCACATTCCCCTGGCTTGTACGCCCGAGCCAGGTTCTGCGGCACCTATCACGGGAGCCATTGATCCTTGTGAAACGAAGTTCCATTTCGAAATGGAGGTCGTTCGAGTTCACGAAGATCCCCGAGTCACCAAGCCTTACACAGACGAGCAGTGGCAACGGATCATGCGGCTGGGGAACGATGTGGATCGTCACCTGAATGCAGCCGACGTGCGACTGACGATGGGTGGTGAGCCGACGTTTGTTTCCATCGACGACATGGAAGGCGATGAATGGAATACGGCTGCCATTGGACCAACGAAACGAATGCGGGCTGACGTCCTTTCTCGTCGTATTCGCGAGCGTTTTGCCAATGGAGCACTCATTCATTATGGCCAGGGAAAATGGTATCCAGGAGAGCCATTACCCCGCTGGGCATTTACGCTGATCTCGCGGAAAGATGGGTTACCCGTCTGGCGTGATCGAAATCTCATGGCCGACGAAACGACCAAGTACGACTTTGATTTTGCGGATGCCCGACGGTTTATCGAACTGCTGGCTAGAAATCTCGAAGTCACGACCAGCACTATTGTGGATGGATATGAAGACGTGGCGTATTACGCCATGCGTGAAATGCGTTTGCCCGTCAACGTCGATGTGTTTGATAACAAACTCAAAGACAAGCAGGAACGCGAGCGTATCGTGCGACTGTTTGAGCGAGGTCTGGGCAAGCCCACGGGTTGTGTCTTGCCATTGCGCCGTAATCGCTGGAACTCGACACCGCATTGGGTCACAGCCGAATGGCCTGTCAGGCGCGATCAGTTCTACCTCCTCCCCGGTGATTCCGCGATGGGCTTCCGCCTGCCGCTGGATTCGCTGCCTTACATTTCCGATGAACGTCTGGGACGACTGGTCGATCGAGATCCTCTGGAACCATTACCTTCACTTCCCGTCCCTAAAGCACTCCGTCGGGCAGCTCAGGCGATGATTCCTGCAACTCCCATTGGAGTCGCCTCGACCAGTGGAGCGAATTTGTGGTCGGCTCAAAACCTGGGTGAAGCGGCTCAGGATCGGCCTTCGACAGAACACTGGGGGTTTGGTGAAGGTGCGACAGTCTCTTCGGTCGCTCGCAAAACTCTGGCTCCTGGCAGTGACGGCGCCAGCAGTCTGCCGACTGATCGATCTGGCGTATACTCGGGGCCACCTTCGAACGGGCATGATGGCCACAATGGTTCAAATGGAAATTCTGACAGCCATCAAGATTCACACTGGAAGCAGCCTGAACCATTCCAGATGAATGACAGCTGGGTGCGCACGGCTCTGATCGTTGAGCCCCGCGATGGGCGCATGTTTGTGTTCCTTCCACCCGTTGAAACCGCAGAATGCTTTTTGGAGCTCATCGCTGCAATCGAGGAAACAGCGGCAGAACTTTCCATGCCAGTCGCAGTAGAAGGGTACCTGCCCCCTTATGATCCTCGGCTTCTCGTCTGGAAGATCACACCTGATCCCGGGGTGATTGAAGTCAACACTCCACCTACGGAGACCTGGAATGATCTGGCCGAATTAACCACCGGCCTGTACGACGAAGCGAGGCTGTCTCGACTGGGGACTGAAAAGTTCATGCTCGATGGACGACACTCGGGAACTGGGGGTGGGAATCATGTGGTATTGGGCGGTAAGACACCGGCTGATAGTCCATTCCTCAGACGTCCCGATCTGTTGCGCAGCCTGATTACCTACTGGAACAATCATCCTTCGCTCTCTTATCTTTTCTCGGGACTGTTTATTGGGCCGACCAGCCAGGCACCCCGCGTGGATGAAGGGCGAAAAGATACGCTTTACGAACTGGAACTGGCCTTCGAGCAGATCCCCGATCACACATCCGTCCCTCCCTGGCTGGTGGATCGTATCTTCAGAAATCTGCTGGTGGATGTGACGGGGAACACACATCGCGCAGAGTTCTGTATCGATAAACTGTATTCGCCTGATAGTTCCACCGGACGATTGGGACTGGTGGAGTTTCGTGGATTTGAAATGCCTCCACATGCTCGCATGAGCCTGACGCAACAACTGTTGATTCGGGCCATTGTCGCATGGTTCTGGGAGGAACCCTATCGTCATCCGCCAGTTCACTGGGGAACATCGCTGCATGATCGATTCATGCTGCCACATTTTCTGGAAGAAGATTTCCAGTGTGTGATTGGTGAACTGCAGAATGCTGGTTTTGCATTTGAGAACGACTGGTTCAATCCGCATCTCGAATTCCGTTGCCAGAAGATCGGCGAGATCTCTCTGGGATCGGTGCATATTGAGTTCCGCACAGCACTTGAACCGTGGTATGTGCTGGGCGAAGAAGGTGCACCCGGCGGAACAGCCCGGTATGTCGATTCTTCGGTCGAACGACTGCAGGTGAAAGTGAAAGGCCTCACTCCTGGGCGTCAAGTACTCACCGTGAATGGACGACGCATTCCACTCCATCCGACGGGTACAGAATCCGAATATGTGGCTGGCATCAGGTACAGAGCCTGGCAACCACCATCATGCCTGCATCCGACCATCGGGATTCATTCACCGTTGACCTTTGATGTCGTCGATACCTGGCTGAATCGCTCAGTCGGTGGTGCACAGTATCACGTGGTGCATCCGGGTGGTCGCGGATATGACGTCTTCCCAGTGAACTCCTACGAGGCTGAAAGTCGTCGCATGACTCGCTTCTACAAGATGAATCACACGGGCGGAGCCATGAAGCTTCCTCCGGAACACACCAACAGACACTTCCCATTTACGTTAGATCTGAGGCGTCCCACAGCACCCATGTTCATGTGATTCCTGCAGGAGCCTGCCTGTTGGTTGATATTGCACCATTTGGCATATTGACACGCAGGCACCGCTCATGTATCCACGCATCTATGAATTGGTTGTCACGGTGTGCATGACATCTCGTAGCTGCCGGAACAATGCGGCTTCCATTGGTTCGAACTCGTGCAAAAGATTGACATCGCGAGATGACTCAAGCCCCTGGAACAGTTCTGCGAACCGGACTCGCAGAAGGTCTTGTTGAAAGCTATCCGGTTGCCGAAGGAACTCACGACGAATATTTCATGAGTCGTGGGGTTCTTCGTGCCCACACAACTTCGCTGGTTGATGCCATCCAGGAGATGGGGCCGCTGGAATTGCTGCGATCTCGACAGCAGGCCCAGCGAACGATTCATGAAAATAGTGTGACGTACACGGCTCAGGGCGATACCGAACGGCGCAACAGGCCCTGGGAGTTTGACGTCATCCCCTTGATCATCCCGCCCGATCAATGGCAGAAGCTTGCTCGAGGATTGTCGCAGCGGGCCTACCTGTTGAACATGATTATTCGCGACCTGTATGGCGAACAGCGTCTGCTCAGCGAACGATTGTTACCACCACAATTGGTCTACTCGAACCCGCATTATTCGCGGGCTTTACATGATCTGCCGGCCCCCGTGCAGCATCAGTGGTTACAGCTTTATGCGGGAGAACTGGCCAGGAATCCCGGTGGAGACTGGGTGATTGTCAGTGATCGCACAGAAGCACCCTCTGGGGTGGCTTACGCACTCGAAAACCGCATTGTGGGTTCGAGTATTTTCCCCAAAGTGTTTCGAGACCAGCGGGTGCAACGTCTGGCGCCGTTCTTTATTGCTCTGCGTGAACTCCTGCAAAAGATGGCTTATGATCATCGGGACAATCCGCGGATTGTGCTCCTGAGCCAGGGGCCATCCAACCCGAATTTTTTTGAAGACGCCTACCTCGCTCGATACCTGGGATATTCTCTTGTCGAAGGAGAAGATCTCGCTGTTCGCGATCAGCAGGTGATGCTGAAAACACTCGGCGGATTACTTCCCGTCGATGTCCTGTTTCGCAGGCTGGATGACCTCGATTGCGATCCTTTGGAACTGAAAGCGGATTCATTTCGCGGTGTGACGGGACTGGTTCAGGCCCTGCGAGCCCGGCAATGTGCAGTGGCCAATGCACTCGGATGCAGTTTGCTCGAAACACCCGCCATCATGGCTTATTTGCCGCAAATTGCACGGAACTGGCTGGGAACCGAGCTGGATCTGCCATCGACTCAAACCTGGTGGTGCGGAGATCCCAAATCATTGGAGTATGTCAGGCAGCATGCGAATTCGTTGTGGATTCGTCCCGCATTTTCGCATTCGAACCTCCCTTCGGGACGCCCTGCAGAGCTCTCTCAATCTCAAAGAGACACCCTGCTGGCAGCCATGAACCACAGGCCGCACCTGTATGTCGGGCAGGAAATCGTGCGTCGCTCGAAAGCTCCCGTCCTGCTCAATGATTCCTGGCAATCATGGCATGTGGGGCTGAGAACTTATCTTGTGGCATCAAATTCCGGGTACGTGGCTATGCCCGGTGGTTTAGTGCGATGCTCCCCATCATCTCACACGATTGATCAATCCGTTTCCTTAGGAGAGGGTGCCAAAGATTGCTGGGTTCAAAGTGATGGCCCGGTGCCGCAGATCACATTGCTTTCGCCTCCCGGGGCGGCCATTACACTTAGACGAAGTGGCTCGGAACTTCCCAGCCGTGTGGCAGATAACATGTTCTGGGTCGGTCGATTTGCTGAAAGGGCGGAAAGCACTGCACGCTTATTGCGAACCATGGTCAGCCGACTGACTGGTGAATCCGGTGGCAGCAATGTCCCGGATGTTGCTGTACTGATGCGATGCCTGGCGGAAGGGGGTCAGATTGAACCCAGCTTCGCCCTGCAGGATTTCCGTCAGCACATGCCTGCCATTGAAAGTTTATTGCCACCAGCGATTTTTGATGAACGTGAACCATTCAGCCTGAAATCGACACTCAGCCAGCTCAATCATGTCGCATCGCTGGTTCGGGAACGACTTTCTCTCGATAGCTGGCGAACGATCAACCGCCTGTACCGGGAGTTTCATCGCCGGCGCACCAATGCCGCTACCGATTTTGCGGACGTGCTTCAACAGCTCAACCGCTTGATTGGAGATCTGTCGGCCCTGAGTGGGTTATCGATGGAAAGTACGACAAGAACTCTGGGTTGGCGATTTCTGGATATCGGGCGGCGTATTGAACGGAGTATGCAGACTCTGGTTCTCGGGCGAAGCCTGTTAATCCCTGAATACATGAACTCTTCGGCTGTTCTGGAATCGATCGTCGAAGTGGCAGATAGCCTGATCACCTATCGCACACGCTATCTGACCCGCATTCAATTACCACCTGTGCTGGATCTGATTCTGACTGACGAAAGCAATCCTCGCTCGGTCATTTTCCAGATGCAGACATTATCCCAGCATATTGATCAGCTCCCCAGAGACAAGACGACACCACTGAGAACGACGGAACAGCGTTTGATTCTCAACGCCAACAGCCTGCTGCAATTGATCTCTGCAGAAGAACTTTCCAGTGCCAATCAACCCGATGTGCGAGATCGAATTGACCGTCGCCTGGCAAAACTTGCCCGTATTCTCCCGCAACTTTCCAATGCCATTACTCATCGTTATTTGTTGCACGCGGTTTCGGCACAACAACTGACAGATGTCCGGCCGCGAAAACTCAAGCCCGCCGAATGGAATATGAACACCACCTCCCGTGAGAAAACCAACGAGCGGGAGAAAATGATTGAGCGGGAACGAAGATCACTGGAAGACAACGATTTTATGCTGGATAACGAAAGCCTGTGATTTCGGGGTTTCAGGAACCATTTTCTTTTTGAAGATCAGCCAGGCGAATGGAATACCGCATTACCCACACGACCGACTACCGCTACACCGACCCGGTGGCTGTCTGCCATAATGTGGTGCATCTGGCACCACGAAACATGCTGACTCAACGGTGTTTCGATCATCGGGTCATCGTCAGGCCAAAGCCTGCTGCCATTGTTCGACGGACTGATTTTTTTGGGAACGTCGAGCATTACTTTGCCATACAGCGACCTCATCGACGTTTGATTGTGAAATCGATCAGCCATATTGAAGTGATCGTTAAGCCCCCCGTGATCCCAAGTCTGTCACCCTCCTGGGAACAAATGGTGCAACGATTGTGCCGCGCCGACGGGCACGACTGCCTTGATGCCATGCAGTTTTGCATCGACTCGCCATCGATTCACTCATTTCCAGCCCTTCGAGAGTACGCTGCTCTCTCTTTCAGCCCGGGAAAGCCCATTGTTTCAGCAGTTCTTGATCTCACGGCACGAATTTTTCATGATTTTAAATACGATCCGACAGCCACAACAGTGAACAGCCCTCTGGAAGAAGTTCTGGAGAGTCGACGCGGGGTCTGTCAGGATTTCGCACATTTGCAGATTGGTTGCCTGCGCTCGTTAGGTCTGGCTGCCCGTTATGTCAGTGGATACATCCGGACGCTACCACCTCCGGGGAAGCCCAGGCTGATTGGCGCGGATGCTTCCCATGCGTGGTTATCGGTCTTTTGCGGTGAGATGGGATGGATTGATTTTGACCCGACGAATAACACGATGGCTTCCGACCAACATATCACCACGGCATGGGGCAGAGACTACACTGATGTTTGCCCGATTAAAGGGGTGTTTATCGGTGGGGGTCAGCATACGATGGCAATTTCTGTGGATGTTATGCCCGAAGAAGAATTCGACACCGCGAGCGGTTATGCCGCTACCGCCGGGTAAAGACTTATCTGCATGTGATTTCGACTTGCCCATTGCTCAAAATTGTCCTCTTTAATCTTTGGCTAACTTCGCAGGATCGAATTCATGAATCCAGTGCTGGCGTCCGTTCCTGACGTAGCTCTCAGCTTTGCCGAGTACCAGACCGAGGGTTTTCACGACGAACTGTTTCTCGCGGATCAGACCCCAAGACCTGAAGCCGGCCCGATCATCCAAAGAATCAATTCGCTACCGCCTGGTGAGTTAATGCGCCGACAGGCGGCCGCTGAACGTCTCCTGCTGCAGTTGGGTATCACCTTCAACGTCTATGGAGACAATCAAGGCGCCGAGCGTATCTTCCCGTTCGACATCATCCCCCGAATCGTACCGGCCCATGAGTGGGAATGGCTCGAACGGGGCTTAAAACAACGAATTCAAGCTCTCAACCTTTTCATTAACGATATCTATCACGATCAGCAGATCATCAAGGATGGAGTGATACCAGCCGAAATTCTGCTGGATGCGAAGAGTTACCGCGAGCAATGCCACGGGATCAACCCGCCCCACGGGATCTGGTGCCATGTCACCGGGACAGACCTGGTTCGCGGTGGCGATGGGCAGATCTATGTGCTGGAAGATAACCTGCGCTGCCCGTCGGGTGTCTCTTACGTGCTGCAGAACCGCTCGATCATGAAACGGACATTCCCACAGGTGTTCGATCTCAGTCGTGTGCGTCCTGTCGGTGATTATCCGCTTCGATTACTGAGAACGTTAGAGCATCTATCGCCACGGGATGTCGCTAATCCGCGCGTGGTGGTGCTCACACCAGGCGTCTTTAATTCAGCTTACTACGAGCATTCATTCCTGGCACAGCAGATGGGTGTCGAACTCGTCGAAGGACGGGATCTGGTTGTTGCCGGTGAAAAGCTTTACATGCGGACGACCTCTGGCCTGGAACAGGTTGATGTG
>JAIXUU010000120.1 GCA_027483405.1 Planctomyces sp. | reverse complement strand
GTAAGAACCTGGAGGACTCGTTCGAGATTCCAGCCGCGGTCGCGAAGTGGTTCTGGGATGACACCCAGATCGTCATCATTAAACGTCGAGAGAGCGCTGAAGAGGTGCTGACGAGTTTCGCTGAGGACGGTGCGAATGAGGTCGGCTTCGGGAATCTCTTCATCCGGAGTGCTCCCCCCTTTGAAGCGCGGCACTAGATCGGCAAAGGCAGCCGGGCGGGCCATGAGACGTTCTGTAGCGAAGAGTTCTTCTGTAATCCCCACGTGGAGGATTTGCCAGGCGAAGTGAGCACGTCCAGGGCCGGGACGCCAGCCGAGAATTCGACCTGTGGGATCGGTCTTGAGCAATTCATCCAACGTAGCCAGAGTCTTTGTGCGGGCAAAGACAAGTTGTGACTGATAAACCTGGATGACACTGGTCGGAGTTCGCATGATGTGCTGTCCTTTGCTGTGATCTCCTTATCTTGCGATGATGATGGGATAAACTCAAGCCGCCCGAGGGAATGAGTCTTCGATGGATCTGACAGCGACGATGGGATTCGTCGCATCGACAGGAGTGATGGAAGTTTCCAGCGACAGGTTGACCGTGCACGATTACGACGCAGCGATCCAGTTTCTGCTCCATCGCGTGAATTATGAGCGGGCTCATGCCGACTCATTGCGGGGTGAAACATTGAAACTTGGCCGGATGCAGCGGCTGCTGGAAAGGATTGGTCATCCTGAGCAGAAAATTCCTGTGGTGCATATTGCCGGCACGAAGGGAAAAGGTTCAACCTCGACCATGGTGGCCAACCTGCTCAGGGGAGCGGGGCTCTCTGTGGGCCTGTTTACATCGCCGCATATTCACCGGCTTGAAGAGCGGTTCACTGTCGATGGCGAATTGCCCACCGAAGAAGAAGTTCGACAACTGGTCGAAGATCTTGTCCCCATCATTGAGCAGATGGATCGCGAGGGCCCCGAGTGGCATGTCACCTTCTTTGAAGCAGTGACGGCCATGGCCTGGATGCATTACATGCGTAAGCAGGTGCAGATCGCGGTGTTGGAAGTGGGGTTGGGTGGGCGGCTCGATTCAACAAATATTTGCCAGCCGCTGGTGTGTGTGATTACGAACATCAGCCGGGATCACACACAGATACTCGGTGCGACGACGGATCTGATTGCCAGGGAAAAAGCGGGGATCATTAAGGCAAATGTTCCTGTGGTGAGTGGTGTACTGGATGAGTTGGCCCGGCCTGTGATCGCGGCAATTGCGAAAGAACGTGATGCTCCTCTATGGCAGATTGGAGAGCAGCTTTTCTGCCGCCGCCTCGATGAAAGATCGCCGGATGATCCTGCCAGGCGACAGATTGCTGTCTCTGCGGCCAATGCACCGTGGGGTGATCGCGAAGTGTTGTGCAGGGTTCCGCTGTTAGGGAAGCATCAGGAATCGAATACCACCTTAGCGTTGTTTGCCGGTCTGCTGGCGTGGGAAAGATGGCGAGATACCAGTGGTGGGCAGAAATGGCTGGCCGAACGAGAGAATCGCGATGACGGGAACCTGGATCGAATGGTGACTGGCCTGGAAGGATCGATCTGGCCGGGGCGGATTGAACTGATTCCCGGGAAGCCACCCATCATTCTCGATGCGGCACATAACTGGGCATCGATGAACGCACTTTTTACTACTTTGCAAGACGAGTTCAAAGACTGCCGACTCACGGTGATTTTTGGAACCACACGCGATAAGGATGTCTCGGGGCTGATGCGATTGGTACGGCATCATGCGGATCGACTGATCCTGACGAAGTATCAGGAGAATCCGCGAGGAGTGAGTGTGCAGGAACTTTCGATCGTCGCCCGCACGATCAGCGATCATCCCTTTCTGACGGCTGCGACACCGATGGAAGCATTGGCGATGGCTCGAGAAGTTTGTGGAGAGTCCACTGATCATCAATTCAAAGAGCTGATTGTGATTACTGGTTCATTTTATCTGATTGCTGAGGTTCGCGGATCGATTCTGGCTGGTGAATGATCACTCGATGACACGCAGACCATCGACGAAAAAGCGGTGGATGACCAACCAGGCCATGCACCGCTGAAGATCATTGTTGATTGTTGAAATCCATAGCCAGAATGCTTTATTGAAGCGAAGTTACTTCTTTTCTTCGGGAGACTTTTCTGCAGGAGCTTTTTCCTTGCTGTCATGATCATGGTCGTGATCGTGATCCATGTGGACATCCAGGAATGGAGTGTAGACCTTTTCATCGATGGTGATTTTGGCCGTGCCGTGAATGAAGCCAGCTTCGATCAGTTCGTGAATTTTTGCTTCGTCGACGAGTTCATAGCGAGACGTTTTGCCGTCGGCTTCGCCTTCAAGTGGAGCGGCCTTGAGCACGAGCTTATCGCCCCCTTCGCCAGCCAGTTCCACTTCGGTGGCTGTGGTGGTGTAAGGCGTCTTTCCGTCGCTCCCTAGAAGGAAAATAATGAGCGCATGGCGCTTGCCATCGACCACAATTTCACCCTGAACATCTTTGAAATCTTTGGCAAGTGAGAACAGGCTGCCACCATTCGGGCCGGCAGGGCCATGTTCGTGGCCGTGGTCGTCGTGACCTGTTTCCTGCTTTAACTGGGTTGCTGTTTTGTAATCGCCACTGCCGCCACAACCGAGGGTGAAAGTTGTCAGCACGCAAAGTGCAGTCGCCAGTTTGAATCCATTGAAAGTTTGCATCGAAGCTTCCAGTCCGCAAAAGAGAAAGAGGTTTAAGACGTGTTGTTCAAGCCTGTTGGGAACGAGTCAATCTAACTGCTGGAAACAATATTGCAATTGAATTGCGAAAATTAATCAGGATTTGAAAGTGTCAGTTTTTTCGTGGATATCGTTCGACGTGGATCCCGTCGCGACCATGCCGCTTGACATGATACATGGCTTGATCAGCCAGCGACAGGCATGTGAGCGGATCCGGGACCATCTCGGAGAATAAGACCACACCCACGCTGAAAGTGGTGGCTGTTCGCGCGTTGGTAACTTGAGCCCGCAGGTTCGCCAGGAGTTTCTCGACGAGACTCAAGACCTGAATCTCATCCATATCAGCAATCAGAATTGCAAACTCATCACCACCTAATCGAGCAGCGGCATCTTCCTGGCGAATGTTCTGGCTCAAGACTTCGCCGACGATTTTAAGGAGGGCGTCACCCACCTGATGGCCTTGTTCATCATTCACTGTCTTGAATCGATCGCAGTCGATATAGACCACAGCAAAGGGATGTTGCTCTTTCCGGGAGATCAGAATCCATTCTTGAAGTTGCTCTTCAAATCCACGGGCATTCAGCAAACCTGTGACAGGATCCCGGCGCGAGCGAACCTGCTCGGCAATGAGTTGATTGCGAAGATGTTGACCCCAGACCGCACTTAACAGGCAGACTGCCAGCAGCGAGATTGTACTACTGGTGGAAATGCCCGGCCGCCAGATTGACTGAAACGTCATATAGGCAGTCCCCAGGCCAGCAAACAACCATGGCCAGATGGCTGTGGCGTAATAAGCGATGGCCGCAAATGCGACAGGAAAGATCCAGCGGAATTCACCGGGGGCAGCAAAGAGGCAGCGCAAAAGAATGGCGACGACAATCACCCAGACAACCAGTTGGTGAATCCAGGGATGGCTGGTCTTCAAGCGCGAAACACTTTTTTCTCGCGACTTACCCGACCGGTTCCACCACGAGAAAGGCTCACGATGCCCATGTTGATCCTGAGCATCGTGAGCAATTTTCGGTTCGGTGAATGAACTGGGAAGCATAAAGTCTCAAGCAGCCAAAACGCGTTGAACTGCGCATCAGCAGTCACAAAATCTCTCGGTTAAACTGGAACATGACCAAACTTCGAATTGCAAATACATGTTCAGTAAGTGCGTCAGTCACGCTCTCAGTTCATTCAAAAAGCATCTTTTGCCGGATGACGTCCATTTGCAAATCCGGCCACCGCTCGACGAAAGGCAAAGCCGAAATGCGTCCAAGTTCTTTTGGTTCAATTTTATGCAAGCCGCCGCCATAGACTCGGCCCTCCCCTCTCAACTCATTCCCGGTGACTAGGCAAAGTAGTTTATACACCTCCTCAGCTCTTTCAGGATGATTAACGAGCATTCTCTGTAGAGACTTTACAGGGTAAAGCATTAGGTATAAGTTAGTTGCAATGGCATTCGTTTGATTCCAGATGAAACGGAATGGCTTCTTCTCATGGGTGCCGCGTCCCATGTAAGTACACAGAAACAAGGGCGGCTCTCGTTTCTCCTGTTGATACCAGGGATTTCTTTTACTTACCAGATAGCCATCTTTAACGCCGAGGCTATCCGCACTTAGTAAATACTCCCAAAGCTTTGGGTAGCGTTTCTCCACAATTTGTTCCGGAAGATCGCAATCAATCACACAGAGTTTTGGGTTTGTCAATGGATAGCCATCCTGGTCAGATTTAATCACCGTCTCTTTCAGGTGGCGAGGACTCGGAAGTATTGGTCGAATACAATTCTTGGGAAAGCCGCGACGCTTTGCTTCGTCCTGCTCAATAATAAAAAACTTATTATCGCCAGTTGCGATTCCTCGCTGGATACGGAAGTAGTTGGCGAGAGTGATGCCAGTGCCGTCACTGATGTTGCTTCGTTCGTCTTGGGAATGGTTAGGGTAAACAGTCCACTTTCGAGATTCCCGAAGGCGATTCAGTGCGACTCGTTCCTTAGTTTCTGGATTCGATAGAGTACCCCCGAAGGTAAATTCTGTGGCATGATTGACTGGTGGTAGAGTTTTTCTGAATATCAGGACCACTGAAGAAACCAGTGCATCTCCAAATTGAATATCATCAGGGCTGAAACGGTGGATGCGAATCAATGTGACTTGACTCGTTAGAAACTGCTTTAATGATGCTCCATAGTTGACATCCATGAATTCGGAAGGAATCAGCCAGGCTGCATAGCCGTTGTCTGCCATCCAGTATGTTGCGAGGAGAAGAAAGTAGACGTAAAGTCCTGCAAGGCCATTAACATCAACTCCCAACAGCCTCTGAACTAATCTTTGTAGTCTTTTCTTGTCGTCCCTCGACAGATGGTGATGACGTACATAGGGAGGGTTGGCCAGCAAAAGATTGGGCGAAGTGAGATTCGAACTCTTCTCAACAAACTCTGTGAAGTCGCCAGTAATGACTTGCAGGCCTTCTTCTCCCCAGAGGTTACGTGCAGAACTTGAGAATTCAGAGTCAACTTCGACGCCAATCGCGCTATTGATGCGCGCCTTTCCGAGAATTGCGAGAGCCGCCGAGAAGAAACTTCCAGTGCCGATGGAAGGATCAGCGAAATTGATCTCATCATCGTCTATCATAGTCGCGATATATCGAGTGATTTCAATTGCGAGAAGGTTCGGAGTTGCGAACTGGCCGAGTCGATTACGCTCGACTGGAGATTTGGCTGAATCCAGTGAGGATTGAAGTAACTGTCGCTTATGTTCCAAACGATCAATGTTTATCGTGGCCATAATGTTCAGAGCCCCAGTTCTGCAAGATCTTCGATTCTATGTTCCCAAACCCAGTCAATTCCTTCAGCAGCTTCGTAGCCAAGATAATCGCTTCCAAAATATCCACATAGAAACAGGACAAAAGTAACTTCAGCGCCGTACGTTTCCTGAAGTTGATGAATCTTGGTGGCCTCTTCTTTACGTCTTTTGTTTGTGTTCGTGAAGTCGCCAGCAGACTTTGCTTCAATTAGGATGGGAAGACTGTTTTTCTTCGGGCATATTGGCTGGATAACAACATCTATGGGGATATTTACTTTTTTTTCCACTCCGACAGTGAGATTTGTACGGAATGAGAATGTTCCCGCCTTCATTTTGCTAAGAGGTGTTCCTGAAGCATGGGATTGCTTTTTATATCCTCTAGTGGTGAGCCATTTTTCAATCAGTGTAAGCTGCCGTTGTTCTTGGGCATTACGAATAATTGGATTTGCCACAGCACTGCAGAGGCGATCTGCAATGATCGTCGATGCACGATCACGCTCATTTTCCGAAGGGGTCTTCCTGGAGTTTAGCCACGGGAAGATGTGGTGATCTAATAACCTGATAAGAACATGGCATGCTTTGTTGAGATTTTCTTCGAGTAACTCCTTTTTCATGTGGACAGACAGCTTGCCTTCTTCCATGCGACCAATCAGCGACTTATTCGCACCGGCTAGTCCAATCAACCGATCAACTGCCAGTGGTGGGGCAGTACACATTCGTAGCGTGGAAAGGGATGCCGGAGACTTCATGAGGGTGTTGGCATCAATGCATTGGAGGTCATTTGTGGCGATCAAAGCCGCTTTGACATGTTCTGTGGTTTTAATCCTTGTAGCGAGGAATGCTGCTGGTGCAAAGTCCATAAACCATTGGTTGAACTGATCCAAGGAAGCTGCAATGTCAGTTTTCCAGAGATGGGGTTTGTCGGAATTCACTCGTTTGGAAGGCATTGTGTTGCTCAGAACCCCTCACTGGCCGCAGATCAGTATTTCCTTAAAGAGTTAGCCCATGGCGGCTACTTTTTGGAAGTGTTGGTTTTGGTGGTGTTTTTTCTGCTGTTCTGGCTGGAGGTTTTGGGGGCAGAGTCGGTTTTATTATCAGCATCAGGGCCGTTGTTATCTGACCAGAGCCAGCGCATGGCGTCAGGGAAGATGACGCCGCCGTGATTACCGTTGTGGGCACCTTTACCTTCGACGATCTTGTAATCGTAGCCTTTATATTTAAAAGAACTGGCCATCTGCTTATTGGCGAGATACCAGTTGCCGAACTGATTATCGACATCGAACTCGTTGGCTTGCAGAAAGACTTTAATCGGCTTTTTCTCAGTTTTGCGGATGAGCGTGGGATAGACATAACCGCCGCGGATATCGGTAAAGCTTCCGACCTGTGTCATGACTTTGCGGAAGCTGTCGGGGCGTTCCCACGCGACGGTGAAGGCACAAATTCCACCGGATGAAATACCGCAGATCGCGCGCTGGTTGGGATCATCCGTAATGTTGTACTTGGCTTTGACACGGGGAAGGACATCCTCGTGCAGGAAGCGGGCATAGGTATCTCCCAATGAATCGTATTCCACACTGCGGTGATCGGTTTTCCAGGGAGTTTCGGGGAGTTTGCCCTTATTGCCCGGATTGATGAAGACGGCAATGATGGGTGGTAATTCTTTGGCATGAATCAGATTGTCGAGGACAACGGGAGCTCGAAAGTCACCTTTCTCACCCAGATAGGTATGTCCATCCTGAAAGACCATGAGGGCTGTTGGTTCGCCCTTGTATTGAGCGGGAACGTAGATCGCGCACTCGCGAAATGTGTCGGGATAGACCTTGCTGTCATTCAGTTCGAACTTTTCAATCTTGCCGCGAGGGACGCCTTCTTTACGCTCGGAATCAGGGCCGTGCTCGTACTTTTGAGGCTCTTCCGCTTTCAATGCGGAGACGTGGCCGCACAGGAGGCAGAAGATAACTCCGTATGAAAGTGCCGAAGCCATTCCCCACGGACGGGAACGGAGCCATGAATGTGGAGAAGTCGTGGTGGTCGTCAGGGTCATGGGGATTCTCCGCGATGGAACTCGAAGTCAGGATGTGGCGTCGAAGGTGACTGAAAAATGATCACACTGGAGATGTCATTCAAGAGACTGAAGATCTCGTCGATCGACCTCCCCAACTGATAGTCTTTTACGGAAGCATGGAGAAGTTTTGATTGACTTTCCAGAGGACAAACGAGGAATTTGAGTCAGAGGCAGAATTCACTCTGGCTTTCTCGCGTAGGGAACTGGGACGGTGCACTTGACGATCAGGCCGGGCGAACAAACGATATGGAGAGATAACCGACTTATTCGAACCGCAATTTTCCAAGGATGATTGATGTCCAGCATTGCTGCAGCACCTGCCGGCCCTTATGACGAACTATGTCAGCAACTTCGAGAAGTCGCAGTGTTGAGTTCATGCAGTGCCGTCCTGTCGTGGGATGAACAGACTGGTATGCCTGCTGAAGGTTCTGCGTTTCGTGCCGAGCAGGTGGGGATGATTGCGGGGCTCGTCCATGAAAAAGCCACCCATCCTCGTGTGGGGGAATTGCTGCAGGAGTTGTCTCAGGCGACAAGCGATGAAGACTCGCTCGTCTCCGCCAATGTTCGCGAAGCTCGTCGCAATTACGAGAGATCAAAGAAACTCCCCAGGCGGCTTGTCGAAGAGTTATCAAAGACCACTAGCCTGGCTCAACAAGCCTGGATCAAGGCCCGCAAAGATCAGGATTTTCCGGCATTTCTGCCCTGGCTCGAGAAGATGGTCAACTTGAAGCGGGACGAAGCTCAAGTTGTGGGCTACGGGAATGGGCACCCTTATGACGCTCTGCTCGATGAATACGAACCGGGTGCCACAGCAGCCTCGATTCAGGAAGTCTTTGGAGCCTTGCGACCAAGGCTTGTCGATCTGATCGGGCGTATTCAAGGTTCATTGAACAAACCCGGCAAAGAAATCGTGGAGCGGCATTATCCCAAAGCGGCCCAAAAGGTGTTTGCCGAGGCAGCGGCTCGTTGTATTGGCTTCAGCTTTGAGCGAGGCCGGCTCGATGAATCGGCCCATCCCTTCTGCTCAGGCGTGGGGCCTGGTGATGTGCGGTTGACCACAAGATATCTGGATCATCATTTCAACTCGGCATTTTTTGGTGTCCTGCATGAAGCGGGGCACGGCATTTACGAACAGGGCTTGCCTGAAGATCAGTTTGGTCTGGGATGTGGGACAGCCTGTTCGCTGGGAGTTCACGAATCCCAGTCGCGGCTGTGGGAAAACTTTGTGGGCCGAAGTATGGCCTTCTGGAATTACTTCTATCCTGGGGCAGTGCAGGCATTTCCCACAGCGCTGAAGGAAGTCAGCCAGGACGAGTTTTATCAGGCGATTAACGTCGTGGAGCCTTCATTCATTCGAGTCGAGGCCGACGAGGCGACGTATAATCTCCACATCATGCTGAGGTTTGAAATTGAACTGAAGCTGATTTCTGGTGAGTTGAAGCCTGCCGATCTGCCATCGGCCTGGAACAGTGCTTTCCAGCGGGATTTCTCGATTGTGCCTCCTAACGATGCTGTGGGATGCATGCAGGATATTCACTGGAGCGCGGGGCTCTTTGGTTACTTTCCCACATACGCACTGGGCAATCTTTATGCAGGGATGCTGTTTGAAGCGGCCAGTCGAGATCTGGGCGAACTGCAGGCTCAGTTTTCCCGTGGTGAGTTTCTGCCATTGAAGGAATGGCTCAAGGAAAAAGTTCATCAGTGGGGACGCCGATACACCGCCCCGGCCCTGATCGAAAAGGCCACAGGGCAAAAACTGACCCACGAGCCGCTCTTGCGGCATCTGGAAGCGAAATACAGTGCGATCTATTCACTTTAGGGCCTTATGAACAACCAGATCGTGGCCAGCCATTTCGGTTTAGCGCGATGATCAACTGGTGGCAATCAACCGCTGACTGAGGAGTTGGATTATGTCTCAGCGAGCTTTTTTCTTTGCGCTGGCCGGTGTGATGATCGCTGTGGTGATCTTCACTCGCATTTACTTTCCCACAAAAACCGGTGGAGAGTTCCAGAGGCAGGGAGCCTTGCCTGCATTTGCAGAGGAAGGCTGGATCAATGGCCCGGGCCCGACGGCCGAAGAACTGAAAGGAAAAGTTCTCGTTATTGATCTCTGGGCATTCTGGTGCGGGCCCTGTAAGCGGGCTGTACCGGAAATCATTGCGCTGAAAGAGACGTTTGCACCTAAGGGTGTGATCTTTCTGGGAGTGACCAATGAGGGAAAAGAGCGACTGAAAGAGAGTGAAGCGTTTGTCAAAGAGACAGCCATTCCGTGGCCGAACGCTTATGGTGCCGAGTCGTTTTTTGATGAGCTGTCGGTTGAGGGAATCCCGACTATTCTTGTGGTGGGACGTGATGGGCAGATTGTCTGGCGGGAACATCATCCCGAGGGAATCGAGAAAGCTATCGAGAAAGCACTCGCTGAGGTGAAGTGACTTCAGGCGCGATCCCAGGCGAAGCTCATGATATCGGCAATCGTGCTCGTGCCCAGTGCCAGCATGACGAGTCGATCAAAACCTAACGAGACACCCGTGGCTGATGGGAAATTGGCGGCCATGGCCGACATGAGACGTTGAGGTGGGTTGATGGGAGGAAGACCAGCCTTCTCGCGCAGGCGGGCATGCGTTTGAGCGCGGTGAGCCAATTCGACCGGATCAGTCAGTTCGTGATAGCCATTGCAAAGCTCCACACCATCGATGTAAAGCTCGAATCGATTGGCCACTTCTGGCCCGGCAGGATAGAGCGGCCTCGTCGTAGCCAACCCGGCCTGTGAAGCCGGATAATCCATCAAAAAAACCGGTCGCTCAAAGCCGAGCCGAGGTTCAATAGCATTCACGAGTAGATCATTCAGCCAGCCATCGCGGTCATCTTCATTGAGGCCAGGCAGATCCAATTGCAGTTGTCGTGCTTTGGCAATCAGTTCCGCCACGGGAACATCCAGAGCAGCCAGACCCAGAAATCTTTCGAACGCAGCACTATAGGTTAATCGCTCGAATGCCGTTGAGGGCAGCAATCGGCCACTGCTGACTGGTCGTGAAAAGTCATGGGTTCGGGGTGCCGTTTGTATTCGCAGTCGGGTCGCTTCAGAGAAGAAGAGCCGGATGAAGTTCTCGACAAACTGAATCTGATCAGTGAGTTCACCTTCAGGAAAGTACCATTCCAGCAGGGTGAATTCGGGATTATGTCTGGGCCCGAAATCTCCTTTGCGGAACCCTCGGCTGAACTGAAAAATGGGCCCTGAGCCAGCAGCGAGCAATCGCTTCATGTGTGCTTCGGGAGACGTCTGCAGAAACAGATGTCTTTCTGTTACAGCGTCTGTTGTGATAAAAGGATCACTCCAGCTGTCGAGCACCATTTCTGACGACAGTATGGGCGTGGTCACTTCCCAGTACCCCGCCT
>JAIXUU010000267.1 GCA_027483405.1 Planctomyces sp. | reverse complement strand
GCCCATGCCCAGTGGGCTGACATATGGGCATAGGTTTTGTCAGTACCCCAGTCTTCATAATACTTTTCGAGCTGGATATTGGTCGGGACGTCCACGCCATTAAAGAAAGCAACTTCATTCGGTGTTCCATGGAGACCACCTTCGGCACTGGTCCCGTTATCGCCATTGATATAGATAATAAGTGTATTATCAAGTTTACCCATATCTTCTACCGCCTGAATCACGCGACCAATCTCATGATCGGTATAGGCCACATAGGCAGCGAAGATTTCGACCTGTCGAATAAAGAGCTTCTTTTCTTCGGGAGTGCAGTCATCCCAGTTCTTAAGGAGTTCGCTAGGCCAGGGTGTCAACTGGGTCTCAGGTGGGATGACACCTAGCTTTTTCTGATTGGCGAATATCGTGTCCCGCAGTTTGTTCCATCCCTGATCAAACAGATGCAGATCGCGGATCTTTTGGACCCATTCTTTGGTGGGGTGGTGCGGTGCATGCGTACCACCGGGAACGTAGTAGCAGAAGAATGGTTTGGAGGGATCAATCTGATTCAAGTGATTCAAATGAGCAATCGCATCATCGGCCATGCCGGTCGTCAGGTTCCAGTCTGGCTTCCCGCGATACGGAAAGATCTGTGTGGTATTGCGAAACAGATTCGGCTGCCACTGGTTCGTATCGCCCCCCACAAAGCCATAGAAGTATTCAAAACCCATGCCGACAGGCCATTGATCAAAGGGCCCAATCTCGCTGGCTTCGAATGCGGGGGTGTTGTGGTTCTTGCCAAACCATGATGTCGCAAAGCCGTTGTCTCTTAAAATGCGGCCAATCGTGGCTTTATCCTTAGCGATGATACTGTTGTAACCCGGGAATCCTGTCGATTGTTCGGAAATCACACCAAAGCCTGCGGAGTGATGATTGCGGCCCGTAATGATCGCTGCGCGCGTGGGTGAACAGAGTGCTGTCGAGTGCATCTGTGTGTATCGCAGGCCATTTTTGGCCACGCGATCTAATGCTGGCGTCGGGATCACCCCGCCAAATGTACTGGGGACGCCGTAACCCGAATCATCGGTCATAATCAGGAGCACATTCGGTGCACCCGCTGGTGGTACAATTCGAGGTGCCCACCAGGGCTTCGATTCGGAAGCGATGTTCTTGATCACACCCCCGAATGCCGGATCAGGTGCCGGAAGCTGCTTGCCATCAATGGTCGTGGTCGCAGCAGGAGAGCCAATGGGCGGAGCCGACTTCGGCGCTGGACTCTCCTGAGATTGTGCCAGCGCTGGTGAGAAGACTCCTAAGCCTCCGCACCCAACAAAGGCAAGTAACAGTCTGCTCGCCATGACTCGAAACGATACCAGGCTCATGTTGATTTCCAGTGTCGCTGAACTGATCGTGGTACTTCGAACTGGTGAATCACCAGCCGCATAGAGCAGAACGATAAGGCTTTTTTATCAGGAAAGCGACTCGCGAAAGCTGACGAAAACTCAAGGCTGTCGCGCGGGTTTTCGCCTCTTCAACTTTTATGCGAATAAGTAGTTAACGTTCGAATTGCCGAACAATTGTTGCAGACTCATTGATTCACCTGGCTAACAAGGTCGTTAGCCGTCGGAATCTGCAATGTCGAGTGGTGTTGACGAGCGTGGCTGACCTTCTTTTGTCGGATTCGCGTGGGCTTCGTGAGCGACGTTGGCAGCCGCGATCTTCCAGTCTTCGGGAATCGAGCGCACGTGCAGATCCATCTGCGGAAATGAAATCTCGATCCCTGCGGCAGCCAGTTCACGATAAATCGCGATATGTAACTGATGAGTCACAGTGAGTCGATTTTCCAGATCCGGCAGGAAGAAGCGGATCGTAAACCGCATGGCGTTGTCGCCGAATTCGTCGAAAACCACCGAGGGGGGTGGGTTCTGCAATACCTGCGGGATGCTGGTGACACATTTCATCAGCACTTCTTGAACTTTGAATGGATCTGAACCATAAGCGACTCCCACTTTAATGGTCAGTCGATTGACCTTATCCGAGAGTGTCCAGTTCAAGACCCGACTCGTGATAAATTCTTTATTCGGAACCAGAAGCTCTTTACGATCCCAGTCCGTAATGGTCGTGGCTCGAAATCGAATCTTGGAAACCGTTCCGGAAACATCTCCAACAGTAACCACATCCCCTTCACGAATGGGTCGTTCGAGCAGGATGATAATACCCGAGACAAAATTGGCAAAAATCTCCTGCAGACCAAAGCCCAGACCCAGACTGGCAGCTGCCACAAGCCATTGCACATTCGACCAACTGACACCGATCTGACCGAAGGCCAGAATCACCCCCAGCGTAAAGATCAAATAGCGAACGAGCGTGATGACTGTCAGGTGTAGACCCCGGTCACTTGATAACCTTCTCAGCAAGGCGACTTCCAGCAGGCCCGGGATGTTCTGCCCCGCAATCAATGCGGCTGCGAAGATCAGAATCGCCACTGCCAGATCGCGTGCCGTAACTTTGCGATACCCGCTCACAGAACTGCTTGAAGAATTGTTTGCAGGCTTGCCCGCTGCTCCATCAGGGGCTGTTGAGGAAGCAGACGGAGCAGCCGCAGATGCAGATGCAGCCACAGTTTGCGTGGTTTCCCACAGTTCGAGACGATCGAGAATCCCTAATGCGGGCACAATATCGGCCCAGATGAACCAGACTCCGCACAGCCCGGCAATCACGAGGCTCGTTCTAAGCAGTGATCGCACCTGATTGACGATGGCCGCCAGATCAACCTTAAACGAAGAAAACAGCAGGCTTTGAAGATTTGTCGCCAGACTTCCCGGAACCTGCCGCACACTTTCTTCAGCCGCCTGACGCATCTGTTTGACTTGTTCGAGGGCCAGCTTGCGACGTTCAATGGTAATCCAGCGCATGACAATCGCCTGCAGGATGATCAGTCCCACAATGAGCCAGAATGTCCAGTGCAGACGAATCGCCAGTTGCCCTGCTGTATAGAAATAGCCCATCGCCACCAGCACACCGAGGAGCAGAGGAATCACGACGGCCAGATACTTGGCCAGAGTCTGCACCCGTTGAATCAATGGACTTTCGACAGGCTCGCCAGTGAGCAGATGAGTCCCGGGAGCCTGACGGAACATCGTCGCCCACGAAACTCCAGAGATCATCGCCAACAGAAGCAGAAACAGCGGCCTGCCCAGCGCATCGAGATACTTTTCATCCGTAGTGTCGGACTGCTGATGAACACTGAGAAATGTGATCGCAAAGACCAGTGGAGTCCCACACACAGCCAGAGTTGTCATGCCTCGATATAAACGACGCACAAAGCTTTCCGACCAGCCAAAATGATGCGAAGCCAGGCCCTTTTTGAGGGTAATCATCCGCAGTAACTCAAGTGTCAGCAGAAAAATCGCTGAGACTTTTAAGCAGCGGGCAATTTCTTCCGTCGTCAGCGACGAACTCGCTGAATCAGCCAGCCGCCACGCCATAAATCCCACAAACGCGGGCCAGCCAATGGCCAGCAGAATCGTCCATGTCAGCGCCCTCATGGTCGGTGTAAATGTCCGGCATGAAGGCAGAATCGACTGCTCACCCAGCAGGCGGATTTCAATACCCATCCGCCTTCTCAACAACAACAGCGGAAACAGCCCTAAAGCAGCGAGCAGATACAAAGGAAAACTTTGCCAGAGATCTTTCATGAGCACCTGAGAAGCCTGTTGCCAGTCTTCCACACTGAAGAGCCACTTCACAGCAGCCCTGGCATCGTGGAAAGTTTCCAGCGAGATCGGACCACTGGTGCGAATCCAGAGGACACGTTCATCGATATAGCTGCGAAACTGCTGCACCTGCTCGACGAGCTCTCTCCGGGCGGCATCCAGTGCGACCTGATTCTCAAAGGCAGTTGTATAACTTCGATCCAGTGTCGTCAGCAGATCGCGCTTCTGCTTCAATAGAATCTCGGCCTGAGCTTCCAGAATCTCCTTGGGGACATCGTTCGATGTCAGTTTCAAGCTGGCAAGCACCTGCCCCAGCACCAGTTCCGGGGAACGGAGAGTTGTCAGCTCATCGTCGATTTCAAAGAGCTTCAATTGCAGTTCACGAAACACGTCGGCATCAGCCGTCAGTCGTTCCGAAATGGCTCCCAGGTCTGGTAAAGAAGAGCGTTTTTTCCTTAGCAGCAGCCCGATCGATTCGGTCAATCCGACGGTGTTGACCATTTCCTGAACACGTCGAAAATCATCTTTCAATCGCTGTGTCTGCTGGCGAATCTCGGCCAGGTCACGCACTGCCCGCTGTGTCTTCTGGGCCAGTTGCTGATCCTGCTGGGCCAGTTTTTCATTAACTTCTGCTAATGGTTTGAGAATGGGATGAGCCAGAGCTGCTTCGCGCTGGGCCTGCTTGACGCGCATCTCGGCATCCTGCTGCCTGCGGCGTGCCACGATCGTTTGCAACTGCTCGACTTCCTGCTGCGAAAGTGAGAGTTCGCGAGCCGCTAAGTCTCGCTGTTCGCGGGCCAAGGCACTGCTCGCAGGAAGTTCGTACCACGACTGTTCCTGCCGGAGTGCCCCAATCTCCCGGAGAATGGCCATCCGCTGGGCATAAATGGCAATCCGACGGGCTTGAGTGAGAGCCGAGGCTTCGCCTTCGGCCGGGGCCTGCTCCTGCTGTTTGGTCAGCTCTTCGAGTCGAGCCTGAGCCGTCGTAATCAGAGTGGGGATTTCTTTCAGACGAGTCGATCGTCGCGCAGCTTCTCCGTTGAGATCCGCCAGTCTTTTCGTCAGGCCGGTTTCAGGATGCTCGATACGCGCTTTCAGAGTGGCGATATCACTGGTGAGAGCTTCGAGATCGGCATTGGCAGCCGCCGGTGGTAACGTGATTTCCTTAGGGAGTTTTACCAGTTTGGCTTGAGTCTCTTTGAGCAACCCTTCGGCTGTCCCTACGAGCCGGTCAAACTCTTTCTGGCGAACCTGCCTGGCTTCCGCCTGTTTCCAGGAATCCATAGCCTGCTGATAGAAATCGGCAATCGACTTTTTGGTGGCAGCATCCAGATCAGTGAGATCAGCAGCCTGTCTCGAAAGTCGTTCAATCACCGCCGGTGTGAGCGGTTCATCAGCAGCCGCTGTTAAAAGTGGGGCTGCACTGGGAGGTGTGGAAGCGTTGGTCGATCCCGCAGGTGGTGGAGTTTCAGTGGCAGGTCTTGTGCCCTCCTGCCCGATGAGCAGACCCTGGTTCCATAAAAGGAGCACAGTCATCGCCATGATCAGCACGGCGGATGTGCGAGTCGTTTCAAACATGTGAGGGATTACTTCAGGCTGACCATCCTTGAGCATTTCGAACCTTCCGTGACTCATCCACGAGTCCATATCGACAAGCGTCAGCAGTTCACCCTGTGACCCTGTATTTCTGAAAGCGGCACTGATGCAAGTCGATCTGCTGAACAGAGCATCAGAATCTCAGCATGACTGACGCAACCATAAAGAGAGAGCGCCAGTTTTCTACAGTCCCGGTATCCCGGATGATGCCCCCGGAGTCAACCTTAAGCCTGCTTCAACATTCCACAGCTTGCGCAAACCACCTTGTTTACGGCTTCCTGACCAATCTTCGTAGGGCAGGCTCCCGCCTGCCGACTTCAGAGACAGGTCACAAGACGAAACTGCCGTTGCCGATTTTTCGCCAAATCAACTAAGGTTCGCACTGTAATCGATTCAGTATCCTGGCTGAATCGTCTCCCAAGGATGGGCGAATCGTGCACATTCTCAAGCGATGGACACTGCTCGGCTTCTGGTCAACACTCGTGGGGTGTCTGGCTCTGGGCGGCTGCGCTGTCGGTCGTCAGCAATCCGACCTGCTCTCGGCCAAGCTGAGGCAGACCAATTCGCAGATTCATCGACTGGAAACGGATCTCATCGCAGCTCGTGACGAGTTAAGATCTGCCAACGATAAAATTGCCCGCATGAACTCAGCGGCCACTGAAGCTCAAATGGCCAAATCGACCAGAAACACCGCCCCGCCCCAGAAGCTCGAGTTTCATACACGTCTCACGGCCCTGCAGGATGACGATCAAACCGCGGGATCAGAGACGATTGTGGCGTTTGTCACTCCTCGCGACGCCAGCCTGCAACCAACCACGGTGGATGGTCAGCTCGAAGTGATTGCCCGTGATGTGAATACGAACGCTGTCGTCGCCCGCTGGTACGCCGAAGGCCCTCACCTGGCTCGATACTGGTACAGCGGATTTCTGGGGAGTGGCTACCAGATCACTCTCCGTTCTCAGCAGGCAATCGATCCGCAATCGATCCTGATTGATGCCTCATACACCGATCATGCAGGCACCACGATCTCGGCCACTCATGCATTCACTGAAGCGGCTGGCCTGGCCTCAACACGTCCCCAACGGGAAACCCCTGCATCGTTCACCAACTCCCAACAGACACATCGCCCCGACTATTCGGCTGGCGAGTTCACCTTGCCGCAGCTTCCCCCAGAGAACAACTCAGCCCTCGACCGCGCTTCAGAACTCGGCCCCACCTCTGTCAACTGGACAGACGAAACCATGCCCATCCGGCGGTGAGCGCATTCAATCCAGCGCTAAAGATTTTTCTGAGTCAGAATCACCCGGTAGGTGCCAGTGCCCGGTCGAGTTCTTGCCTTAGATCTTCACAGGCTTCGAGACCCACCGAGAGACGGAAGATTCCTGCGGTCACGCCGCAGGCTTCGCGATCTTTGGCGGCCATGAACTTATGGGATGTTCCCGCCGGATAAGAGACTGTGGTGCGGGCATCAGCCAGCGTGGGTGAG
>JAIXUU010000257.1 GCA_027483405.1 Planctomyces sp. | reverse complement strand
GAACTGTGGAAACTTTTGAGCCAGACGAACCAGAAGTGCCATTTCCCAGGCAGTGACGTAGTGCAATCGGTACTGGGGCTGCTGGGCACAGAAACGGGCCAAGTCGCGATGAAAATCAACCACCTGTTCACTGAGCCACATCTGCTGGTTGACGGGTTTACAGCCGTGTGAGTGTAGCTTGATGAATCGCCAGTTTGGCTTTCCGTGGATGGTGACAGCGGCTTTGAGCCACTGAGGCAACCTGCGGAGAGCCGGGGGATGGCTGGCGAGAAGATCGCCATTTTCTACCTTGGGAATGAGCCCCCATTTGGCACGGGAAAAATCGGGCACGAGTGGCCCCTGGATCATGAGGAGGCTTGCGGGTGGCGGTGCCTGGCCCGCTTGGGCCAGAGTGCCGGTATTGTGTGAATTCTTCCCCGGTCGATCGACTGCATGATAGATGCTGTTGATCGTCGTGGTTTGTGTATCGCTGGGGGCGCTGGGCATGGTGAAGTCGGCATAGCAGCCGGTTTCGAGCAGGATGGGTGTTTCGTGATCGACGCCGCACCATTGGCCATCCCGCCGGCTGTTGTTCAGGCACCAGTTGCCGTGGATGAAGCCATAAACGACTTGGCCTGTCTGGGGATCTGTGCGGAGGAGCCCATGTCGATCGAAGAGTGCATCTCGGAAGGTGGAGAGCTTTTCGCGCAGTCCCGCCTGCGTATCGTGATGGTGATGCAGGTGGATATCGACATCACCAAACCCCTGACGGCATAACGGCGCCAGAGCATCAAGGTATTCGGGGCGATACTCATCCTGGGGAAAGAAAAATGTGTGCTGCGGGGCCACTCCATCGGCATCGGAGAACTGACTGAAGAGCCTGGGATAGTTTTCGACCCAGGCGTTGACGCGAGCTAGAGCATCGGCTGGCTGCGGGCGTCCCCACTGTGGCTCGTAATGATCGCAGACCGCCAGAAACAGATCGATGGGTTCGTTCTCGTTGATCGCTGCCGGGCGTGGACTTTTCAGATAGGCAGGGAGCCAGTTGGTCAGGCCGATGTTCTGGGCTCGACGATAAGCAGCCACCATGCCTGCCCCTGTGAGAGCGGCTGTCGCAGAGAGTGCGATTGCTGCAGAGGTGAAGGGTTCCAGTGGCATAAGGTCGAGCTCAGTCGTTGAGGAGTCAGCGGGTTGGATGTGTTATAGCTTGAAAAAATGTGGAAAAGACCCTCACCCTGCCCTCTCCCACGCAGACGTGGGCGAGGGTTCCAGAGATTGGCATACGGGCCGTTGTCTTCGACGGAAACTTGTACAATCAGAACTTGTCTTCTGCTGATTTCTAGCTTGAAATTGTGGGGTATGTGGCCGCTGCGTGGGTGGAAAAACCAGAATTGGCAACAAAGGTGTGAAGTCGTGCGACCTTGACCAGCATGTTTCCTAACCGGCACGCTTCCACGTCACTTGATATCGATTCCAGAGAGCATCCCACTCGGCCAGTAAGGTGGTCCAGTTGAGTGTGGCGAACATTAAGAATGGGGCGCAGTAGCGAAGCTGTCCCCCTGTGGATTGCACAATGGCTCCTGCGATGGCGAGGGCCCAGGCAAGAGCTTGCGCACCCATCAGCCAGGCATAGACGGGTGAAGTGGGCAAAAGCAGGAGATTTGTCACCAGTGCTGACAGTAACAGCCAGGGGCTGGCCAGCCTGAGGAGTTTATGGGAGACAAACTCGAACCAGAGTGGGTTTTTCCAGGGAAGGATCAAAGCCGGTTTCAAGAGGACCAGTTGTACGACGCCAGCAATGGTTCGCCGCTTACGGGTCGATTCGTGCTGGGTGGTTTTGGCAGGTGTATCCCAGATGGTGGCATCGGCTTCGAACACACATTTTCCACCCTGCATGACGGCCTGCATGGGGATTAATACATCATCGAGAATCGTTTGAGCAGGGATGGGCTGGAAAGCACTCTTTCTTAAGGCGTAGCAGGCTCCGGTGGCGCCTGGGACACCGCGGAAGCGACTTTCCTGTTTGCGGATGAACTTCTCGTACTTCCAATAGAAGCCAACCCCTTCGCTGGCGGTGGTTTCGTGAGTGGAGGCGAGGAATTTGAGTTCGCCGGAAACGACAGTGATGTGCGGGTCGTCAAAGCGCTGGAGAAGTTTTTCGATGGTATCGAGTTCGAAGGTTTGGCGCGCATCGACGAAGAGCAGAATTTCGCCTGTGGCGAGTGCCGCCAGATCGTTGAGGACGGAGGGTTTGCCGCGTCTGTTCGGGAACGACATAACCCTCAGAACTGGATGCTCGATCTGGCGGAGAGCTGCGAGCGTTTCTTCATCGGCTCCATCGAGACCGACGAGGATCTGCTGGATCTGGTGAGCAGCACTCGAGGCGAGCAGATTTTCGATCTTTCGGGGTAAAGTGAGTGGTTCGTGATGAGCGGACAGCAGCACGCTGATGGTTCGAGGATTGGCAGGTGGAGCCGGTTGATCCTGCAAAGCGGGCGGCTGCCATGTCATGCGTGCGAGGAAAGCCATGACGAGGGGATACCCGACGTAGATGTATCCCAGGAGAAGAATCGACAGCCAGAAGAGCGCCATCAGCAATAACGGGAGACTGATGGTCATACGGCACCTCGTGCAGTCTGCAAGCCCATTGATTCCTGCATGGCGCAGACATCAGAAAGCAATTTCGCCAGTTGAGCGGTTTGACGAGACCGGCTGTAAGCCAGCAGTTCTTCTTCGGGGAAGCTGGATGCCGCTGATGATGATGAGGTGGTTTTCAAACGCACCTGTTCGATGAGCCAATTGGCAATGGCCTGAGGATCGCCGGGAGGAAAATGGCTCCGGGCGTGGAAAGTTCGCACGATCTGAGCAGTTTCGCCTGGGGGGACGACTGCCAGAATCTGTTTGCGCGTGGCGAGATACTCAAAGAGTTTGGCGGGCACGACACGTTCAGCACCGGGAACATCGCTCAATAACAGCAGGAGGCTGTCGGCCTGTGACTGATAGCCAAGAACTTCGGCATGCGGGCAGTAATCACGCGAGATGATCTGACATGGCAAACCAGCCAAGCGTGTCAGGAGCTGCGATTGTTCGGGTGTTTTGCGGCCAATGACAGTCAGTTCGATGTTTGATGCGATTTCGGGCGAATGGCTGCACACCAGCTCGAGAGCCCGGACGACGGGTTGGATATCGGTCAGATTCCATAATGTGCCGGTATAGACGAGTCGGAATCGATCTGCGGATGCCGAGGGAAGAGCGGGTTGACGGTCCGTCGTTGATGAAGAACTTTCGGGTGCGGAAACGGACGCAAAATCCGTGGTATCGAAACCGTTGTAGATGGTTTCGACAGGTGTATCGAGACCCAGGGATTTCAACTGGCCGCGCAGAGCTGCATTGCTGGCGTTCGTGGTGGCAATGACGGCACTGGCACTTTTGAGAACGGCCTGTTGCATCCGCTGCTGTGTGAAGCGGGCATACCAGCCGCCCGGTGAATTTTCGAGGTACTTGCTGCTGAGATCCCATTCGTCGCGGTAATCGAGAATGAGGGGCAGGTGATACTTATTTGCGAGTCTCTGGCCTAACAGAAAACTGGAATAAGGGGGGGCTGTGACGAGCAGGGCATCGTGAGGAGTTTCTTCCAGTGCCTGGCAAGCGACTTTCCAGGCTCCGGGTAACCAGAGGCGCTGAGCATCGGGTTGCAGCAGGGTGGTGGCGCATTGTTTGGCGCAGCGTTTGGCAAAGCTCAACAGTCTGGCAGCCATGCGTTGGAAGATGCCAGGCTTATGGCTGGTGGGCTGAGATTGAGATGCTGTGGCGTTCGTCGCTGGACTGGTGGAACCAATCATGGCCTGTTTGAGGCGATAGCCAGGTTCGAGCGTGCGGGCCTTGATGATCGGTACTGAAGCGGGAATCTCCTGGAGCAGACTTTCATCCAGGAGTGGTACCGATGGGTTTTCGACTGTGAGAACGGTGACATCCCAGCCGAACTGCTGGAGATATTTGACCCATTTGGCAGGTCGTTGAACACCGGCGCCGCCGACTGGTGGAAAGCTGTAAGCCACCAGCAAAACTCTTTTGCGAGCTGGTGGTTCCATAGGGCGCGGCGGAGGGGCTGAAAAACGAAACGAAGGCGCAGGTTCGGCAATCGCTTGCAGCCAGGGAGGAATAGGACGTTTGGCAGTGATCACAATCATTTCTCCCCGACACGCGGGAAATTTTCTCTAGAACAAATCTCTTCAGGGAGCATTAGAACTCGAACATGTCGATGGCAATCTGTTCTTCCACCTGCCGTTGTTGTGAAGCCCCTTTGGCAGGAACCGGAATGGGACTGGGTTTCGGCAATTCGGAAGGCATGGCTTGCATCACGAGGTTGTCTGTCGGGACTGGGATGAACGGGAGCTGGCTTCCTGTGGCGGCTGTTGAATCAGAGATCGCGGTTGGCTGAATGTGTTGGCCATGGGCATTTTTGCGGGGGACAAGCTGGCTGAGAGTGACGCTCTGCCAGTCGCGATACCAGGGCTCGCGCGCCCAGAGACGGACAGCAATCCCTCCAAAACGATGGACATCGTGCAGGAGAATCACTTCTCCCGGCGTGGGCTGTGTGCTGTTGCACCAGGCAACGAGTTCATCTGCTGATTTCATCCGCCAGTCTTTGGGATCTTGCGACCAGAGAGCAATGGAGAGCTTCCTCTGGACGAGGCCGCGCCATTTGCCAAAAGTCAGTTCCCCTTTGGGTGGGCGAAACCAGCGCGGCCGAATTCGGGTGAGAACTTCGAGGTAATCCTGCGTACGATCGACTTCATCGAGAAAAGCTGCAGTCGGTGTGTGGGATGGCTCGCTGTGAGTCCAGGTATGGTTGCCCAGCTCGTGCCCTTCGGCCACAATGCGTCGAATCAGATCGGGATAACGAGCGGCTCGTTCACCCACCACAAAGAACGTGGCCCGAGCACCAACTTGATGGAGAGCATCCAGCACGAAAGGTGTATGGATAGGATCCGGGCCATCATCGAAGGTCCACGAGAAGATCTTTTCCTGAGTGCGCGCCTGAATCAGCCAGTCTTCTTTGGGCGAAAGCTGCGTGATCAGAAGTTTGGCAAACTGCTTGAGAGGATTCATGGTGTTCCTCCCACAAGGCTCGAAGAGAGATAAGCGTATTCGTCTGCCATGGACGATTCGTTGGTTTCAATGAGCTGACGATACTCGCGATCCGCCAGACCACGGATGTAACCCCCCTGATCATGAAAACGATGAACACAGGTGGTCAGTGCCTGGATGAGATGATTGGTCGATTCTTCCAGTGAGCTGGGGCGCCAGCGACGCACCATGCCTGATTCGGTATCGTTTTCTGGCGAATAATTCAGCAAGTCCTCAATGGCATTGGCCAGAGAAAGAGGCTGTGCAGGGGGAACGAGCCGATCAAAATAAGGATCGGCAATTTCTGGAATGCCCCCCACTTCACTGGCTACGAAATTCGCACCACTGGCCATGGCTTCCATGAGGACGTTGGGCACACCTTCGGAGATGCTGGGCAAGACGATGACACTGGCTGCGCGATACCAGTCGACCAGCTCTGGCTGAGGGCAGGAACCAGCAAAATGAATCATATTCGTAATCTGTAGTTCGTCGGCCTGGGCTTGCAGACGCTGTTGCAAAGAGCCGTGGCCCACAAAGACACAGCGGAATCTCAGACCGCGATCTGCCAGCGAACGGCAGGCCCGCAAGAGGTACTCCCAACCTTTGACAGGTGCGAGACGACCGGGTGCGACCAGCAGGGCGACATCTTGGGGCTGCTTGAGTTTTTCTCGGGCAGCTCGTTTTGAACCCGGCTGAAAGATGGTGGTATCCACACCCCTGCGGACAACGGCGAGTTTTTCGGGTGGCAGGCCATCTTCAATCAGGACGCGGGAAAGATTTTCACTCACAGTGATGACGAGATCGGCGGCATGGAGTGCTTCGAGAATCGCTCGGCGGCGGCTCCCGGAGCGTGCCAGCAAGAGGACATCGCTGCCACCGGTCATGACGACGGAGGGAATACCAGCGGCATGAGCCATTTTCGTGGCGACAGCACCATCGGGATGTGACCAGTAAGAAAGGACGACATCGGGCTGCTCATCGCGCAGGATCTGCGGAAGAATGGACTGGCTCGACCAGGCGAGGCAGCGGTGATATTGAGAGCGGAGAATTTTGGGTGGATAGTAGAACGGAAAGTAAGTGGCTGGCACTCCCGGTATGGCTTCGAAGGTGTCGAAGTTGGCCTTGGGTTTGCAGCCAGGAATGAGACTCGAATACCACTGATTCCAGGGGATCGGGGAAACGATGCGGACTTTGTGCGGATGTTGTGCGGCACCACCATTCGACGTGGCATGGGTATCCGTCAAACGCGACGAAGCTGCCAGACCGGCGAGCATGGTGCGGTTGAAGGTGCCTAATCCGGGATTCCACGGATTGGGAAAGTTATGTGAGAAAAACAAAACTCGCATGCCGTAATGATCCTTGCTACGGCCCGCAGCCAGGAAGATCTTGCTACAGGTGGAAACCCGTCACTCAGCGGTTTTGCCAGTGGAAAAAACATGGCGATCGCGATGGAAAATGACAGGCTCTCCCTTAAAAGTTAGCTTGGATTTTCATCCCCGGTCGGCAGATTCGTCCCCGGGGTGGTATCTTTTTGTAAGTTGTTTTTTAGTAATCGTTTACGCTCTTTGCAGTAGTCTCGCAGGCGGGCTCCCTGCTGGCGAATCGTGTTGACGGCGAGTGCCAGATGAAACATGCCGGATGCCAGGCCATGGCGGCGTACGAGCCAGGTGGTGCCACTGGAGCTTTGATCATTCCCGAAGATGCGTTTGTATTCGGCATCCCCGCCGCCAAAGTCGAACCAGCGGGGTGTGTTCACAACGAGCATGTCGTTGAGCACATCGATCAGCATGAGCAGGCCAGGTGAAAAGTCGGCAAAGTCTTCGTGGAAGCCGACCTCTTCGTAATGGAATGTTTCTGCCGCCTGATTGCCGACAAGAAAGGCGACGGGCCTGCCATCGATGGACCACAAATACGAGCGGAACAAACCTGCTTCGGCAAGGGCACCATAGATGGCCTGATCGCGGGGATCGTTTTTGATCCGCAAGCCGAGTTCGTGGGTCTGCCAGGTATGCTTCGAGATTTCGCTGGCTGCTTCGAGGAAGCGAGGAACATCCTGCGGATGAGTGATGCATTCCAATTGTCGGGAGGGGCATTTCTTCTGTTTGCGTTTGAAGCCATTGCGGGTTTTGCTGGAGAATTTGCTCCAGTAGCCAGCCGAGCCTCCACGCAGATCGATTCTCCACCGGGCGCGGTAGCCATAAGGAACATGCACCTCGAACGTGGTGCCAGAGAGGGATTGAACTGCTCCGTAGAGAGGATCGTCCACGTCGAGGTCTTCGATCTGTAAAAAGTCGCCTCGTGACAGTTCGACATGCTGTTTGATGGCTGAAAAGATGGCTCGGGTGCTGCTGGATGCCGGTTCGAAGCATGCCGTATTGGTCGATGTGCGGAGGATCTGTCCGCCCACCAGATGCCAGCCCTGGAGTTGAACGGGCAAAGGGAGATGAGTCAGGCGACGAGCGGTAATCTGGCGGGGGAGCAGGACTGCCAGACTTTCCCACTGGCCGTGGTGTACTGGGCCATGATGTTCTGGGCCATGGTGTTCTTGAAAAATGACTCGAGGTTGCCACATCGAACCATCAGGCCGGTAGCTCCAGAACTTCCACTCGGTGGCGACATGTTCGGGATGCAGAATGGCGTAACCATTTTCGGCTCTGTGCAGCAGATCGACCCAGCGGGCTTGAAGCTGAGCATCGGCCAGCACCTGCTCAAGTGGCAGTTGGCGAACGACGAGCTTCCCGACCTCAGGCTGCGAGCGATGAGATGTCACCGAGGCGATGGTTTTCTGCAGTCCCGCTGCGTGACTTTCAGACGGCAGGTTTTCAATCAGTGCTGGCATACCATCGCTCCTTGGGCTGCGGGTTGATTGTCACTGCCTGCTGCAATGGCTGAATGTTCCGGGAGTTTGCCGGAGGTTTGCGAGGTCTGCAGATTGTTGACCACCACTTTCAATTTGCCGGCTCGAGTTAAAGGAATGTCGTCCACCTGTTCGAGTTTGAGGGTGACGATGGGGCCGATGCCTTCACGCAGATCTTTTTCGAGATGATGCAGATCGGCGAGAGTGAGCCCGCCGCTGGTGACCATGCGGACGATGATCTCGTGTGGTTCATTCTGAATGACCTGAAACCGGCGGATCGAGCGATAATCTTTGATGAGATGGGGGAAGAATTCGCCGGGAATTTTGCGACCATCGGGGGTTGTCAGGACATCGAGCTGCCTTCCGGTGACTTTGCGGAGGAGTGGCAACCCTCGACCACAGGGACAGTTTTCGAAGCCAGCAATCGCCCGGTCTCCGTTGACATAGCGAATGAAGGGCATCGCATCGTTAAAGAGGTCGGTGATGACGACGTTGCCTTCTTCGCCAGCGGGTGTGGGCTGGCCTGCATCATCGAGAATTTCGACGAAGAGGTTTTCCATGCTCAGATGTAAACCCGAATGCCTGTCGCATTCGGTGCCAATCAGCATGAACTCCCGTGAGCCATACGTTTCGAAAACAGGGGCTTTAAAGACTCGTTCGAGGACAATCCGCTGGAAGTCATGCAGTTTTTCAGCACCCACGACAATCGACTTTGGCTGCCACACCTGCAGACCTTCGCTTTCAATAAAGCGGGCAAACTCGTAGGCGGCATTGGTGTAGGCCACAATCACTTGAGGTCGCCAGGCATTCATGCGGCGAAGCTGCCTGTGCATCATCTCGGGAGTGAACTCGAAACAGCTCAGTACCAGATGATGATCAAAGGCGTGATGCAGGGACATTTTCCAGCGTTTCCAGGCGGCCAGACGAGATGGCGGAGTGCCCCAGATGTAAAGCTGTCTCGTTCCAGGCGCGGCATGCGCCCAGCCGTAACCACGATGAGTCATGGCGACACGGCGGTCATTGCTTTCGGCACTGATCTCAAAGTGAAGTGGTTCGCCGCTGGAACCGCCCGTGCTTTTGCTGATCCTTTTCATGGGGAGAGATGTGCTGAGTTGTAGACGATTTTTCGCAATGGTTTCCCGATGGAGCAGAGGGATGCTGCGAAAATCATCGAAAGAGGAAATAGTGGCGGGATCAATCGCATGCTCAAAGAACAGACTTTTATAGTAGAGCGAGTGCTCGCCGGCATGAGCGACGAGCCGGCGCAAGTCGACAAGTTGCTGCAGTTCCAGCTCGGAGCGGGAATGCCATTGGGTGGCTTCGGCCCGTTGCCAATGCTTCATGGTCTGCCGGCCCTTGATGGTGCCGTCGAACATGGGGAGCAGGATGTTTCGATATAAGGTCTCGTACATGCCAGGCCTTGTCAGAAAATCGCGGATGTTTTCGGGATGACTGTGCTGCGAGTGCCAACGGGTGTTCAGCGCCTTTTGGACTTTTCGGCCATTAAGGTTTCATACAGGCGTGTGTAGTCATCGATCATGCGGTCGATATGGAAGAACTCCTGAACTCGTTCGCGTCCTGCAGCCCCCATGGCCAGCCAGTCGTTTCGATGCTGGCAGATTTCGAGCATGGCGCTGGCGAGTTGTTCGGGATCCGCAGCCGGTGCCAGTTGTCCGGTGACACCTGGCAGAATGATCTCGGGATTGCCACCGACGGCTGTCGCGACGACAGGTAAGCCGACAGCCATGGCTTCCAGCAGAGTGAGCGAGATTCCTTCGCTTAAGGAGGAACTGACAAAGAACCCGGCCTGAGCCAGCAGTTCCGGGATATCGTGCCGCTCGCCGAGAAAGCTGACGTGGTGGGCGAGATCGAGTTGTGCAGCGAGTTGTTCGAGATGTGGACGTTCGGCACCATCACCCACGATCATTAGTTTAAAGGTGGGATGCACTCGCCGAACACGATCGACCGCTTTGAGGAGCGTGCCAATATCTTTTTCAGCAGAGAGGCGGCAGACCGTGATGGCGGAGAGTTCCTGGGACGAACCTCGCCAGGCAAATTGGGCAGGATCGATGCCGTTCCAGATGCGTGCGACGACACTGGCCGGGAGTCGATCTTCATTCAGACAAAGGCGGGCGGCATCATCGGAGACAGCGACAATGCGATCGACCAGCCGGGTGGTGAAGCGGTACTGCAGATTGGCACGCCAGTTATGGCCGAGGCGTTGTCCGTGGCGCGTGTTGATGACGACCGGGACACCACTCCAGCGGGCCGCGAGTGTGGCATACAAATGGGGATAGGTATTGTGGGTGTGAATCACATCGAAGTGATGAGCTTTAAAGAACGCCGACATTTCTTGAAACTGGGCAAGCCTGCCGCGGGTTTTCAATTGATGGACTTCACAGCCTGTTTCGCGGATGTATTCAGCAAAGGGGCCGATTTCGCGCATGGCGAGGAAGGTGAGTTCGGCCCGGTCGTGATCATGCCTGCGGGCAAAATCGACGAGTAGTCGTTCGAGGCCGCCGGTCTTGAGTGTCAGACTGACATGACAGACCTTGAGTGGCCTGGAGGGAGTTTCCTCGATGTGCGGATCGCCCACATGACTGACAGTGGATGGATTGTGGCTGATGGTGGATGTCTGAGGAGCATGGCCCGCCAGCGATGCTAATGACCGTTGACCAACAGGTCGCAGGGTGGGCAGGACGGTGGATGTCGATGTGGATGAACTCATTTGTTCAAGCCGATGGTCGGTGGTGATGGTGGTCATGACAAAGCCCCTTCGGCTGCTGTGCCTGGTTGGGAATGATCCTGCTCATTCGCTGATGAATTGGTGGAACTGGTGGGACGCGCGGAGCCAGAGATCAGCCGATGTGAGAACCTTTTGAAGTCTCGCAAGCGATCGATGACCGTTCGTTTCCAGGAGGGACGAATCCAGCGCGCCCAGAGAAGTTCATTGGTATCGAGAGTCAGTCGGCGTTTGTGGTAGGTTTCGCCGGCCATGAAGTCGAAGGCTGTGAGGCCGTGTTGCTGGCAAGCCAGCAAGGTGAGCCAGTCGGTTAACAAGCCGGGGCTGCGCTGGGATTCGTGGGGTGCATGGCCACTTTGGTAGAGCAGCCCGCGCTGGCGATCGATCAGTAAGTGACTGCAGCCGATGACTTCATCGCCTCGGCGAACACGCACCAGCACTGCCTGGCGATGAGCGACGAGTTCTTTGAGCAAGTTTTTGTGAAAGGAGAGAAAGGGAGCACTGGCATAAGCGCCGGGTTTACCTTCGGCATTCCACCGGGCCTGATGCAAACGGGTGAGATCGTCGAAGATGTCTTCGGCGAGTTCGACGTGATCACCCCATTCGACAGTGGCTCCTTCGTAACTTCGCAGATTGCGGCGAATGGCGCGGCGTGCTTGCGAAGTAAGTTGTTCGAGAATGCTGTCGGGCGTGGCGTGCGGAGGGAAGTTTGTGCAGTAGCAGGGACGTTGACGCAAGGTGAATTGCGGATAGCTTTCGAGCAGAGGCTGGATGTCGCGGGGTTCGAAACCATCGAGGCGAATTTCATCCCATGTCGTACGGTTCGCGAGGACCCGCATGACGTTTTCAAGAAACAATTCCTGATAGGCAGGTTCTGCACAGATCGTGTTGTACTCGACCACAGCGCTGTCGGAATCAAGTTCACCGGCTGTCCCCAGGTGAACGGTGCGCAGGCGAATGGGGCCTTCGAACTGCTGTTCGCTGGTGATGACCAGTACAGCGGCAACGGGAATGTGGTTGACTTCGGCAATGACAATCTCGGGAGAGACCAGATCGCCGTAATGCTTGAGCCACGTTTGTGTCCAGCGGGTGGTGGAAGTGAGTGCCTGCCAATTGAGGCGATTTTCGAGGGCTCGCCATTGAGCAAAAGCCTGATCGAAGGCGGGTCGTCTGTGCCAGGTAATGTTCATGCGCGGTTTGGCATGGGCCAATGCCTGCTGTTCAGCACTCGTTGTCGCGCTGAAGCTTTTTGGATCGGTGATGGAGATGCCAGTGAGCATCGAGCAGGTTTCCGGAGAACGAGATGGAAGTTTCAGGCAAACATCACGGTGAACAGATACAGACCAACGAATAAAGCGCCACTGGCGAACGTGAGCCGGAGGGCTTGAGGAGTATTCCAGGTCGCGAGTGGAGCGGGTCTGGCAGACGACCTGGCAGCCATGTGGAGATAAGCCGCCGCCAGACCAAGCACCATGTAAGTCGGGACGACATAGCAGCGCGAGAGGGAGAGCATTGAAGTACACCAGCCTGCCAATAAAGCTCCCAGATAGGGCCGAAAGCGGAGAGCTTCGCGATCAAAGTTCGGGTAGCTGCGAAAACCCATCTGGTAGAGTTGGACGAAGGCAAAGAAGAATGCGCCGAAGAAGAGGGTACCGCCGAAGATTCCCAGTTCGACGTAGGCATGGATGAATGAATTGTGGGCCACGAGGCCTGCGACATCGGGATAGCCGCCATATCCGATGCCAAAAAGGATATCGCTGGATTTCAGGGCGTCGAATCCATCGCGCCAGAGCTGTACGCGTTCGCCGCCCGTGCTGTCATTCAGATCGAGATTGGCTTGTCGGCCACCCATGACAGCGAGTGCGCACACACCCAGGACGCCACAGAGAATGGCCATTTTGAAGCCACCCCAGAAGACGGCGAGTGTCATCATGGCAGCGCCTGCTGCCAGTAAGCCGCCGCGAGATCTGGTATCGAAGAGTCCGATCCAGAGTGTGATGATGGGGATGATCCAGGCGAAGCGGAGGATGCCCTGGGCCTTATCCATGAGGAAGTAGGTGGAGAGGACGCCTGCTGCGACAATGAGCATGGCGAGGTCATTGGGGTCCTGAAAGATCCCCAGGCCGCGCATGCGCAGGATATGGGAGACTTCGCCTTCGTCATCGACACTGTCAAAGTCGGCCAGATGTTCGACACATTGAAAGTCGATGAGTCCATGAAAATCGACAACACACATGGTGATGGCAATGACCGAGCAGGTCGTGACCGTCAGAAGAAAGGCACGCAGCCGGGGTGGACTATTGAGATTCACGACCAGGAGTGCAAAGTAAACAAGGACTTTACCGAAGCTGGTGGCGGCTTCGACGAGACCACCGATATACGCGTGAGACGCATGGGAGAGTCCGATGGCGAGAAGCAAAGCCATCACACAAAGGATGACGGGCTGGAATTTCAAGGTCTTCCAACTGCAGCGGGCCTGGAGTGCTGGAATGGAAAAGAGGAGACAGCCACCAATCAGCGCTTCGTAAATGGGCAGGCCATCGAGCGCCTGGAAGAGTTCGGCTGGGCGTAGAAACAGCGTCGCCGTCACTGCGAGAAGCAGCAGAAACGCAGGTTCCTGAACTCGTGTGCCCACCTTTGCCACGTTAGGTGATGTCCTGAATGATCAAGTTCACGATGCTCTTCCAGCCGGTGCAGAACTCAGCCCTGTGAAAAGAGGGATGAGTGAAGGAGAAAAACTGCAAGCGCTGACTTTGGGAAACATAGGTCACGATTGCGGGGGGATCGTGCAGCGCAGACTTACGGCCACGAAGTTTCTGCCGGATATGGCGGATTTGACGAAAGTGAGGGTTGGTCGGCCGGTAAAGCGAGATCGAATCTTGCTGATATGTGATGAGTCGTCAGTTGTTCTGGAGTTCCCGCGACGATCAAATGGGGCAAAGCTGTTTATTTTTTCAAATCGAAAGTTGAAATTGCTCATGAACGTCAAAGCATCGTCTGCGCCGGCTGCCAACTGGATGGGTCACTGGCTGATCGTCCCGATCAGTGAAAACCCACTGCTCAATAGTCATCTGGAATCGTTGGATCAGGAATCGGGCGGGCTGCTGACGAGATTGCGCGAAGCGGGTGATCTGCCCACGAAGGCTGGCAGTCTGCTGCATGTTAAAGGGGTGACGGGACTGGGCGCTTCCCGGTTGCTGCTGGTAGGGTTGGGTGCGCCTGACGTTTTATCGACACAAAGTCTGGATCGTGCGCTGACGGCAGCGTTCCGCAGCCTGACCGACAAACCGAATCTCGATGTGGGTGTGGTAGTACCGCCTGCCGCCATTCTGGGAAGTAAGACTCCATTAGAGTTTGTTTCGGCAGCAGTGACGGCGGCAAATGTGGGTTCGGTGGGGCAGGATCTGTATCGAACAGAGCGTGCCCGTCATCCTCTGGCCTCGCTGCATGTTATTTCGAGTGAAAACATGGCCAGTGCTATGGAACGCGGAGCGATTCTGGGCGAAGCGATGAACCTGACTCGAGAACTGGTCAATCGACCTGCTCAGGAAGTCAATCCGGTCACAGTTGCTGATCGATGCTCGGCATTGGCCGTTGAGTATGGACTGACGTGCGAGATTTTTGATGTGCCCCGGCTGGAAGCGGAACGAATGCATTCGTTGCTGGCGGTGGCTAAGGGAAGTGCGGTTCCTGCACGGATGGTCAAACTTGATTATCGTGGAGCGAAAGAGAGTTCGAGCCATGTGGCGCTCGTTGGTAAAGGTGTGACGTTTGATTCGGGCGGGCTGTCGCTGAAACCGACGGACGGCATGCTGACGATGAAGTGCGATATGGCCGGTGCAGCGACTGTGCTGGGGGCGATTGTGGCCATTGCCCGGCTCAAGCTCCCTGTGAACGTGACGGCTTATCTGGGTCTGGTGGAAAACATGGTGAGCGGCACCAGCTATAAGCTGGGGGATATTCTGACGGCGCGTAATGGAGTGACGATTGAGGTGCTGAACACCGATGCCGAAGGGCGGTTAGTGCTGGCGGATGTTCTGTGCTATGCCGTCGATCAGGGGGCAGAAAAGATTGTCGATCTGGCGACACTCACAGGTGCCTGCGTGGTGGCTTTGGGTGAGGAAGTGGCTGGGGTGTTCAGCAATCATGACGAATGGAGCGGGCAGGTCATCAATGCGGCGAAAGCTGTGGGCGAAGACATGTGGCCTCTGCCGATCTGGGATCTGTATGACGATCTGATTAAGGGGGATGTGGGGGATATCAAGAACACCGGTGGTCGCTGGGGTGGCGCGATTACTGCTGCCAAGTTTCTGCAGCGGTTTGTGGGAGGAAAGCCCTGGGTGCACCTGGATATTGCCGGGCCGGCCTTTCAGTCGAGTGCAAAAGCATGGCGCGAGGCGGGTGCGACAGGTTATGGTGTTAGAACATTGGTTCAGTTGGCTGAATCCAGTGTGATTGATCGATAGACAGATTCATTAGGTGTGACAATTTTTTAATGTTTGCGAAGTTTTCGTCTCACGGGTGCTTCTTGTGAGGTAGGAATTGAGTGGTAAGAACCAGATTCCTGCCCAAGAGGTGCCTGAAATGGATCGTCGGCGAGAAACAGAACGGCGTGCCCGATATCGAACTGCAAGTTGCGGTGCGTTATTGTCCGCAGGGCGGCGATTGGGTGATCGTCGACGATCATTAAGAAAACGGATCTATGCGGCTTTGCGGATTTTGAAGTTAAGTGGCGCTGTGCCTGGGCCTGTTCCCGGCAAGATTGTCGATTGCTCACATGAAGGTGTGCGGCTGGAACTTCCATTTATGGATGAGCAGCTTCCGGTGCGAGTGAGCGAACAACTGCTGATCGAACTGCGCGAAGAAGACCTTCCGCCTGTGAGTGTGTTTGTCGAAGTGATCTGGGTGCAACCTCTGGGTGGAAAACTTCTGGCGGGCTGCCAGTTTCAATCGGCACTGGTGCTTAAGCAACTGGCCGTGCTGCAGCGACTTTGCGAACAGAAGCCTCTTTCTCAAGTGAGCAGAATTCACGGTCTGGCAGAGCTGTTCCACCATAGTGTCTAGTTGCCGAGTCCGACTGGTCTGGTGTCTCCCACGAAGACGTGGGCGAGGGTTTTGCTCCTTCTCCCGTTCTGACGGGAGAAGGTTGGGATGAGGGCGAGCCGTGATGTATTGGGTGGGGAGTTAACGAGCAGCTTCATCGCAACATGCTCTTTATCTCTGGCTAAAGAACAGAGGATTAGCGCTCAGGCGGAAGCGTTGGTAGCTGTTGAAGATGAATGAAAGAAGACCCTCACCCTGCCCTCTCCCACGAAGACGTGGGCGAGGGTTCCAGAGGGGCACTTCCTGAGTGTGGGCGAGGGTTCCAGAGGCATGTTGGCGCAACAGAGTGGGATTGGGTAGAGAGGCTTCATCAGGGTGCACCTTGCAGGTGGGATCTTCCCGCCTGTGATTCCGGACCGAAGTTTCTCCCGTGGCTCGATCAGAGCCCATCCTGTGCCAGTGTCTTCTTTATCAAGAAGGCAGTGGTGGGAGTACTGCTTG
>JAIXUU010000288.1 GCA_027483405.1 Planctomyces sp. | reverse complement strand
GTGGTGGTTTGTGTACCGTTCGGCGAAGTGGTGGTTTCGGTCAAAGTCACCAGGTCATCGACGACGCTGCGGTCGAAGAGCACCGAATCCTGCAGACCCAGTTCAACACCAAACTCATCGACGTTATCGAGTGTCACTTCCACAATCAGAGCCTGAATGATCACCTGACGTGGTGCCTGATCAAGTTCCATGACCAGTCGAGTGATCTCATCGTAGTACCTCGGTGTGGCACTGATGAGGAGGCTGTTGGTGCCAGTTTCGGGAACCACAACAACTTCGCGTTCGAGCTGTTCGACCGTGCTGATCAAGTTCGGGTTTTGCTGGGAGAGCTGCAACTGCGAATTAACGAACTGTGTCACTGCTGTGGAAACAGCGAGTGCCGGGCTGTTCTTGAGTTTGAAGACGACGTTCTTGCGTTCGCGCAGATCGGATTCATCGAGCCTGAGCAGGATGGCTTCCACGACACGTAAGGCTTCCGCCCCGCCAATCGCAGTAATACTGTTGGTACGCGTATCAACACTGAACCGCAGTGGGATCAGATTGCTCGAAGCGTCGTCAGCTCCCGCCACCGCCAGCCCCAGTTGCTGTCGTAACGCGTTGTTGCCGCCCCCCTGCTGGTTTCCACTGGGTGAGAAGAGTTGCTGCAACTGTGTCACCAGTTGTGAGGCATCAGCATTCGTGAGCGTAAACACCTTGATCTCAGCCACTGCTGCCGTCGGTTGATCGAGCTGACGAATCAGTTCTTCCAACAGAGGAATGCTTTGCTCTGGGGCTGAAAGAATCAGACTGTTCATGCGCGTATCGGGCGTAATGCGAATGTCGGCCAGCATTCCCGATCGCAGGGCTTTTTTATCACCCGCCAGGAAGGACAGAATCGCAGGCCTGACCTGACGGAAATCTTCGGCGACCTGGTTACCACCCAAACCACTGTTGGCACCACCCTGGTTCGCCGCCTGGTTCGATGGAGGCGAAAGCACACTTTGAATGGCCGCATTGATCACAGCCGACAGTTCGACAGCGACGGCGTTCTTCAAAGGAATGATCTTGACCTGGTTGACAGCTGCCATTTCGTCGCGATCGACCTTGGCAATCAACGCCTTCACCTGATCCAGATCACGTGGACGAGCCCGCACAATCACCGAGTTCGAACGAGGATCGGCAATCGCGAGCACGCGTGCACCTAAACCAACTCTGGTGGCATAGAAGGCAGTGATATTCGTCACGACCTGTGAAGCGACTGCGGTCTTCAGGCTGAAGACTTCAAATTCCGATTCCGGATCTGTCGGCTGATCGAGTTCTTCTGCCAGTTCCAGAATCGAATCGAGATCGGTCTTAGGAGCCACAATGATCAACGCATTAGGAGTATCGACAGGAATAATTGCCACATTCTGGCGGGGTTGTGTCGCCCGGCCAGGGAATTTGGCGAGACTGTCGAATACCAGCGTCAGCAGTTCGCTCATGGCGGGTGAATCGGTATGACTCAGGTAGAGCACATGTAACTGGGGAGCGGTATTCTCACTGAGAGCTTCGAGCTCTCGAATGACTTTCATCACCTGCTCCACGTCGGCTTCATTACCACGCAGAATCAGCACACCCAGATCCCCAATCGCTTCGATGTTCACATCACCTTTGAGATTGGTCACGACATCAGAAATCGCCGAGTTGCCACGAGGTGGCTGTGCTGCCTCGGGTTTTGCCTGTGCAGGCGCAGGGGCAAAGGGATCATCATTTTCCCGCTGCGGATTGGCAGAGGGAGTATTGCCTGCTTGGGCGACAGTCAGTCGATTCTGCCGGCGCATCTTTTCCAGATCGGGCTGATACTGGGCCAGCATGATCGCTGCCTGAGGAGTCGTCGGAACGATCTTCGCATCGCTCGGCCAATCGCCCTTAGTATCGAGCGAAGTCAACAGATCGACCACTCCGCGGGCCACCGCTTCGGAACCATCGACGTAGAGCTGATCACGCTCATCATCGATCGAAACCATGAATTCAATCGCAGTTGTACTCTTACCGGGAAGCCTTGAGACAGAGAACGCCGGCTTGCCAGCGCGACCGGCATCAACCAGCCGGGCATTTTCCTTGTGCGAGCGATACAGCACTTTCGCCAACTCGGCAGCTTTGTGCTGTCGGGGTTTGAAGGCAATCGCTACCGGTGGTTTGGCCACTGGCTGTGGGACAGGCTTGATCTCACTGGCTGCGAGGGGATGACCCGCAGCCGGTGCCACAGGTTGTAACAACGGATGGGTATTGGCCGCAGCGGGTACTTCATGTCCCAGTGTCATGACGTTCTGGGTTACGACATTCTGGGGCATGATGTTTTGTGGTGTCTGAGCAGCGGGAAGAGGGGCCACAGGTGACTGGCTCGGCAGACCAGCGATCTGCTGACCACTGATCTGCTGAATCTGTCCCGGATGTAATGTGGGGGCTGCATCATGTTGTGCGGATAATGGATGCTGAGCACTCATCCCGGGAGGAACTTGAGCATAAGGGCCAGTTGGTAATGGCTGGACAGGCCGGGCTGGTTGCATGCCCGGTGTCTGTAATGGTGGCCCGTAAGCACTCTGGCTTTGCTGCGCCTGGAGCTGCTGGGCCGGCGTATAAG
>JAIXUU010000282.1 GCA_027483405.1 Planctomyces sp. | reverse complement strand
TACAACGCGGGCCAATCCCGATCACACCCAGCGTGATCTTCTCAGAGGGAGCGGTCGATTGTTCACGACCCAGCACATGGGCTGGAAGAATCGTCGCTGCGGCAATCGCTGCAGTACTGGATTGCAGGAACGATCGACGAGAAGGCTGGCTTCGCTCGGACATGACTCTCAATCTCCCGGGGTGCTGATTCATGACTTTGCAGTATATGCAAATCTGTTGATGAGATGACAGCCTGTTGTTTTCAAGAAGGGATTCGTAGCCACGATGGCATCTGTGCGAGAGCCACTATCTGTGAACAGGGATCACGTCAGCGGATCCGCTACTTCACCATTGCACCCTGGACGTAGTCTCGTGACTTCCAGACCGAAGGGAGCCCACGCAGTTTTCGCACCATGGCCGACCATTGAATGGCCAGGAAAATCAGCACGGAGAGTGGATGCAGTACCCAGCCCAGAAGACTCTGGCGATAGCTCACCAGAGCCAGTGTGCGCGGAAGCCACGCACAGAAGAGGCTCGCTGCCGCGACAACGAGCGTCCAGGTGCAGTCACATTGCATGGCGAGAATCAGCCAGACCGAAGGCAGAATCTGGCCCATACTCAAGACGATCGTCGTAGGCACAATCAGAGCGGGAGACCCCAGCCCCGCTGTGGCGTTCTTTTCCAATCCCTTCCAGGTCTCGTATTCCGAGTGGTACATGCGGCACACTGCCGTCGATGTCGCATCGAAGAGATCAGTTCTCAAACCATGACGACGGTACAGCCGGGGTAATTCGAGTCCATCATGCAAAGACTGTTTCACCTGCTCATGGCCAGATGTTTTCTCGTAACCCGATCGGGTCGAAAGGATCAACTGGCCACAGGCGGCTCCCACAGCTGGGTCAGTCGTCTTCCGCATGCGTCCCATCGGCAGAAAGCCCAGCAGCACAAAATGGATGAGGGGAATCAGCAGCCGATCAAGAAAGCCCGAAAACTCCTGCCGCGGCACACCACTCACCAGATCAACCTGAGTCTGCTGCAGAAAGCTGACTGTCCGAGCAGCACCTGTGGGTTCGAGCGAGACATCTGCATCGATGAAGAGAAACAGGTCATAGCGGGCACGTTGAGAAAGTGCCCAGCAGGCGTGCTGTTTACCACACCAGCCTGGCGGCAAAGGGGGTGCCGACTCCAGCCGGACACGGGGATCCTGCTGGCTGAATTCCCGCACAATCTCAGCAGTCCGATCGGTCGAGGCATCATCAAGGACAATGACTTCGAATTCGATCCCCATGGTTTGCAATGCACTTTCCAGCACCCGGCCAATCGACCGCTCTTCGTTCCGTGCCGGAATGAGGATCGAAACCGGTGGCAACGGCTCCGTCGAAAGTGACGGCGTGCGATACCTCATCCAGTTAATGACAAACATTAACGCCGGCCCACCAGCCAGAAACAAACTCGCCAATGACAGCAAAAACAACAGCAAAAGAAATTCCTTGAAAGGCCTTTAGCAATAAAATTGGATTCCTCTAAATCCTAGTCTGGATTAGAGTGAATGCCAATTGCGAAAGCATCGCATTGTGACCGCGGAAAGTTTTTCTTTGGACACCATTGTTCGCAAAGTATTCTGTTTCCAGCCACAACAAATTTTTCTATCGAAGACTCAAACTCGACTAATAAAAAATCTGGGCCAACTTCAATCACTTTGCCATTTTCTATTATAGCACCAACCATAATAGTTCGTTTTGTGACCAAAGTGTTTGAAGCAAATCTAACTTTTTGTGTGACACCAGTATTCCAGCGACAATTCCAGTGTGTACCTATCAAGGCACGAATCTTGTCTCTGCTTGCGTCAATCTCATTAATCTTGTCTAACTCGATTTGTAATGTCCCAAGATCCGTGAAGTAACCGCTTCTTTGGCTTCCGGGTTAATTGCTAATAGCGCCCTCCAAGCCGCGGTTTCGGAAGACCTGTCTTTTTTTGAGTATGCATCTTTAGCTGCAGCAATCAAGCTTCGTATGCACTCCTCCTTTGCAGTGCCTAATGATCTCCGGTAAACAAGATCTGCATTTTCTTGCGATTTCCTATATCTTGCGATAATGTTGTCTACAGCTATACTAATGTCGTCTGTGGCTATGGCTACACAGTTTGAAAATATACAGACACATAAAAGTGTGATACATGGCTGCCTGTATGTTGATAAGTTCCTTTTCACTTACAACCTTTCTTCTATAGTGATATAGCCTAACCACCCACTTCCAGCCGGATGTGCTGAATGTTGTGCTTGACCAGCCATTCGAGCCAGCGCTCCTGGTCTTCCGTGATCTCCAGTTCCGTCCGGCTGCTGCTGTCGAGTGGCGAGACAATTGTCAGCACACCATCTTCCAGCGTGACCTTGGCATCGGCCGCATTGATCCAATACTCCCGGGGCGATAACTGTGCCGGGGCGTCGCCCGTCCCCGCAGGAGATGCAAAGTAGGTCACGTCATGCCGGAAGCGATCCGGCATGACGCACGCGGCAACATCGGTCCGATCAACAGCAATTACTCGAATGGCCATTACCAGCCTGCTCCCTTGGTCTTGGTGAGAATCCGGCACAGGTACATATCCGCCGTAATATACAGCGTCGAACCATCATCACCCCAGGCACAGTTCGCTGTGGCTTCTCTGGTATCAATTCTTCCCAGCAGTTTCCCTGCGGGAGAATAGACATGCACACCGCCGGGGCCCGTTGCCCACAGCCGACCCTGGACATCGACTTTGAGACCATCGGGTAAGCCTTTGTGCTTTCCGACCATACTGGTGACATCGACCAATGTCGTCCCTTCCCCAAGCGTGCCGTCCTCCTTCACGGGAAATTTTTTGATGATGGCGGCTTTCGGATCGGACTGGGCGACATACAAGAACTTTTCATCAGGCGAGAACGCAATCCCGTTCGGTCGAGTCATTTCCTTGGTGAGCAGCGTGAGCTGATGGCGACCATCGGCTTTCAACGCCAGCTTATAAACACCGCAGAAATCTAATTCTCGCAATGGGTCATCCGCACCTTTCGGGAGTCCGTAAGGCGGATCAGTGAAGTAGTAGTCGCCATTGGATTTCATGCAGACATCATTGGGGCTGTTGAGCCGCTTACCCTCGTAGTTATCGACGAGAGTTCGCTTGCCGCCCTGATGCGTCAGCACCGAAAGGCGGCGGTCGCCATGTTCGGCAGAAACGAGCTGGCCCTTGCCATCAAAGATCAAGCCATTGCAGCCGGGTTCATTGCCATAACCGGTGGGGCCGGTGAAGCCAGAAGGTTTGAGGAACAACGACGACCCTTTGCCCAGTTCCCACTTCATCACGCTATTGCGGGGAATATCCGAGAAAAGCAGATACTTCCCTTCGCGATTCCAGACAGGCCCTTCGGCCCATTCGAAACCACTGGAGATCACTTCAATCTTCGCATCGGGTGCCAGCACTTCATCGAGTTCTGGTGAGACGCGAAGCACTTCGCCAAGGATGGGAAAGTTGGTGGTGTTCTGAGCCTGTGCCACAGAGACCACACCCATCGCGAGAGTGGCTGCAATGGTGCAGGTGAAGAGAGACAAGCCGTGGAGCGTAAGCCGCAAGTTCATCAGAGATGCCTTTCAAAGGTAGTTAATTCATGTCGGGTCAATTCGAAAACTCATTCCAGTAGATCACCACGTTGTGCGTGGCGCGGCCGCCGGTGATGAGGTCGGGTTGGCCATCGCCGTTGAGGTCGGCAGCGAGAGCGTCTTCCACAGCGCATCCACCGTCATCAATCACATGCTTTTTCCACGTTGTTCCTGTTGGGCCATCGGAACTTTTGGCGTCAACACACTCAAAAACCATCAAGCCTGGCCCCTTGGTCAGAGCTGTCCCTTTCTCTCGAAATCCCACCACGATTTCATCGTAACCATCATGATTGAGATCGACAGTCCACAATGCATGCCCCTGCTTCAGGCCCGTTTCCAGAACGACACGTTTCCACTGGGTTCGTTCGTCATTTTCCGAAACGTAGACCACGGCATCTGTCCCATGCATTGGTTCGATCGTTGCCAGAAATCTTTTGGATCCCAGAAAACTGCCGCCATTGATGTTCCACTGGAGGGTGCCAAGCTTCACTTCACCGGCCCCCTGAAGTTCGGCGGTGCTTCCCGTCGCACCAGTCGCGAGCTTTTGTTTTTCAAATAACCCACCGGGTTTCTTTTGCAGGAACTGCACCCCTTCCTGAGATGCGGTGAGCGTATCGATGGGCTTGGTTTTGTCCCAGTCGACATGCGTGTGCGCATGCAATCTGTTGAGAGTCGAGTCGAGAGGAACTGCTTGCCAGCGGTCAGTCACAGGGTTCTTCGGAATCTCAAAGGCCAGCAGCCTGGCTCCTTCCGCCACGGAGCGATTGAGCGGTGAAACCACCAGTTGCGGCTTTCCCTTCCCCAGCACATCCGCAAACGACATGCGGTGCGTGCTCAGTTCTTGACCAATAAAGTTCACCTTCCATAGCGCTTTGGGATCGGCCTGCCGGCTGATCCATTGCAACGTGCCAATTTTCGTCCAGCCAGCGCCCACTGCGAAGTCGATCTGACCATCACCATCGATATCATGAGCCGCCAGACAAACGTTATCCCGCTCAGTCTGGTCTTCGAGAATTACATGCTTTTGCCAGGTGGGATTCTCATACCACTGAATGCGGTTCTCACTCACAGCCACCACATCCGGCTTACCATCACCATTCACATCAGCCGTAATGACGGCATAACAGACTTTGCCGATCTCGGGGTCGATCACCTGCCGCCGAAACTTCGGAAACTCGGCTGCAGTGGCGGATGTCCACAACGAGACACCAATCAATAAAGTCAATATGTGGAAACGCATGGAAGCAACCTCTGCTGTCGTTAGCTCATCAGCAGTCGAGTGAGCGACGACCCATCAACTGAAGAACATTTGTTGTAACGCAAAGGGAACCACAAATGACAGCCCCACCTTCTCTGTTTCAGAGGCCATTGAACCATCACCCGTAGGGCAGGCTCCCGCCTGCCGATTCGATGAACACTTCCCAAAAGCCATGCAACGAAAATCAACATCGGATGAAGGCAGGCGGGAGCCTGCCCTACGAATTCGCCCTACGCTAATCCAGTTGCATCAAGGCGAATTTCAAATAGCGGAATTCTCGCAAGGCCAAAGGAGCGGGATGATCGGCGGGGGGGCCGTTGAAGGTGAGAATCCGTCCGCGCCGGCGGGCTGCACTCAACGATTCTTCGCAGATCTCTAAAAACTGCTGATCCCGCAAATGACTCGAACAGGAGGCGACGGCCAACAGACCGGATGCACTCACCAGTTCAGCCGCCATTCCAAACAGCCGCTCGTAGCTCGCAATCGCCCGCGTCAGCGATTCCTGCGACGGTGCGAAAGAGGGGGGGTCAACCACCATCACTTCCCAGCGATGGCCAGCCTTCTTGGCTTCCGCGAGAAAATCAAAGACATCAGCTGCAATCGCCTCGTGCTGACTGGCCGGAAGTTCGTTGAGTTCCCAATGCTGCCGGGCCACTTCAATTGCCGGTTCTGCCACATCGACACTTGTCACATGCTGAGCACCACCCACGCCTGCAGCAATCGAGAAGCCACCGGTATAACTGAAGAGATTGAGCACACGGCGATTGTAAGCCAGTTTCCGGATGAGAGCCCGATTCTCGCGCTGATCGAGAAAGAACCCGGTCTTCTGACCATGCAGCACGTCGGAGGTGAACTTCAGCCCGTACTCGAGAAAGGGGACAGCCGCCACTGTCAGTTCCCCCGCAATCACGCGGGCTTCCTTTCCTCGATCGCGTTCCCGCTGCACCACAGCCTTCACTCGGGTTGCCTGCATCAGCCATTCGGCAATCCCTTCAGCCTGCCAGAACGTGGTGGCTGCGGGCCCATCGAGTTTTATGACAGCCACATCCCCGTAAACATCGACGACCAATCCCGGCAGGCCATCTCCTTCGCCATGGAACAGTCGAAAACCGGTGGTCAGATTCGGGCGTCCCGCTATGTCATCGACGGGGGCCGCACCTTCGATCTGATCTCGGGCAGAACCATCGCGCGAAAAAGGATTGCGGAACAGCGCCTTTCTCAAACGATACGCCCGGTCAAACTGCCGCCTCGCCCAGCGATCATCAAGTCGATCTTTTTCGTCGCTCGTGCAGGCGCGGAAGGCAATGGGGCTGTTCGGATCGACATACCCTTTGGCAATCTCGCGATTGTGCTTGTAATCCAGCAAGACAGCTCTTGATCCCGCGGGAACTTTCGGAATCTCACGCAAAGACTCGGCATAAACCCAGGGATGCCCCCTCCGAATGGAACGCGATAAATCTCGCGCCAGGCGTAAATGAACAGGAGGACGATCAACAGGACGAATCAGCGACATCGTTGCAGTTTGACAAGAAATCTCCCATCTCGCCAGCGGTCGGACGTCCTTGGCACACAACCTTTCACGCAGCCTTGGGTGGCACGACCCTGAAGGCTTTGCGAAAGGGCGTGGTCTTTACGCCCCTCAACGTCACATTTGATGTAACGACGGGTGGTTGCGGTCGGATAGGTTGTACTGCCCCCGGTTCGATCTGTCATGCCAACCCGTTTCCAGCTAAACTCATCTCTCCAACATTCCCAGCCGTTCAACAGAAATCACACCACGCGATTTTTGAAACCAGTGAACATGCGAGTTCATTCTCCACTCGGGAATCTCCGCAAATTCACACCGTAGCCATCAGCACCCGGTATCGACGAACTCCCCGAGAATCATCAAGGGCTTCACCAATGCTGCACATGCCTCACCCGTCCAGCCGCCGTCAGTTTATGGGTCAATCGGCAGGGCTCCTGGCTGCAATGGGTCTTTTGAACACCAACCTCGGGCCACTCGAACGCCAACTGCGTGCCGACGAACCGGCTCTCGACCTGATCAGTGCTGATATCAAGCGGCTCATTACCAGGCAGGCCAACCCTTACAATGCCGAGCCACCCGCTCCGGAATTGACTTCGCAATGGCTCACACCCACCCGCAGCCTCTATGTCCGCAGCCATGGGAAGATTCCCCGGATTGACGAAAAGAGTTTCCGGCTTAGCATCAGTGGCCTGGTCGAGCGTCCCGTGACGTTCTCATTGCCGGAACTTCAAGAACGTTTCCCCGCCACCTCGACTCTCGCCACCATGGTTTGTGCCGGTAATCGACGCAATGAGTTCGCACTCGGTGGACGCAAAGCCCCGGGTGTTCCCTGGGATGTCGGTGCGATTGGAACATGTGACTGGCAAGGTGTTTCGCTGGCTCAAGTTCTTAAGCATTGCGGCGTCAAAGCCGAGGCCAAGCATATCTGGTTCGAAGGACTCGATGCCGTCGAAGGCCACGGAGATCCCTTTCCTTTCGGGGCCTCCATTCCTCTCGAAAAAGCGATGCAGGATCAGCCGGGAGAAGAGACTTTGCTCGCCTGGGGGATGAATGGTGATCCCCTGCTTCCCGAACATGGCTTCCCGCTGCGTAATGTCGTCCCAGGCTACATTGGTGCCCGCAGTGTGAAATGGCTGGCCAAGATCATTGTCAGTGACAAACCATCGCCGAACTTCTTTGTGCAGGATGTGTACAAGGTTGTCTACGACGACAAACCCGAATCAACAGCGAATGCTGCTCCGATTATGGAGTTTATCCTGAATTCGGCCATCACCGAAATTCGCCGCTTCGATAACAACCTGCGCATTCGCGGCTTCGCACTCGCTCAAGGGAGCCTGGGCAACGCGATTGAACGCGTGGAAATCAGCACCGATCGCGGCAAGAGCTGGCAGCCGGCCCGGATCATCACTGCTCCCGGGAAAAACACCTGGTCATTATGGTCAGCCACAATCCCGGCTGAGGGAGTGAAGACAGTCACTGTCCGCGCCTTTGATCGTGCCGGTAACTCACAGCCCGAAACACAGAAGTTCAACATTAAAGGCTATCAACTCAACTCCTGGCACACACTTCCCGTAGCCGGCGCCGGTCAGGGTGCATAGCCAGTTCTATGAACCATACAGAGAACCCTCCGATCAATAACTATGGAAGTCATATAATTGTAGGGCAGGCCCCCGCCGGCCTTAATGATTTCGAATTCGTGACGCAATTCCGCACAACCTTCAAGCGACGTGTCGGTTATCTTCAGCGCGTAACAAAACCGTTCCAGGTACGATCGGGAGAGACAAAATGGCCGGTCACAAGAAAAGCCATGTGACTTGATTTGCACGCGACAGGTGAAATCGTCGCCACCGGCGGAGATGTTAGACAATACAAGGCGTTTTCGATCATCATTTGTTTGAAGTGAGATTCCGGTCGACCGATCGGTCCACATTTTAGGCTCATCGTATACGTGTCTGCCAAATGCTTGGTCGCATAACGCTCCGGTTGAATCGATTGTTCGCCCACTGCTTGG
>JAIXUU010000049.1 GCA_027483405.1 Planctomyces sp. | reverse complement strand
CTGGAGGCTGTCGGTGTCCCTGTCCCTAAAGGGCGGCAGGTCGTGGATGCCGAAGATGCCTGGGCTGCCGCTCTCGAAATCGGTCTGCCCGTGGTCATCAAACCTAAAGATGGCAACCAGGGCCGGGGCGTTGCGGTTAACCTGTCATCCAAAGAGCAGGTCTTTTCTGCCTTTGCTGCAGCTCGGGAAGAAGGGCGAGAGATTCTCGTCGAGAAGTTTGCTCCCGGTTCGGATTATCGACTGCTGATTATCGGCTACAAACTGGTGGCTGCTGCTCGCCGTGAACCTCCACAAGTTGTGGGGGATGGGCGTCACACCATTCGCGAACTGGTTCGTGAGGTCAATCTCGATCCTCGCCGTGGTGAAGATCACGCCACGCCGCTCAGCAAGATTCCGCTCGATGATATCGCCTGTGCTGTGCTGGCCGATCAGGGATTGATTCCCGATTCCGTACCCGCCGCAGGCCAACTGGTTCTGTTGCGGCGTAATGCCAATCTTAGTACCGGTGGCAGCGCTGCTGATGTGACTGAGTTAGTCCATCCGGAAGTCGCTGCACGAGTGATTGATGCCGTCCGCATGGTGGGCCTCGATATTGCCGGTGTCGATGTCGTGGCCAGTGACATCAGTCGGCCGCTCGAGCAGCAGGGAGGTGTGATTGTCGAGATCAACGCCGCTCCTGGATTGCGGATGCATCTCCAGCCTTCCTCCGGTCAACCTCGTCCGGTGGGTGAAGCGATTGTTAATACCATGTTCCCTCCCGGCGACGATGGTCGTGTACCCATCGTGTCAGTCACAGGAACGAATGGGAAAACAACCACGACACGCCTCATGGCGCATATCTTCCGTCAGCAGGGTAAATGCGTCGGCATGACCTGTACTGATGGTGTTTACATCGATGATCGTCGCATTGATACGGGCGATTGCAGTGGCCCGCGCAGTGCTCGAACAGTTCTTTCAAACCCCACTGTCGAGGCGGCTGTGCTCGAAACCGCCCGTGGTGGAATTCTGCGCGAAGGGCTCGGCTTTGACCGCTGCCATGTCGCCATTGTGACCAATATTGGTGAAGGCGATCATCTCGGGATGGCTGGCATTGAGACAGCCGAACAACTTGGACGCGTCAAGCGCGTGATCGTCGAGAACGTCTCACCAGATGGTCATGCCGTCCTGAATGCCGAAGATCCCATCACTCTCGCCATGGCCGATTACTGCCCCGGGAAAGTGATTCTCTTTGCCCGCTCGGGTGATCATCCTGCGATCAAGTCGCATCTGGCCAAAGGTGGTAAAGCCGTTTACACCCAGCAGAACTGGCTGGTGGCAGCGGAAGGAAGCTGGAGTGCTCGAGTGGCTTCCCTCAATAATGTCCCACTGACATTCTCGGGACTGATTGGTTTTCAGGTCGATAATACCATGGCTTCGATGGCAGCCGCCTGGGCCCTGGGCATTCCCTTCGAAACGATCCGTTCGGCACTCGAAACGTTCAGCAGTGATATCCGCAAAGCACCGGCCCGCTTTAATGTGCTGGAAGCTGCTGGAGCCACGTTGATTATCGATTATGGCCACAATTCATCGGCAATTGTCGCCTTGCTCGATGCCATCAACCAGTTGCCACATGGTCTTCGCCGAATTGTTTACACCGCTGCGGGCGATCGCCGCGATGAAGATATCGTGCGGCAGGCACAACTCATTGCCAGTGGCTTTGATGAGATTGTGATCTATGAGGATCAATGCACGCGCGGCCGGGCGGATGGCGAAGTCATCCGGCTGATGCGGCAAGGCCTCTCTCAAGGCGGCAGGCTTTCGAGCATTCTCGAAACGCGTGGTGAAATGGTCGCCATTGAAATGTGCCTCCAGCGGATGGAACCCGGCGATCTGGTACTCATTCAGGCCGACCAGGTCGACGAAGCCATTCAGTTCGTCCAGAACTACATCTCGAAACTCCCACTGGCCGTCGCGACCCAGGCGAATCCCCATCGTTCGAGGAAATCGTTCGAGGAAGAATAGTTCGCTGTGTGATCGCATCTGAGACGATTTGCCACTGAGTACGACGTGCCCGGACATTTCCGTCCGGGCATTTTTTGTTATTGAAGGATTGCCGAGCAGCCAATGGGTCGGAGGCTCGGTGCGAAATTAGCCTCGCCACTAAAGGGCGTAGTCGTGCATGGATCTGCGTGCGCGAGGCGCCACTTGGAAAATCTCAAAAATGCCTTGCGAGTGATTTTACTTGCATATACAATAAGTACCAGCCTAAGATCGGAAATGAAAAGTGTCCCAAATTCGAATTGAGCAGATTGCCAGAGAGTGCGTGGCCGTGCGGCTGCGCATGCTTAATAGAGTCGTTACGAATGTCTACGATGAGGCCTTGCGCCCATTGGGGTTGAAAGTCAGCCAGATGAACATTCTGGTGGCCGTCGCCTTAATGGGTTCGTCGCGACCTACGGATCTCGGCGAGGCACTTCATCTGGACATCTCAACTCTCAGCCGCAATCTGGAGAGAATGAAAAATCGAGGCTGGCTGGAATTACTGAGTGATGACCACGACGGCAGGGCTCAGCAAGTCCGGCTGACCAGCGAAGGACGCCAGCTTCTGGAAACGGCGGCCGGGTTTTGGGAAGCCGCACAGTCGCAAGTGATCACCACTCTCGGCGCAGAGATGGTTCAACAACTCACCACATCGTCTGATCGAATTCGATCAAAGTCTTAATTCTCGATTTGCCCATATAGTTGTATATGCAACAGGTGAAGCATGAAGATTGAAAAGCATCCGACAGTCCTTGCCTACCACGAGAAAAATCAGTCTTTACCAGCACGTCCAGCCGCAGTTTTGCAGGCTACCGAGTTGAAGCAACTGGCACGCGATGCTGGAGCCGATGATGTGGGGCTCATCGAGATCGGCAGGCCTGTTCTGGATCATGAGCGGCACGAGATCTTGAAGGCTTACCCCCGGACGAGAACGCTCATGAGCATTGT
>JAIXUU010000174.1 GCA_027483405.1 Planctomyces sp. | reverse complement strand
CAGCCTGTGCTGCTCCTGCAGCCTGTGCTCCAGCTCCAGCCGCTTGTGCTCCAGCCTGTGCTGCTCCTGCAGCCTGTGCTCCAGCCCCTGCTGCTTGTGCTCCAGCTTGTGCCGCTCCAGCCCCAAGCACCTGCGCTCCAGCCACCTGTGCTCCCAGCTGCACTCCAGCTGCCAAGCACTGTGGTCTGTTCGCTCGCTTGAAGGCTAAGTGCGCCAAGCCATCGTGCGGTTCAACATGTGCACCTGCTCCTGCAGGCTGTGCTGCTCCCGCTGCCTGTGCTCCAGGCTGTGCTGCTCCAGCTCCAACCAGCTGTGCAACCACAACCTGCTGTGACGTTGACCCTTGCGAAGTTGCCAAGCTGATCTACACCTCGCAGACAGCTTGCTACGCCAAGGATCGTCGTCATGCCATCCACAAGCTGGGTGACAAGTACAACTGCGTCTGCAGCCCAGAAATCATGTGCGCCTTCATCTACGCCCTCAACGATACCGATGAACGAGTTCGTCTGAAGGCTGCCGATGAAATCGGTGACCAGATCCGCAAGCACTGCTGCTGCTCGCCAGAAGTTGTTGCTGCTCTGACACACGCTCTGGGTGATTGCCACAAGCCAGTCGTTCGTCAGGCCAAGCAGGCTCTGGAACTCTGCGGCTACGAAGTTGTTGAAGGTAACTGCGATGCTGTCTGCTCGACAAGCTGTGCACCAGGCACCTGCCCAGGCACTGCTCCAGCCGTTGCTCCAGCTCCAGCCCCAATGGCTCCAGAAGCTGTCCCAGCTCCAGTTCCTCCAGCTGCTCGCAAGAACAGCGAATATCGCCAGCTCTTCAGCTTCAACAACTAGTTTGTGTCGGCTGAACAGTGAATCGATAACGGCAATAGACTTCTGACGGTGTTACAACGAACAGCAGCCCCCGATCGCAAGACCGGGGGCTGTTTTCATTTTTAGCGAGGTGTTGGGTGTTTGGTGTTGGGTGTTTGTCGAGCCAGCCATTTCAGCGATGTATACAGCATCTTTCCAACAGACAAATACCAAACCCCAACACCAATTACTTCAGCGACCACGGGGCCCGATACGGGCGATTCACCAGAGCGATCGCTTCCACGTCGCTGCATGGCACCATCTTGTTGACGGCCAAGACATTCGGACGGTACAGGAACTCCTTGGCTACCAGGGCGTTCTCGCCACGATGATTTACACCCACGTTTTCAGACCTAGGTGAACGAGCAGCAGCACGGCAATCGGAAGCGCTGATTCGCGACTACGATGAGCGATAGGCGGAAACGATCTGTCCCGCAAAGCGATCGAAGAAATCCACGAAGTGGTTGAAGTCAAACGAATTACAGGAGATGCTACAATAAGCATCACACCAACAAGTTTATCTGTTTACAGTTGTTGCTGTATCCATTTCATAAAACTTTGACTTCAGAGTGACATATGGGATTTATGGGTGGGGGATACTTTGGTCCAAAAGAGATTAGCTACCTGTTCATCGATGGTGGCTCTCTCCGCTCCTCTATCGAAAGATTTCACCGCGAGTTCTATCCGAATTTGCCGGTGCCTTCCGTTGACCATCGGAGAATTGGAGATGGATTCACCAAGGTGTTTTACTACGACTGTCCTCCGCCGAAATGCGCGAATGAGTCAGACGAATCGTTTGAAACGAGGGTCATGCAGTATCAAGAAGCGACGTCTCAGCTGCGTAGCTTGCCAGGGTGGCATGTTTTCGAGGGTGTAACTAAGCGCCAAGGGAAAAAGGCAACCCAAAAGGAAGTCGATGTGCTCATCACTGTCGACATGCTAACACATGCATACAGACGCAACATGCATCGTGTCAGCTTTCTTACTGGAGACCAAGATTTTCGACCTCTCTTCGAGGCGCTCGTCAGGGATGGAATGTTTGTCGAACTGTGGTACGACCCGATGTCCGCGAGCAGAGATCTCATTGATGCCGCTGATTCCAGACGTGCACTCACGCCGTTCGCTTTTTTCTCCTTTCTGAATGCGACCTTTCAGAGAGCACATCCAATGCCTGCTGTAGTCGGAGTCCCTGAGCGACTACCCACTGCGGCTGCGTTGATCCAACGAGGTAAAATTGGAGACAATAATGCCGTTGAACTCGCAGTAAAGGGCAATGAGTTCATAATTGCTTATCCAGATGCCATCAACGAAGGAAGATTTATGAACATGACTCATACTGACAGGGCATTCCTTGAGTTCGTGTTCGATAAGGTAGTTGGACCTGTTGAATGGCATAATGTTTAACCCTTTCATCGAGCAAGTGATCAACCGCCAGTGACAGTCAGCCCAGCACTTATGCCACGAGTCCGTGCCCAGCAATCACTCCCGTTTTCTATGCGAAGAACATCCTCTCCATACCTATGCAGTTTTTGTCATAAGCTGACAAATGCGGCTGCTTTATCAGAATGTCTTCGGGACTAGCCGCACTACGTAGGGGGTTCGAGATTCGTCTCGACCCTAATCCGGGATCAGCTTCATGCTCCGACCCGAGTCTGCACGATCACATCGTTTCGCAAAGCCGCAGCGGCGTACTCCGTCGCCTCCCGAATGTCGCATGCTGACAAATGCGGATACTTCATCAAGATGTCTTCACGGCTCGCCCCGCTCCCCAGCAGTTCGAGAATCAGTTCGACACTGATCCGGGTCCCAGTGATCACTGGTTTTCCTCCCAGGATCTGAGGGTCATGAGTGATTCGTTCAAACATGAATTTAACTCCTTCGTGAATTGCCACCTCATCTTGCCTCTTGAAGCGATCTCAATCGATGGCAAGAGTCGCAGGAAATATGAGAACCCATTCTCCTATGTTCCCTGAGAAATAACATCACGGCGTGGGCTGCGAAAACATGCTTGCCCAGAGCTGCAAGCATGGCACTCAGCACACCTCTTTCCAACAGACAAATACCAAACCCCCAACACCAATTACTTCAGCGACCACGGGGCCCGATACGGGCGATTCACCAGAGCGATCGCTTCAGGATCATTGCCCACAATCTTTTCGTTAACGGGATCCCATTCGATCTTGCGGCCCAGGCGGATCGCGATGTTCCCCAGGTGGCAGGCACTGGCTGTCCGGTGGCCAATCTCGACATCGCAGATCGGCAATTCGCGCGACTTGATGCAGTCGAGGAAGTTCTTGTGATGATTGGTCGAAACATAGAGCGATTCGTCACCACTCGATAGTTCCTGCTCGATCAACTCGGCTGGAGTTCCGCGCAGCACGCCGCGATTGACGAAAATCGTCCCTTTCTCACCAATAAATGTCGTGCCGCCAGGAATATCTTTCTGCTCCTGGCCCACGACGATTTCGACGCCGTTGCCATACTT
>JAIXUU010000242.1 GCA_027483405.1 Planctomyces sp. | reverse complement strand
GGTTTGCCTTGAACTGACTTAACTCGAACTGACGTGGCTCAACCGGCTCACGTCAAATCTTAGCGTACCGTCAGAGCAGAAGGATCCATCGACAAACCAGCCTGGGCACTGATCCCCACAGCAGGTGTCCCCACGGCAGTTGTCACCGACGATGTGACTCGTGGCTCTGTATGGACGGGACGAGTGAGCATCGCTTCCGTATTGGCCGATGGCGCGACAGCCTGATTTGCTGCTGTGGAGGGCAAGACCGCCTGAGTCTTACCGGCAGTGTTCGTATCCAGCCAGACCACAGCACAGATCAATCCCACGGCGGCCAGAAACAGCACGATGGTCTGCTGGACTCTCCGCGTCCTGGCTTGCTGGATCTGGTCCACCACTTCCCTGCGAGCCACCTGTTCCAGCTTGATGGCGGCCTGCCAGGTGTCGGTTCGGTTATTGAGCCAATCGGGTTGTGAGGAAATTTGCGGTGCGGCAGGAGGGGTCATCTGGCAATCCATTTCTATCTTCTATGCCAACCTGTTCGAGCAGCAGGCCGACGAATGTATGTATTAATCTTGATCTGTTAAGCCGTGTTCCATGCATCGATGTTCTGAGCTGGCTGCCTGAATGATAGTCGGCTGCATCAACCCAGATCGCACGTGGCCCAGAATTCTCCATGACTCGGAAAAGTCGAGCTTTTCAGAGATATCGAGCTTTCTTGGTTGTCGGGCTTTCGTGGCTTTCGGGATTGCCAGCCAGGCAGAAATCTGTCCGCCCGTGGCAAGTTCCCGTCAGCCGTCATTCTGAACACTGCGAGTGCTACCTCAGACCCGCAGATTCAGGAAAAGTTCAGTTCATCTGGCCCATTCGCACCATTTTTGATGTTGCCCGTCAGGTTTTGATGTTGCCCATCAGGGCGATTGTGACGAGCGATTCATCATTCTCAGTAGCCATCAACCTCGTGATGGTTATCAAAAATCCCGACATGACCATTGATCCTCAGGTTAACCACTGGTCACTCAGGTCAATTCAGTTCCACGACAATGCTTGTTAAGGGCTACTCGCTGAATAGGAAAACCTTACAACAAGTTGTTCCATACGCTGAATTTCCATCAAGCGAAAGTCCGCTTTTGCTGTATGTTCTGGCAGATTGGCTCTGATTTGCTGACAATACGTTTTCCCTCGCGAAGCAGATGAATCTTTCCGCGAGAAAAATTGACTGTTGCCGGGCGCACTGCGTCACCTTAGATTTCGAGAGATCAACGCTCGCCCAAAATTGCTGGTCTCCTTCAGGAAAACCTGGCCTTTTCATTTCCCTACTCCTCCTCATTTCCCTGCTTAAAGGTTCTTCGGTGACAAACATGACATTGTGGAAAGCTTTCGTACCCCACCTTTGGATACTGACAATTTGTGGCCTGGGACTCTTCGCATCGACATCTGTTGATGCTGAAGATCGTGGCATTGCTGACTTTCCTAAGCTGAGTCCCAAAACTGACTGGCCATGGTGGCGCGGGCCGAGCCGCAATGGCTACGCTCAGCCGGATGCTCAGCCTCCCACGGAGTTTAGCGCGACCGATCATGTGAAATGGAAAGCGAAGGTTCCCGGCCGCGGACATGGCTCGCCGATTGTCGTGGGGCAGAAGGTCTTTTTGCCGACGGCGAATGAAGCGGAACAGATTCACTCGGTCATCGCTTTCGACCGCAATACAGGGAAAAAGCTCTGGGAAACCGAAGTCAATCGCGGGGCTTTCCCGGAGAATAATCATCCCAAAAACACCGAGGCTTCACCCACCATGGCCTGCGATGGCGAGCGGCTTTTCATCTCCTTCTATCATCATGATCAGATCGAATTGATTGCGTTGACACTCGATGGCAAAGTGAGCTGGCGGAAGTTTGCTGGTCGCTTCAAGCCCATGCGTTTCGAGTATGGCTATGCACCTTCACCTTTGCTCTACCAGAATTCGGTGATTGTCTCAGCCGAGTGGGAAGGTGAAAGCTTTATCGCAGCGTTTGATCGCGAGACAGGCAAGCCATTATGGAAAACACCACGCGCCGGCATGCTGACCTTTTCATCGCCCGTGATTGCCCACGTCGCAGGGAAAGATCAACTCCTCATCAGTGGCCAGGAGAAAATCTCCTCATACAACCCAACCACAGGGAAACTCCTCTGGTCCACTCCCGGAACCACCATGGCCACCTGCGGCACCATGATCTGGGAAGGAGATCTTGTCGTCGCCAGCGGCGGTTATCCCAAAGCTGAGACCATTGCCGTCAAGGCTGACGGAAGTGGCAAAGTGCTCTGGAAGAACAACCAGAAATGCTACGAACAATCGATGATTCTGATTGATGGCTACGTTTACGCACTCACTGATAACGGTGTGATGTTCTGCTGGAATGCCAAGACCGGCAAAGAAATGTGGAAACAGCGCTTAACGGGGCCCGTCAGTGCCTCGCCGGTCTATGCCGGTGGCTATATCTACTGGGCAAATGAACTGGGAACCATGTACGTCTTTAAGCCCAATCCCCAGAAGTACGAAGAAGTGGCCCGCAATACCCTCGGCAACAGCACCTTTGCCAGCCCGGCAGTTGTCGGGAAAGAACTCTTTCTGCGTGTGGGTGAAGAATCGGGCGGTAGTCGGCAAGAGTGGCTCTATTGCCTGGAATAATACGCTATCCATGAAATGAAAGCGTTCTGTGTGCTATGCCTGCAGTTCTGGGCTCTCTATTAAAGACAACATTGCCGGCGTGCTGATGACAGGTGTGGCTGGAGACTGTGTGGCGGGAAAGTGTGTGGCTGAAGGCAAACGTCCTCGTTTGCCCCCAGATGATGGGGCACTGGTGGATTCAGGCGAACATGCTGGAAAGTCGTGAAAACATCACTCGGGATGCATTTGTGTTGGTGAACTCGATTGACCAGGGGGCGAATGAAGACATTCGACCCCTGCCACCCGACAGAATGAGAGCATGAAGTCGAAAAGCGTGAAGACCACGCCCTTTCGCACTATTTTGATTTTTTAGGGGCTCAATGATCGTGCCACCCGTCGGCATAAAGAGATTTGGAAAAGACCCTCACCCTGCCCTCTCCCGGAAGACCGGGCGAGGGTTCCAGAGGGGGCTTACTAAAGAAAGATAATCTGAGGTCACCACGAAGGTCACGAAGAGCACGAAGGTTGGAGAATGCTAAAACATGTTGGGTAGGCGTGTGTGTGTGTGTGTGTGTGTGTGTGTGTTTCTGAATTGAGTCCAAAGAGTGTGGCATACCTAGTCGGCAGGCGGGGGCCTGCCCTACGAGATTAGTGACCTGGGGGCAAACGAGGCCGTTTGACCCCAGCTACCCGGCCGCATGTAGCAATTCATTGAAAAAGAGAGTTGCTAGATATCGCTAACCTTTTATTGATTCATTGAGCTGGTGGGGAGTTTGCCAGGAGCAGATTCGCCGCCAGCTTGCTTTTTGAATTGGCAGCATCGAAATGCAACGCCGCTACCAATCGAAATGGAAGGATCTCGGGCTTGCATCGGCACGCCGCACTCAACACCCGATGAGTCACGTTTCTCGTCGTGAAGAATTCGTGAGTCCATAAATTCTGGTGAAGAATGGAATCTGACACATTGACACCACCGTTGCGGCGGTTAATTTAGGCTGCAAGTGAACAGACTGAGTCGTAAAGGACTCGTCACCCATCCAGTAACCAGTCACGACGCGGAAAATCACCACTTTATGATCATTATCTACAACCTCAAAGGTTTGCTAGTGGGTCTGGCCGGCCTCGCTTTTGGGATCCTCATTCTCTTCCTGACTCGATCATTAACGCTGGGGATTATTGCCGTCACGATGATCTGGATGGCCTACGGTCGTTCCACGATTGACAAAACGACGCAAGAGAAAATACCAGCCGCTTCGGTCTTCTTTATCCCGTTGTTTTACTGGGGGATTCTCACCGCCTTTTTAGTAGTGCCCGCCATAGGAATCGACTTTATTATTTCCACGATCGATTTTAAGGAAATGCAGCGCACTGCTGCTGAGAATGCCGATCCCCGCGAAGCGCTTTTTCGGCAGGATGAGAAACGAATAGCTGCTAATCTCTCTGACGACCCGATTCTGGCACAGAACCTGAAAACGTTAATGGCCGAAGTGCTGCCGTGGCAGAAATATCAACTCGGTATCAGAACAACACCAGATTCTCAGTTAATTCTGATGAGTATCTCCAAATTAAAGAAGATCGACAACGAGGATCGTCAAGCCTTGCTGGATGCGTTTCGAAGTCTTGCCGAGATGAATTCCCCCGACAGGAAGATTTACATCGGTATTAAAGGGACTGTCTTCTACGGAGCGATTTCTACCCCCACACAACCCGGAGATGTCGGTTCGATTGCTGATAAGGAGTTGCTGTTTGACTTTTACGGGCCCAAACCCACTCGCCAGACACAGACTGACGAAGAACCTGTGGCCCCGGCCTCGGTATTGTTCCCGGAGAATGTTCCACAATCCTCGAGCAATGAAAATGTCACTCCAGCGGCCCAACCAGCAGAAACTTCTCTTCCGCAGAGCCCGGAATCTCTTCCTGTGAAACCTGACTCGCTGCCACAACCCGGAGTCTCAGTCAGCCCCTAATTTCGGCTGGCTCCACACAGAAACAGGGCTGACAGTGCTGATCACTGGCTCTCTGTGGTAAAATCCGTGAGTTCGACTTTTGTCCTTCCGGGACTCTCGGGGAAACCAGCCATGCCACAGTTTCAGATTGATTCCCGTTTTCGTCCCGCCGGGGATCAACCCAAAGCCATTGAAGCACTCGTCAAAGGTCTGAAGAACAACCGCAAAAATCAGACACTGCTGGGGGTCACCGGTTCGGGTAAGACCTTCACCATGGCGAATGTCATCGAGCAGCTTCAACGGCCGGCTCTTGTATTGTCTCACAACAAGACGCTGGCAGCACAGCTCTACGCCGAGTTTAAGGAGTTCTTTCCGCATAACGCCGTCACTTATTTCGTGAGCTACTACGACTACTATCAGCCGGAGGCTTATATCCCTCAGCGGGATATTTATATCGAAAAAGACTCGTCGATTAACGAAGAAATCGACAGGCTCCGTCTGCTCGCGACCAGTGCTTTGGTGAGCCGGCGGGACGTGATTGTCGTCGCTTCTGTCAGTTGTATTTATGGGCTGGGTTCTCCCAAAGACTATCTCGAAATGATGATCCCTCTGCGTAAGGGGGAATCCATTGATCGAGACGAACTGCTCCGCAAACTTTGCGATATCCAGTACACTCGGAATGACCATGCACCCGAACGGGCCAACTTTCGTGTGCGGGGCGATGTGATTGATGTCTGGCCGGCTTACGAAGAGTTTGCCTATCGTATTGAACTGTGGGGAGATGAGATCGACAAACTCTCCATCATTCACCCGGTAACGAGTGATGAAGTGCGCTCGTTAGAAGAAATCTATATCTATCCCGCCAAGCATTATGTCCTCCCCGAAGATCGTGTCGCCAGTGCCGTGGCTGAGATCGAAAAGGAGTTGGCCGAACAACTGGAGAAGTTCAAAAAAGAGGGAAAACTTCTCGAAGCTCAAAGACTCAATGCCCGCACCCGGCATGACCTGGAACTTTTGCGGGAAGTTGGCTTCTGCCCCGGGATCGAAAACTACAGTCGAGCCCTCTCTGGCAGGCCGCCGGGCGAGCCGCCCTATACGCTGCTTGACTTCTTCCCCAACGATTTTCTCACGTTTATCGATGAATCGCATGTCACGATTCCGCAGATTCGTGCGATGTTCAATGGCGATCATGCACGGAAAACAACACTGGTCGAACACGGCTTCCGTCTGCCCATGGCCCTGGATAACAGGCCTCTCAAGTTTGATGAATGGGAAACTCGCCGCAAGCAGGCGATTTTTGTGTCGGCCACTCCTTCCGATTGGGAATTAGAACAGTCGCAGGGTGAGATAGTCGAGCAGGTGATTCGCCCCACCGGGCTGGTCGATCCTGTCATTCATATTCATCCCTCGCGCGGGCAGGTTCAGCACTTGATGGGGCTCATTAAAGGACGCGCCGAGAAAGATGAGCGTGTGCTGGTCACCGCCCTCACGAAGAAGCTCTGCGAAGACTTGACCGCTTATCTCCGCGAAGAAGGTTTACGTTGCGCCTGGCTGCATAGCGAACTCGATGCCTTCGAGCGTGTCGAAATCATTCGCGAACTGCGCGAGGGGAAGTACGACACGCTCGTGGGTGTGAACCTGTTGCGTGAGGGTCTCGATATTCCTGAAGTTTCGCTGGTCGCGATTCTCGATGCCGATAAAGAAGGCTTCCTGCGCAGTGAAACCAGTCTCATTCAAACGATTGGCCGCTCGGCTCGAAACGTCAACGCCGAGGTCTATCTGTATGCCGATTCGGTCACGAACAGCATGCAGCTGGCGATTGATGAAACCAACCGCCGCCGTGAACTGCAGGTGGCCTACAATAAAAAGCACGGCATCACGCCCGAAACCATCCGCAAATCGATCCGGCGGGGGATTGAAGAAGATGCCGAAGCGAACAAGATTGTGCAGCAGGCCAGTGGCAAATCGAGCGAGGTCGAATACGTCACGCTGGAATACATTTCAGAGCTCGAAGCGGAGATGCTTAAGGCGGCGGAAAGCCTGGATTTTGAACGAGCCGCTCAGCTACGTGACCGGATTCTGCAACTCAAGAAGCAGGTGGGTCAGGCCATTCAGGCCGATGAAGACCTGACGACACAGCGTGATCGCGAACCGAAGAATCGAGGCCGCCGTAAGAGCCGAGGTGCCGCCGCCCGCGGAGAAGAAAAGCCCGCCCAGCGCGGGAGAGTTCCAAAGCCGAAGAAGTTTGGGAGTTAGGCGTTATCGATCGTGTTTTCCGTGGATATGTAATAGATGCTGGTGGGTTGCGCGGACTTAACAACCCTTACATGACTGCGTTCTGTCGTCTCAACTTTCCAAAAATGTTCAGCATATGAATGCCTGGGAATTCAAACCCTCGACAATAAAATTCTCAGCCACCGTCTATGAACTCGGTGATGTTGGAGACGAACTCGAAGCAGTTGCTATCAAGTTCATGGGGTCGTATGGTGACGGATCTGCAGGAAACGGCGACGCTGCGTACATGATCGCAATTCGCGACTACATCGTATCTTGTGTATTGCCAGCCGCCCTCATCTTTGATCTACGTGAACTTGAATACGAATGGGGCAACACGATATGGAACATGTTTCAGTGCGACGAGCCTTTTGCTACGATAGTATCTGAGAGATGCAAAGGATTTCGCACATGCGGTGTTGCCAAACCGATGTTTTACGATATGGAGGCGGCACTAGAGTGCTTGCGGCCACGGGCCATAGAGTACCGGAAGAGCCTACTGGAATAGCTTAAAAAAGGTGCGATAGCCAGCGCATGCACCAGAGTCGCGGGTCGGCTGTTTTTTCCAAGCAAGCATCACTTGCCGCGACTGCGGTGATGCGTGACGTTAGGCCTCAAAGGTACAGCTTTGGCAGGGCGGCCCAGACGTGGCTTTGCACGTCTGGGTGACGAAAGTCACAAGAAAGGATTGCAAGAAAACAAAGGGGTTCAGGACTCGTTTCTGCTACACGCTGCGATGGCTGTCAGGCGGGAGGTGACGGACGCACGTCGGGTCGGGATTGTGAAGAGCGCGGCATCGTATGGTGGCCAAGTGCGGTATAGCATGGGACTGTGTGAGACGATCTGTCGTAGATCTTTGGGGATTCTGGCACATCAAAATTGACAAGTCCATGCCACACCGCAAAACTGCAACAATATTCTACCGCACTTCGGCGGTCGAATACCTGTTAGGCCACAAGAGGGCGCATGACGGATGATGCTTCCGGCAAAGCTGACCGTCCACAACTCCGCGTATGCTCTCGACGGCGGTACGACGGTGTTGCAGGCCACTGACGAAGCTGGGCAGGATCACGCAGTGATGCTTGTTCAGCACGCGTTCCCACAGCCGAGCCCATCCCTGGGAGCCCTGCCTGGGCGGTTGTATTTCGATCGTGAGCTGGTCCCGATGCGGTCGGACTTGGAAGCAGGCTTGGTATCTCTGCTCCGGGCGGCAGAGGTACGATACTCTCAACCGCGTCATGATCAGGGAGAGCACATTCAGCTTTCTCCGAACGCGCTAATCCTAGGAGAGGACATTCGGCGAGTTCTCACTCGCGGGCCAGAAGACAACATCCCGGCGCTTTTGGCTGCGGTCGTCGAGTTCGTCGGATCAGAGGCGTATCTGCGATTCGCGGAACGGGTCGAGCAGGCGGCCGACCCAACGCGGTACACGGTTTGGGTCGCCTGGGATGCCGGATCTCGTAACCAAGTCGTCGTCCGACTTGGGCGGGTGCTCGGGATCGGGTTGCAGGCCGCGCGAGAGTCACTGGACAGCGAGTCACCGCTTGTGCAAGACGCGACGGCTCTGGAAGTGTCGGAGTTGGCTAGGCGGTATTCTGCCGATGGGTTGGCCCTTCGTGTGGAGCCGCCGTTTCGCTGGCGTCTGGCGTAGCATGGCCTAACAAAGCCTTGCAGCAGAATTGCGATGACGTCCTGCGGTGTGGATAATCTGTTGGCTGCGATCTGCTGAAGGCAGGCGTTATGCCTAAAGGCCAATATGAGCCCCGAATTCGCCAAACTCCTTTCCCAGCACATTGGCAACGCGTTCGCAAAGCAACTCGCATTTGCCGACGTACTTGGCGAACGCAACTGGGGCGTCAACATCTCCGAAGGCCGGGCTACGTTCGGAGATGATCTCTAATACCCGATTCAATTGATCGGCACAGAAGCAGATGGTGATTCCTCGTGGCTGTGGGCGTGGGCAAACGAGGAAAGCAATCTTCCCCCTGCGATGCTTCGCATATGCTCGGAACTCAAAACGATTGGCGAACAGAAGGGTGTCCCCGAACTGCTTGAACGCAGTTACTCGCTCGAAACCGCAACTGGGCACATGGTCGCAATGGTTGCCTCCGGACTGAACCCGGAATGTTGCTATCACCGTGGCCCGTACGACGGTGGTGCCCTTTTCTTTCTCGTATGCGGAAGGAAGAAAAGGGGTCAGGACTCGTTTCTGCTACCCGCTGCGATGGCTGTCAGGCGGGAGGAGACGGACGCACATCGGGTCATGATTGTGAAGAGTGCGGCATCGTATGGTGGCCAAGTGCGGTGTCGCATGGGGCTTTGTGCGACGATCTTTCGTAAATCTCTTCGATATTGTGGCACATCAAAATTGACAAGTCCATGCCACACCGCAAAACTGCAACAATATTCTACCGCACTTCGGCGGTCGAATACCTGTTCGTCCACGAAGGAGTTGCATCAACATTGGCTAAACGACGGAAGCTTCCGTTACTCTTCTATGCGGTTGCCTTCGTGTTGGTATTACCCTTTATAATTCCTTACGCGATGCTATGCGACTACGCACGGCGACGAAAACTTCGCCGCCTTTGCAAGACATTTCGATGCACGAACTGTAATGAGATACTCGGAATTGAGTCACTTGATCGATCTAACGCGTATTGGCAAGAACATGGACGACGAATGCGTCGCGCTTATCCAGGAGCACGACTGAGAATGATCCGAACGAACTGGGCGATCTGTGGTAATTGCGGGGCTGCATACACATTTGATGATCGAACATGCGAATTCGAAACTACCGAACTGAAACCACTACCACCAGATCACGCCAACGATACAAATGACAATTGAGCAGCATCGCGATACAATGGACTAACAAAGCGATGCACGCCAAGCCCTCGATCGACCGTTCTGACTTGCGTTGAGTCAACTGCTCGGGCTGGGTGATCGCGGTCGTTCGGCCGCAGAGGAGCCTCATGGAGTCGGCGAGCGAATACGTCCTGAGGTTACGCGGAACCGGCGCG
>JAIXUU010000318.1 GCA_027483405.1 Planctomyces sp. | reverse complement strand
TATCATCAATTTAGCAAGATCACGGAAGCTTCTGATTCAAAGAACTTTATTGACTCCGTTCGAGCGAGTAATTTTGACGTGATTTTGCTGGATTCCAGTATCCCTAATTTGGATGCAATCGCGGTCACTCGGTTCATTCGCTCCGGCAAGTTGGGGGCCAATCGCGCGATGGTGATTATTCTCCTCTCCCACCGCAGCGACATGACCTTTATTTACGAGGCGCGCGAGGCGGGTGTGACAGAAATTGTTGCCAAGCCGTTTTCAAGCGCAGCCTTGATGGCGCGCCTAACCAATGCCCTAGAAAAGCCCAGGCCTTTCATCACCTCGGACGGCTATACAGGGCCATGTCGGCGGACTGGGGAAGTTGAGTCCGTTATCGAGCCGCCGAAAGAACGGATCGGTGATCACCTCGCTACGCGAAGTGATGACCTAGTCATTCTCTCACGCGATGCGTCTTGAGCCCTTCTCAGCCGAACAGCGCAATGGTTTGGCGGCAGGCCAACAGGGGTTTGCCGTCAGAGGCCCACAGGTAAGAGTTTTGGGCGGAATAGCCGTCCCCAATCGCCTCACTTTTCAGATGGGCAGCATACCAGCCGTCTGGGCTGGATGGGTTGTCAGACAGGAAATCGACCATCCAAGTCATGGTGCTCAGTGGCGTGAAGCTGTCAAACAGGCTGAGGGCCGCTGGCGGCGGGGCGTCGGCCAAGGCCAGAAGCGTGGCTTCGGCAAAATCCTCATGGCTATCAAGCGCTTTCAGCCACCAATAAATGTCGGCGTCCGTTGCACCAGAGACGGGCAAAGCCCCTTTGGCCACGCGCATGTCGAAATGGTCAGTGAAGAGCGGGCGGGGGCGATCCTTCGCGAAGGGTCGAAACACCTCATCTGGGGTCGGCAGGCTCGGCATTTCCAACAGCACTTGCCGTTTGGCCGATGCACGATTGGCCCCAAAGCAGAAGGTCGCATGCACGCCAAAGCCCGCTTCGCTTGTCAAATCAGCGGTGACAAAGGCGGCAGACTTGCCCTGCCGCAGTAGGTGCGGCCGGATCGAAACATCACCAGCACTGGGCCCTGCAAAAGCGATCAAAGCAGAGCGCAGGGCAGGTAGGTCTGGATAGGCCATGCGGACTGCACGTAGGCACAGGGCCGCAGAAATCCCACCGTAAAGGGTGCGCCCTTGCATCCAATCTGGCCCGACGGTGACGCGATACTGCCCGTCCGTTTCAGCCATTTGGCTTAGAAGCGTATCAAAGCGGGTAGGGGCTTGATCCTCACTCATGCGGCCAAGGCCTCATTCACTTGCCCCAGACGGTCTTTGCCAAAATAAAGCTCACCGGCAACAAAGAAGCTGGGGATGCCAAAGACGCCACGGGCGACAGCTGCTTCGGTATTGGCCACAAGGGTCGCTTTCACATCGGGCTCTGCCGTGGCGGCCATCAGGGCCGGGCCGTCTAGGCCGGCTTGGCTCAGAACGTCTGCGATCACCGTCATATCATCCATCTTCAAGCCATCCTCCCAGAAGCCTTTGAGCACCGCTTCGAGGTAGGTCGTGCCAACCCCCGCAGCTTGCGCCGCGACGAGGCCACGGATCGAATGGATGGAATTGAGAGGAAAATGCGGGTTCATCTTGAAGGCAGTCAAGCTGTGACGGGCGATAAAGCGGCGCATCTCCAGCATTTCATAGTCCATTTTGCCCTTAATGCCGCCAAACGCCACCATCGGCGCTTGGTTGCTGGTGGCTTTGAAAATGCCACCCAAAAGACAGGGGGTAATGACAAGCTCTGCCCCCGTCGCTTCGAGGATTGGCCCCAAGGCATGATAGGCCAAATAGGCATTTGGGCTCGCAAAATCGAAAATAAATTCAAGTTGTTTCATGTCTTCCTCACCAGGTTTCGCTTCCAGGCCGCAGATCCAATTCATGGGTCCACGCGCATTTGTTTTGGCTCCACAGCCAGACCCAATTCTTCGCGGCTTCATCGACTTGAATGATGTCGCCTGCGCTCAAGCGCGCGTCATAATCGGGCAGAAGGCCTTTGATAAAGGTACCTTCAACCATGCCGTCTAGGATCACATGGGCGACATGCAGGCCTTTGGGCCCCAGTTCACGCGCCATGCTTTGGGCCAGCGCCCGCAACGCGTGCTTGGCCCCCGCAAAGGCAGAAAAGCCGTCTCGACCTCTAAGGCTCGCCGTCGCGCCGGTGAAAATAATGGTACCCCGACCGCGCGGGCTCATCACGCGGGCAGCCTCGCGCCCGGCGACAAAGCCTGCAAAGGCCGCCATCTCCCAAACCTTTTGATACACGCGCGACGTGGTGTCGGTGATGGAAAAGCGCACATTGGCCCCGATGTTAAAGGCTAACACCTCAAGGTCGCCAATCTCGGCCTCGATCTTTTCAATTAAGGCCACCATTGGCTCTTCTTCGCGTGCATCAATGCCAAAGGCATGGGCCTGCCCGCCTTGATCGCGGATGGATTGGGCCAAAGCCTCTAAGCTATCGAGGTTTCGGGACCGCCTTGTCATACAGACTATCATGCCTTGGGCCGCAAAGGCGCGCGCAATCGCCCCGCCAAGGCCGTCGCCAGCACCGACAACCAGACAAACTTTCGCGCGTTCTTGGGTCATGCTTGCCTTTTCCTGAGTCTAACGACTATAGTCAGTTTATA
>JAIXUU010000183.1 GCA_027483405.1 Planctomyces sp. | reverse complement strand
TCCGGGCGCCCCGCAGCTTCAATAGAGTGCCGGTATGAGAGAAGGAAAAGTCTTTATCGCTGGCGAACGAGAATGTGAACCTTTTGATGTGGAACGTGTCCTGGCTTTGCCTCTGTGAGCCAGATTTAATTAGCGGTCTGCAAATGGCTCGTAACACGAAGCACGCCCGGAACATCACTGTTGCCAATACCGAATACCACTGGCGTGCTTCTGGCAATGATGGCTACATCTCCATTACGATCTGGCCCAAACACAGTGCAGGTTCCGTGATTTCCTGTAGCCTGTCCTATCAAGAATCATGGAAGCCCATCGGTGCGCACTGCCTACTATCAAACGGCGACCAGATTGTTGTAACGAATCGACTCATTCAGCGTATTCTTCTACTCGCTATCCGATCACACAATTACGACCCAACCGAACAAGGCGGTCATTTCAATCTACGCTGTATAGACTCGGAAATTGACACCTGTGATGCCGTTCGTGCAAAACGCAAACCATAATTCTGCTGAATCGCAAAGCATAGTACAAAGCTGCCAATCATGGTTTCACACACAGCAAGTTGACAGGCTACTACACGGTAGACCCATCGTGCTGTAGCCCGAGGATTTCTCAGAATGACTTTGGATTTGACTCCTGCCATTGCGGCCTACCTTGCCCGCAATCGTGGGCCGACACCGGAAAATCCTGCATCGCGGGAACAACCAAACTACGGAGTATCGGCTCGACTCGACGGGCAAGTGATCGAGCTGAACCTTTCCTTCTTCACCGGGTCGGCATATTGCTGCTACGAGAATGGTTGCCACCTCGACTTAAGTAAACGCAAGCGGTGGGAGAGGCTGAGGCAGGAACTGGCCGCGCGGGGCGTCTCTGTTCCAGAGCGTTTGGAGTTACGGTTAGCAGTTATCGTTGAAGCCGGTGCACTCTTCTTTGATTACAGGCGCCCAATACCGGGGCACCGCCGCCGGTATGAATTGTCCCCGTCCAAAGCGGTGAGGTATCAGGCGGTCATCACCGAAGCAGACAATCAAGATCCCCAGAAAGACTTTACGCCTGACCAGACCGGGTCTGTCGGTTTATCGTAGATCGTCGCTCACCGGCGCTCTTCCACTCTCAGTGGAGCTCCTCCTCTATTCCGATCGGTCGAGGATGAAGTCCTGGCGACACATGGCGGCTTTCTTTGTACCAGTCGAAAGCAGGCTCGTTAATCTGAGAATGTCCTGATCACTACGCAAAGAGGGGCGTGCTGAAGTAGCGGTCCATGCGATCCGGGAAGATCGTCACAATTGTTTTCAAATGTGGATGTTTCTCGCGCAAGATTTCCCCAGCTGCAAAGTTGAGACCGGAACTCGGGCCGACGGGATAGCCCTTTTTAATGAGCTTTTTTGTCGTTTCGATCGCCAGGGCGTCATCGACTTCGATTTCGATCAGATGGTCGATTTTCGCTTCGCGATAGATCGTGGATAACCCATCGACTACGCCGGGAATCTTCCCCGAAAAACTGCAGCACTCGACATCGGAGATCAATTGCCGGCTCACAGGCTTGGCCAGCACTGCCGATACAGGACAGCCAAAATCCCGCAGACCCCAATAGTTGCCGACCAGCGTGCCTCCAGTGCCCACCCCCGAAACGAACGCATCAATGCATTCCGTCCCGAGTTCATGGGCAATTTCTTGAGCAGTCTGCGTCTGATGAGCCCGCGCATTGTCGAGGTTCTCAAACTGCCGGGGCAGAAATCCCTCCTGCTCCTCAGCCAGCTTCCGGCACATGGAGAGTGAACCCAGAATGCCTTCACTCGCCGGGGTTAAAACCACCTGTGCACCATAAGCGGTAATGCTTTTGATGCGCTCCTGACTGACGCCTTCCGGCATGACGGCGATAAACTTGAGCCCCAGATGAGCGCAAACCATCGCCAGAGAAATGCTCGTCGAACCACTCGACGCTTCGATCACCGATTGGCCTCGCTTCAAAGTCCCGTTTCGTATCGCTTTGCCGAGAATGAAGAACGACAAGCGATCTTTGGTCGAACCCGAGGGCTGCAGGTATTCCAGCTTCGCGTAGATTGGCGAACCACCATCCAGTGAGACAGGGACCAACGGCGTATTGAGTGGAGAAAGCATCTTGTTCTCTATTGCTCGATGCAGAGGAATACAGGGGATTTGTCGTAAGCTTCGAGAAATAGATTGCCACACACTGCAAGAAAATGCACGATCTCGAACTCGTTCGACCGTACAGAGTGGAGAAAGTGGAATCGAGGACTCTCGGGCCGCCTTGGATGAGTTCAACGTTGAATGGATTTGTTTCACAGCGGCAAGCGTGGATGGTTTGTGCTTAAAGCTCAAAGGTCGTCATCAAATGACAACAGCCCGGCTTCTTGAGGAGAAGCCGGGCTGCAGGGATTGAGTCAGTCTGTCTTGATCAGGCGGTGTTCGTGATCAATCAGTTGCCATTATTCGCAGGACGATTTCCGAGGCGAACGGCGCCTGTCGGAGCGGCTGGCTGCTGAGGAGCACCGGGTGCGTTCGCACCAGGAGCATTGGCGGCGGGAACACGATCTGGGCCAGTCACTGTCGCAGTCAGGTAATTGTCGATGCGTGTGGACTTCTGGATTTCCTCGAAGGTCTTGGCGACAGAGACCTGTGTCTTCTGTTCGGCAAGTTCGTCGTAGAGCGAATCGCGGATTTCCTGAGTCAGCTCGTTGACCGTGGGAACCGTGCGGCCTTCGCACTTGATAATCGCAAAGCGGCTGGGGCCCACTTCGATCACGCCAGAGACTTCGCCTTCCTTCAGAGCAAAGGCGGCCTTCTCGAGGCTGTCGTTGCCAGAGTACTTGGGAATTGGTGGTACGGAACCGCCAAGTGCCCGGCTCTGGGGATCAATCGAGAATTCCTGAGCATACTTTTCAAAGTTATCAGCGTCAGCATTCGCCTTTTCCCACACAGTCGTCGCGCGGCGGAGGTTATCCATAAGGATCATGCGGGCCTTGACGCGAGGGCCGTAGTTGCGAACAAAAGCGCGATTCAGCTCTTCTTCCTTGATGTCGACTTTTTCGCTGGCGAGCTTCTTCAGTGCCAGCATCGGCCAGATCACGCTGCGGCGATACTGCTGAGGATTGATGCCGCGTTCGGCCTGAAGCATCTGATACCAGTTGTTGACATCCAGGTTGAAACGCTTGGCAATGCGGTTGATTTCGGCTGTGACTTCTTCTTCGGTCACAGTCACGCCAGCGGCTTCACAGGCCTGCTGGATCATGGTGCGATTGATAATGTCGTCGAGAACTTCTTTGCCGTATCGGGCAACGCATTCTTCAGCGACCATGTCAAAAGGAATGATTTCCTTATTAACGCGAGCCATCACCTTCACCGGGCGATCTGTGGTTGGCGTAGCTTTTCCAGCTGTTTCTGTCGCAGCCTGGCCCACTTTCGGGCTCATTGACTGCATCACAAAACCGCCGGCAGTGAGAATGGCTGCAGTGCCAGCGATAAAGGCGACTGGCTTAATCCACTTGGATTTTGGCTTTTTGGCGGCTGCCGGAGCCGGTGTATTGGTCTCGAGGTGCATCCCTTCACCCATGATTCTTCCCCTGAAGTTAAGTGAACATTCGGCTCTAAAAGGCCAGGGGAATTCCTCAATGGAAATCCTGCCGTCGAGCGACTTATGGCGTTTTAGAAGAAAATCGAATTTTCAGTCAAGAACGGTTTATCTTTTGCCGATAAGCCCCACCCGCATTTTTGAGCATTTCGCAAAAAGCATCATGGTGAGCATGTGTTTATGAACGAAGAATTTCTGGTTCAGCGAGCTGGCAGGGGCACCTGCTGGGGATGCTTGAGGTAAGCGATCAGGTCGCGAATCTGGGTTTCACTGAGTGGCTGGAGAATGCCATCCGGCATGGGTGATAAATTTGTCGGCGTCAGTTCCACAATCTCACCGCGCTCGATGGTCAATTTTTCTGTCTGGGTCTGCAGTGTGAGTGTCCGGGGTGTCTGCTCGACGATGATTCCCGAAAGGACGCGGCCATCTTCGAGTTCAGCCACCGACATACGGTAATCTTTGAAAACCACACTGCTGGGGTCGAGAATGTTTTCCAGCAGGTAATCGAGATTCGACCGCTGGGCTCCCGTCAGGTCAGGGCCAATCGCGCCCCCTTCGCCATAGAGTTTGTGACATTTGGCACAATGCGTAGTAAAGAGCACGCGGCCATCGCCCAGCGAGGCTTTGGCCAGGGTATCGACAGTCAGTTTTTCCTTGAGCTGTTCAATGGCCACCCGCTTATCAGCAGTTGTTTCCCGCGCTTCCCCCCAGAGCTTGGTTAAAGCTTCGTCGAGGGCCGGTTCTTTCAAGGCCCGCATTTGGCGCACATCGAAAGCAGTGATATCAGCCGTCGGAATTTTCCCCTCTTCGAGTCCCTTGATCAGAGCTTGAGCATACTCCCGGCGAGTGGTCAGTAACGAAATGATTTCGGGGCGGACGGGGGCTCGGAAAGAGCGATAACTCGCCACAATCTGCTGGCCGATCTGTGGACGATTAGCCCGGGAATGATTCCAGTTGGCGAGGCCTTTGGCAGATGCCACATTGAAGCGGGCTTCCTTCAGCAGCGGCACGAGGATCTGGTCAAGATCGTCGGGATGATTTTCAGAAAGTGTGGCCAGGGCCGCAAGACGATTGGCAGGATCGGCCTGGCTATCCGTCGCGACCCGGCGGACATCGGCCATGGCCCGGCCATCGCCAAAAAGCAGATTCAGGTCAGTGAGCAGCGTCCTGAGTTTGGCATCGTTCGATAACATCGGCGTCGCCTCCACGACAGCGATCACTTGAGGCCACGCATTAGGGGCTTTGGCTTTTCGCCAGCCTTTGAGACCATCGGTCAGTCCAGCCGCTAGATCGAATAACTGAGTGGGATCTTTCTGCTGGACGACTTTTCCGACGAGGGCATCCATATGCTCGGGCTTCGATTCCAGATCTTCTGCCAGCCGACGAACTATCTTCTGCCGCACAGAAGGCCATTGGCTCTCCTGAAAGACTTTAACCAGTTCTTGAGGTACCGCTTCAGCGACAGGAATCAGCCCATACCAGACCATGAGTGGCAGATTGTGATCGTTATCATCGCGAGCATCTTTCATCAGCAGGGCAGCCAGTTGTGGCCTGAGTTCGACTGGCAATCGCTGCAGGGTCGAAGCGAGAACCAGCCGTACGAAGGGCGATGGATCGTGCTGGGCTCGTTCCAGCAACATGGGCAATTGTTGACGGGCATGGAGCAGTATCGCTGCCTGCTCTGCGGCTGATCGCGAGCGCTGCCGGCTCATGGCGTCGTCGATCGGAAGCCGATCCGTGGCGAGACGAATGGCCCACGCACGTACCGATTCATGAGGCGATTGCAGTGCCAGCGCCAAAGTTTGCGGCGGCAGGCTTTGCTGCTGCATCCCGGCAATGGCTCCGATCGTCACCAGCAGGCGCAGCTGAGCCTGTGCAAACCCTTCGGGAGCTTTGCCAGTGCTGGACTGGTTCATTTCGGCAAAGAGCTGCTGCAGCGTCGAAAACGTCTCTGGGGCTAAGGTTTTGGTTCGCGCTCGATGTGCCAGCTCGAGGCGAGCCTGACGAACATCCCACTCGTTGGTGGATGCCAGTAATGGAACCAGCAGTAAATCATTCACGGCATGGAATGGAACTGTTCGCGTCAGTGGTTTTGCTGGTCGTGGTGAGTTGCTGGTGGAACTCATGCGATAAATGCGACCGCTGGTGCGATGCACGCCGGTATGTTCGTGGCATTCTCCGGTATCGCTCCAGTCGAGCACATAGACATTGCCATCCGGCCCATAATCGAGATCGATCCCTCGAAACCACGGATCGGGTGAGAGGAACATGTCGGGCCGGTGGCGAGCGACATAGCCGCTCCCTTCGCGATCGAGTTGTTCGACATTGATGCGCCGACCATGGAAATTCAGCGTGAAGAGCTGGCCCCTGTATTCTTCTGGCCATTGGCCGCCCAGGTAGATCATCGTTCCCGAATGAGCATGGCCGCCGCCCAGTGAACTGGCCGCGCCATCGCGTGAGGCTGTCCAACTCTTTCCCGTATCAAAGTGATAATGGTCGGCATGTTGATCAATCAGGCCATAGGTGCGGGTATTCGGGTCGAGCGTGAAGGGGCGGGTATAGTGTGCACCAGGGATCGCATGCCAGAGGTGGCCATTGACGGTGTTGACGAAGAAAATCTCGTAGAACTCGTTCCAGTCGTGTCCCCAGGGATTGGTCGTCCCAGTGGTCAGAACTTCGACCTCGCGCGAGACAGGATGATAGCGCCATATGCCCCCTTCGAGTGCCACACGTTCTTCAGGACGAGCATCGGGCAGACCCACACGAGCTGGGCAGGAACCCCCACAGCGGCCATAGAGCCAGCCATCCGGCCCCCATTTGAGACCATTGGCAAAGTTATGATGGTTTTCGCGGGCGACTTCGAAGCCATCGAGCATCACCTGAGCCGGTCCATCGGGAATGTCGTCATGGTTGGCATCGGGGATGAAAATCAGTTGCGGCAAAGCGAGCAGCCAGACTCCGCCATGACCAATCGCAATGCTGGTGCATTGCCGGATGTCATCAGTGAAGACTTTCCGCTGATCCATCACTCCATCGCGGTCTTTGTCTTCAAGAATCAGGACTCGGTCGCGCAGTGTGGGTTCGAATCGTTGTGTGCGTTCGGCGTAAGTGTAGTTCTCCAGGATCCACAGCCGGCCCAGAGAATCCCAGCACATGGCAATCGGGTTTTGAACGTCGGGTTCAGCGGCAAAAACATTCACCTTGAGCCCCGAGGGAAGCGGCGTTTTCGCTGCTGCTTCACTGGCTGGCATTAAGGAATCGGTCGACGATTTCTCTGTATTGAACGGGGCCGGGAATGTGCTGGAAGAATCGGCTGGGGTAGAAGCTGTTGATTGAGCAGCCGGGGATTCTTCACGGGAAGAGTTCGTCTGAGCGATAAGCGGCGAACCGACTAAAGTAACGCCGGTCAACAGAAAGGTGGCGAAAGCTAGAGCGATGAATTTGGAAGAAGTCACAGCGGGTCGATCCTCAGGCTGATATGGTCAATATCGAAGTATCAATAATTGATGATATCAGATCGAGTGATCAGTCGCAGCGGTGAGTATTGATCACCACAGAGAGTTGTGGGGGTAAGCCTCAGATGCTGAGGGAAGTTTGATCCATCCTGTCGATTATTGAGGCGGATTTCCTACCTGATAGCAGGCGAGTTCCTGATTATTGCGCACGAGGAGTTTTCCGTGGGCGATGACTGGGTGAGCCCAGGTGGTCGCATCGGGTAGAACACGGAACTTCGTGATTTCGACAAACTTTTCGGGAGTTGGTTCCACGAGTGCCAGCTCGCCATTTTCACAACTGACGAGTATCGAGTTATCTGTCAACAGGATCTGGCCATAGCCGTAGGGTGTGCCCTTCCATTTGATCTTTCCAGTCGCGATATCGAGGCAGGCGAGGCGGTTCTCATCGAGGCCATAGATGTAGCCGTCTTTGAGAATTCCGTCGTTGAATTTCAACCGGAATTTGTTGGTTTTCCAGATCGGTTTGACCTGCCACGAAGGTTCGGCAGGTGTAAGTTCGATTCGGGCACTCCCGACCGAGTATCCACAGGAGAGAAAGAGCGATTGATCAGGGAGCAGAATCGGCTGGCAGGCGTTGACCTTGGGCTGGTTGACCCAGGGGAACATCCATAATTCTTTGCCAGTTTTTGGATCGAGCCCGGAAAGACCAGCAGCATGGAAGACGAGAACCTGGCGAACGCCGTGAATCGTCTCCACCCGTGGCGCTGTGTAGCTGGCTTCGTAATCGCCGACAGACCACATGAGCTGGCCATCCGTCGCACGATACGCAGCAATCGAATGGCCTTCTTTTCCACCGGGATTGACAATGACGAGACCATCTTCAATCAGAGGTGAACCGGCCATGGCCCACGGGATATTGCTGGCGTCAGCATCCTTGAGAATGTTCGCCGACCACAGAACTTTTCCTGTAGCCGCATCGAAACTGTTCAGTATGCCAGTCGCACCGAGAGTATACAGTTTGCCTTCGAGAAACGTGGGAGTGGCTCTGGGGCCGTCACCACCCATCGCTTCCGAGAAGCGGGTCTGATCGGCGTGTTTCCAGAGAACGTTGCCCGTGGCCAGTTCGAGGCAGAGCACCTGCTCTTCCTGCTCGACCTGCGTTTGCGTGAAGATCCGGTCTCCGATGACTGCGAAGCTCGACCAGCCGACACCAATCGGCTTACCCCAGAGTTTCTGCGGAGGAGTGGTTTCACTCCAAGACAGAGGGATAGTCACTCCAGTGGCCACACCCGCGCGATCCGGTCCGCGAAATTGAACCCAGTCTCCCGGCCCGGCGGTGAGAATAGGTGTGGCAACAGCTCCTTCCTGAGGAGTGACAGGAACGTTTCGGGCAGCAGCTTCCGCTTTGGGAGCCCAACGCCACACCAAGCGGGGCACCATATCGCCATTAAATCCTTCAATCGTGGCGACTGAAGCGCCCAGACCACAAACGAAAAGCAGGCTTCCTAGGCCAATGAGACGTGATCTCCAGGTGAATCCAGAGCCGAAAACCCACCAGAGCAGCAGTGAGAAGATCGTCGCTGGCCAGACGAAGAGCGTCGTCATGATGAGCATGGTGCGATCTTCACTGTACGTCAGATAGAGTGCTGTTTGTGCGACTCCTGCCAGCAGCAGCGTCACTCCAGGCCAGATCCAGCGGCGAAATGTGGAAGAGGCAGATCGTTCTTCAGGAGTGGCTGAACCCGACATCGAATGTTTCCTCGGACCGCTATTCGCCCAATACGGGAGACTACCCATCGTTCACAATTGGGGTTTCGTGATGGAAGGTCGTCACCAGATTCTCGACGACTGATGCTCAATCACATGGACTGTTCGCACCGTCGCCGCAGTGAAAACCAGCTTCCACAACATGACGGCGGCAAAACTATTCGCCCAACTCGTCAGGTTCGATATCTTTTTTGCCTTTTGACTTACGAGGGGGACGTACAGGTTCCGACCGGCGGAAGACGGCAACCACATCTTCAATCGGAACCACATAGAGCAGATTGTCGGGCTCAAAATCGACCGGAATGGCATTCTTCGGGTGAAACAACACCTTGTCGTATTTCTTCACCGGGAAGTCGAGATCGCGCTCGATCAACACACTGATTTCGACCACGCGGCCGGTAATCGTCGGAATTTCAGCCTGATCCGGCAACACAATCCCGCCGCGGGTCTTTTGCTTGCTCTCGTCTTTACGGATCAGAATTCGCTTTCCCAGCGGCTCAACGAATTCGCTCAAGGTCACACTTCCGGGAAACAGGTAGTTAACTCGGGACTCCCAGATTCTATGCAGATTGAGCAGTGACGAAAAGGGAACGTTTTCACCTCTGCGGTTGTCGATGCGGGATTATCTCCCCTTCGAAAACGATTCAGAGACAAACTCCAGGGCATCCGGGAGTGAGCGTTGCCAGTACTTCCAGTTGTGCCCGCCATCACGGACGCGGTACTCATGCGGAATTTTCAGGTCGCTGAAGGTGATGTGCAGGAGCGAGTTCCCTTTGTAAAGAAAGTCGTCGTCCCCACAATCGATGAACCAGCGGGTCTGTTTGAGCTGTTCCACGGGCGTTTTTGGCAGCAGGTACAGCACACTGTTCCGATTGTAAAACTCAGTGATCCGTTCATCTCCTTCCTCAAGATCGCCGACGGAAGGAACGTACCGCTTTTTGAACTCGGCAAACGGAATGGCCCGCATTTCCTCATCCGAGCGAACACCGGCACTCATGGCATAGCAGGAGGCAAACAACTCGGGATGGTGCAAAGCGTAGAGCAGGCTCCCATAGCCACCCATCGACAGCCCCGAAAGTGCTCGATCCGCCCGATCTGTCCTGGTGCGATAGGTTTTCTCAATATGCGGCATCAGTTCCTTAATGAAATAATCTTCGTACATGTACTCGCCCATCACGCTGTTCATGTAATAACGCTTCTCAGCATCGGGCATGACGATGATCATGGGAAGAGCCCTGCGAGTCGCTATGGCAGCATCCGCGAGGGGTTGCATGTTTCCCTTCAACTGCCAGCTCGTTTCATCGTCACCAAAGCCATGGAGCAGATAGAGCACAGGATACGAAGTCGTCGAGCCTTCATAACCAGCGGGAAGATAAATCGAGTATTTCATCTCCTTCTTCAAGATCTCGCTTGGGATTTTCTGGCTGAGCAGCAGTTTGCTGGTTCCTTTCGGTTGACCTGCGACAAGCTTTGACGAGACTTCCTTAAGACGGGCTTGTGCCGCCGGATCTTCTGCCAGTGGCGTT
>JAIXUU010000157.1 GCA_027483405.1 Planctomyces sp. | reverse complement strand
TTTTTGTCTTTGACCTGAGTCACTTCAAAAGAGGCATCGTCAAAAATCAGCTTTCCTTGCGAGAGTGGGTCTATGAGTGCCGAAGAGCCGCTGCGTCCGTGCCCGGCATCGACTATCGACACACCCAACTGGTTGCGATAACCAGCCCCCTCATGGACGAAGTAGACACGTACTGGTTGAAGTGTGGTTAGTGGCAGATAAAGCCGGGTGGGGTCGAGAACGTAGTCTGGAGCCACCTTGAATTGCGACGCTTCCTTCAGGCTTTTATTGATGAACTGCTGAAAGGTGGGCATGACATTATTCGCGAACTGAGTCGAACGAGTATCCGACTTCGCTTTTTGTACGGCAGTATATTTCGGCAGATTGAATGGATTCTTGGCGGCCTGTGCACAGGCCTCATGCATCGTTGAACAGGTGGCCGCCACCAGCATCAGTAACAACCCGAGATACTTCTTCATGACAAGTTCCTTTGAGGATTTTCCCGCAACTGAAAGGAACCTAGGTCATGTCGGAACGAAGTCAAAAAACGAGGTGAAAATTCGAGAGTTCACCGGCAACAATTCCGAATAATCCGGATTGTCGCGATTGTCAGTTCACAAAGAGCATCGTGTTGCAAAGTGACATCCACCGAACTGTGATCCATTTGACTTTTAATGCTGTTTGATTCCTGCATGAGAAAATCTCACAAGAATCCAGAATTGCGCCAAGAAATTGAAACATCGAGCGAATCACCCCTCAGAGAGTCGTCATCAGCCCGAGAACCCGTTTGAAGTGAAATTGTGTTCATATGGCTGAGTGCTGCGACTCACGAACTGTTCAATGCAAAGTTTGATCCAGGACGACGGGGGGAATCATGCTCAAAAAATTGCTGTTTGCCGGTGTGGGAGTTCTGAGTCTGGGGGCACTCGTGTTCGGTGCAGAACTGCCGAGTTATCTCTTTACGAGTGCGAAAAGTCTGCGGAGTGCCGTGAAGGCGGAAGTCCCCGTGGAATTTGAGATTGCCAGGGCTCGTGAACTGGTCGAAAAGCTGGTACCTGACATTCGGAAGTGCATGCAGGTGATTGCCGAGCAGCAGGTCGATACGCAGCAGCTGCGAAATCAGATCGCCAGTCGAAGCGGCAATCTGGATCACCAGAAGCAGTTGATTTTGTCCCAGAAGGCGAACCTGTCGAGTGGTCAGGGGACATTCCGTTACGCAGGCCATACGTATTCAGCCAATGATGTGCAGCGTGATCTTTCGATCCGTTTTGAACGTTTCAAGGCCGCCGAGCAAACGCTCGCTGCTGATCAGAAGGTGTTGCTCGCTCGGGAGCAGACGTTGACTGCCAATCAGGAAAAACTGGCGACGATGCTCAAATCCAAGCAGGATCTCGAAGTCCAACTCGAACAGTTGACGGCTCGACTGGAAACTGTGCGTGCCGCCGAAGCCGCGACCAGCGTGACGATTGACGACTCCAATTTGAGCCGGGCACGTGAGTTGATCACCAATCTGAATCGCCAGCTCGACATCAAGGAGAAGTTGATCGATCAATCAGGACAGATCTCCGGGTTGATTCCTATCGAAGAATCGGCCATTCCCCAAACCACAGAAGATCTGGCCCGTCAGATCGACAACTACTTCCAGCCTGAAGCCAAACCTCAGGACGGTGTGGCACAGGCTCACTAGCACACGGTACATGAGTGTGGGTGAGGTTGTTGCACAATGCTCACTCCACGAAGTCAGGCAGGCTGTGCAGCAATTCGATAAGGCGCTGGTACATTCCGTCAGAACTTCATGTACCCTACCTGAAGAGAAATGCACGGCGTAGGCTCAGTCAAAGCTGCTACTCCCCCGCAAGGGGGAGGCAGTATGCATGGTGTGACAGGTCATTCAGGTACGAGTTGCTGGAACAGGAAAGGAGGAGTGTGCATGCGATTTCAGTACGCTCCTCAAAGTCGTCCGCTCTCTGGTTACGTGATTACGCGAGGAATCCAGCGGGGCGGATTTGGTGAAGTCTACGAAGGTCTGTCGGCTGGCGGGAAGCGCGTCGCACTCAAGCTACTACAACGAGGAACAGAGATTGAACTTCGTGGTGTCCGCCAATGCCTGAACCTCAATCACCCCAACCTCGTTTCGATTTATGACATTCTGTATGACAACGAGGCCTGTGCCTGGATTGTCATGGAGTATATCGACGGCGTGACTCTGGACGATGTCATTGCCAATCATCCCCAGGGTTTACCTCATGACGAGGTGGCGGAGTGGTTTTCGGGAATTGTGCAGGGTCTGGAATATCTCCATTCGCGGGGAATTGTGCATCGCGATTTGAAGCCGGCGAACATCTACCGTACGCATGGTGTGGTCAAAATTGGCGATGTTGGTCTTTCGAAACTGATGGATCAGGTGGATGCCCTGCATACACAGACCATTGGGACGGTGCATTACATGGCACCGGAAGTTTCGCATGGTCGATATGGTCCAAGCATCGACTACTACAGCCTCGCGGTGATTCTGTATGAGTTATTGACAGGCAAAGTCCCCTTTTCAGGTGAGACCACGGGCGAAGTCCTGATGCGACATCTGACACACCTGCCCGAAACCAAGCAATTGCCCCTCGCCTTGCGACCCGTGTTACAAAAGGCTCTCGCGAAGAACGCAGCTGAGCGTTATCCCTCGCTTCAGGAGTTTCATGAAGGCGTCATGTCGGCTCTGGTACCTGCCGGTTTCGAGCGGGTAGCGGCTGTCGCCGGGGACGCAGTGGCGAGATCGATACCAACAAAAACTCAACAACCAGTCACTTTTTACGAAGTCAAGAAAGACCTGCCTCCCATGCCCGCGCTGCAGCCGCCTGTCCCAATCACTGAGTTTTTGCCATCAGGCCAGAAATCGGGTCATCGGCGGCTGGCTCACGGAAAGCGTGCAGAGAGCAACCGGTTGCGTCATTGGTCGCCTGCGAGTGATTCCAATGGGGAGTTGGCTCGTCTGATTCCTGGTGGTTTACTGGGGGGCTGGTCACAGGCGGTCTTTCTGACCATGGTGCTTTCGATGGGCCTGGCTGCTGCTTTGGCCATCGCTTTGCCGCCATTTGTGCCTTCACCGCCCTGGCAGAACCTGACGGGGATGGGGTTACTCGCTGCACAGTCCGCACTGGTCGTATTGGTTTTTCAAACAATCTTCTGGTGGTCGAGACGCGAGAGTAAGCCGGCCCCATTGACATGGATGTCGAGTCTGTTGCTGGGTGGAATGATGGGGGCCTGTGGTTATCTGTTGATGAATTACCTGATGGCCGAAAATCTGCTGGCAGCACCAGAACATGCCGCCATGGTGCGTCAATTGGGAGCTCAAAAACTGCGGCTGGACGGGGGTGTCCCCTCCTGGCTTTCATGGGTTCTGTACTTTGCCAGCTTGGTGGCTCTCGGGAATTGGTCACAACAGGCGAGCCTTCAGCGAGATGAACGGTTCTCAGCCATAACAATTCTATTCTCGACGATGGCGGGTTGGATGTTGTCGTTCGTGATCTGGTTTCCACCCATTTGGGGCTGCTTGTTCGCCGGCTGGATTTCCTGCGTGCTGCAACTTTCGACACCAGTCATCCAAGGCTCATCTACTTATCGGGAGAGCATGGAGCAGTAGCTGGATCTGATCAGATTCGTCAGAGGGTAATCGAGTCACCTGCCATTCAAGAGAAGGCTCGTGGACTGCTTCGGATTAAGATAAAGGGCTTGGGAACATGAGCTTAGCCATTGGGTGGTTTGTAATAATCATCATCCTTGCCGTGGTGGTGTTTGGTGCCTTGACGGTGGGAGTGATTCTGGCACTGCTGTTCTTCGGGATTGGTCAGGCTGTGAGCCCTTCCCGCGAAAAGAATCCGGGTGCGACTCAGCCCAGGAAAACCAATCCACAATCACTTCCCAAGAATCGTGCAGAGGATTTCAGGGGTATCCCGCTTTCAACAAAGCGGCCACAGAAATCGCATGCCGGAGTGATTGCTCTGGTGAGTGTCGTTTTGATTGGTGCCGGTCTTTTGTCGCTGATTGGCGTCCGGACTGTCGCCACCAGCGTCCACATCACTCATCATTCAGGAATTGAAAGTCAAACTGGATTTCCACGGCTGGAGCCTCTGAGCGGGCAGTTCTCCGAGCATGTCGTCATTCAACCAGAATATGGGCCATGGGCAGGGCCTCAACCGGTTGAGTCGATCCTGACAGAACAATTGCGCAACGTGCCCACGTGGAAAGCCAGTCTGCCAGCATCATCCCCAGCACTGGCTCCACAAACAAACAAAGCATTAAACAGTGCCAAAGCCACTGATGTTCCTCGACCTCAATCGACGAGTAGCTTCGAAGCACATCCCGCAGATGCCACTCAGCCGGAAAACGTCCCGGCTGTGATTGTCGCTTCACTTCCAGAACAAGCTCCCCTGGTATCAACAGATTTTGAACGACTTTCGCCTTTGCCCGATTGGGCCGTTGAAATCAGCAAAGTACCAGCACACCACATCCATCTGGTTTCGGGCCGGTTTCCCACTTTGGCCGAAGCTGAAGCCGATGCCAGCCAGAAGCTCTCGGCCTGGAGTATCAGCGAGATTCAGCGGCGGCATCCAGATTTGCCCCCACTCAACAGAACATCGATTGATCCTTCAGCAGAGGTGATGGCGGCCGTCGTGCAAAAGGCTGTCGAAGAAACCGAACATCAGTTTGGAAATGCCACTGCCAGGATGTATGCCGTCCATTTACTGGTTTCCTCCAGTCAGTTCGTGCCCACGGTGACGCTCCATCGATTGCATCAATTGCATGAAGAACAGGTTTCTTCCCAGAGATTGACGATTCTCGGTGCTGCCGGTGCAGGTCTGGCTTTGCTGGCCTGGGGCATGATGCAGTACAGTCGCCGGAAGCACAGCATGGCTTAAGTTCGGATGTTTCTTCATCCAGGGTGATTTGAGTGATGTCACAGGAACCGTCTCCGACTGCGGATGAGAACACTCGAGAACAGTGGTTGATTGCACGCATTCGTGCCCAGGAGCCCGGTGCCTGGCGCGAACTTGTCGATCAGCATGAACCCCGACTTTTTGCCTGGATGAAATCCCGCACAGGGAACCGCTCGACAGCCGAAGATCTTGTACAGGAAGTCTTCCTCTCCTTTCTGAGGGCGTTGCCAAACTTTGATGATTCGAGGCCCATCGAACCCTTTATCAATCAGATTGCCGCACATCTCCTGATTGATCACTTACGCAAAGAGGGGAGACGGCAGGTTGTCAGTACAGGAACCGTAGTTGACGATTCCTCATCGGGGCACATGCCCTTCGAAAAACTTGTGCCGCAGGATTCTCGACAACTGAAGGCATCGAGCATTTTTCGCGGTCGAGAAACGACCGCTGCGATTGAAGCCTGCCTGGCTCAAAGCCTGAAGGATCTTGTTCTCCGTTGGCAGAGCCGCGGAGAATTCGAGCGGCTCAAATGCTGCGAACTCATCATTGCTAAAGGATTCCCCAATCAACGAGTGGCGCAGCTCTTGTCGATCAGCGAACAGACTGTCGCCAACCATAAGTCGTATCTGCTGCAGCAACTTCGTCAGCGATTGGCAAAAGCCGGTCTTGCGGAGACAGTCTTATCGCTGTTGATCGACCGTCACTGATAAGGGGAACAGCGGAAGGATTCATCAAACCGGTTCATTCGCAGGAATGAGCGGCACATGCACAGTGATTGTGGGCCCCTCGGGTGTGCCGACATGCAGCATCTGGTTTTCGACCTGCCACTTCGTGCGAACATACCCCAGGCCGACTCCTCCTGGTTGGTCATCATGCGGACAGAACGTCGTGATGACTCCAACGCTTTTGGGTTCAGCATCCGCAAAGAGTTCGGCACCCGCCCACGAGTTTATCTCGTGATCGATCAGCGAAAAATCTGTCGAAAGCCTGACGAGTTCTTTGTTGGTGTGACCCATGGCGTCAAGCCTGGCAATGGGCTCCTGCCCGAGATAACAGCCTTTGTGAAAGGAGATCGCGACGGCAGTCCGCCCCGATTCCTGGGCAAGTTGAGCATCGCTGTAATCAACCCCCATCCAGCCCATACCAACAGTCGCTCGGAAGCGATCGAAATCGAGAAGGGTTCCCTTTCTGATGGCTGCCAGCGACGCCAGAGTTGACAGTTCCTCACGGGCTGCCTGTTCATCCATAAAGACCGCCACGACAGGCAGGCTCCAACCCGTCATCAAGGCTGCCCGCCAGCCTACGCCAGCAATCATCTGATGCACAGACTCTGCGGCCAGATCACGCTGTTGTTGACTGATCTCGGCCCAGAGTTGGTTGGCTGTTTCTCCCCCAACCAGCCAGGTATCCTTCAGAGCCGCTTTCGTGAATGTGACATCTTCCGTAATGATGTAGCGTTCTAAATGCGGGAGCAGCGATGTGCCCGTCCCGGCATCTATGGTCATCACGAGCGAATCTTCCAGAGCATGAATCCAGCCGTGCCCGACAATCCGGCCTTTGACATTCGGAAAGAAGACCTCGACGCCTGTATTTGGCGTCAGTCGAGCAACATCATTGGTACAAAAGTTCTGTAGAAAACGGACTCGATGCTGACCTGTAACGAAGTATTGTTCGACAGGAAAAGGGATCTGCATAGCCTGGAAATGCGAGTTGATCATGGAATCTGTTTCCTGCCTTCGTGAAATCCCAAAGGGCGGGGGAAGTGATCAGGGATTGTTTTCAGCACGAAGAAGCGGGGTCGCGATCGTGGTTACTGGAGATGATATCTTCCTGAGCAAGATTCATCCCGGTTGAGGCCTTGAGCCGCGCGACTTCGGGGGGAAGTTCGTCGGCTGTGTGAGGTGCGGGCTTGCCTTCTAGCTCAGACAAAGCATTGGCGGCGGCCTTCTGCTCGGCTTCTTTTTTATTAATCCCCCAGGCGGCGGCATAGACCACTTCGCCCAGTGCTGCCGAGACTTTGAAATACTTCAAATGGTCGGGCCCATATTCCTGCAGCAGGTCGTAGCGGGGAGTTTCGCCCAACGTCTTCTGGGCGTATTGCTGCAGAACACTTTTGTAGTTTCGGCCATACTCAGCACCGACCATCTGTTCGACATGAGGCTCGATCAATCGAATGATGAACTCCTTTGCCGCATCAAAGCCCCCATCGAGAAAGACGGCTGCGATCACGGATTCGAAGGTCGCCGACAGGATGGAAACAGGGACATGGGGCGTGCCACACAATCCCTTGCCAATAATGACAAACTGATCGAGGTGAAGTTCTTTCGCCAGCAAACCACAGACATGCCGGCTGACGACAAACGATTTGATCCGTGTCAGTTCGCCTTCTGTCGATTTGGGATATTTACGAAACAGCAGATCGCAGACAGCGGCACCGAGAATAGCATCGCCAAGAAATTCGAGTCGCTCATTCGACTCGAGCCGCGTTTTGGCAGCGGAGGCATGTGAAAGGGCCTGCATCAGCAGTTCGGGCGAGTGGAAGTGATAGCCCAGCCGGGCTTCGCATTCCGTCAGGGGCATTTGCCCGGCGGCCTCATCCATACATACTCCTGTCATGCGGACATGACTGGTCACTTGGGGAGGCTTTCCCAGTGACTCATCTGCCGCGAATCGGTTTTGCCAAACGAAAAATCTTCGGTGGTTCCGGCACTTATGCCCGTTTCTGGCTGTTGACGAGCCATGACCGAGCACATGGAACCGTGACTTTCGATGAAGCCTGGCAAAGCCGTCGACAAGAGTGGCGAGGGTCGGGTTCTCTGGATTTCAGAAGTACCGGCCACCGCCAGCCGTGTCCAAGCAGCTTGGCATCAGCTCATCATTTTCAGGCCAGACGTTTCCATAGCTGACCTCGCCTATATTCTACCATGAGTGGGCAGGGCTGTCACAAGAGGGAAATCTCGATAGGTCGCAGGACTCACGTTTGCCTGCACTAAGTGACCAGCCGATATCAATGCATGCATGATCGGACCGATGATTGAACAATCGACATGACGTGAAGTACTCTATTCAAAAATCGATCCGATCACCTGTAGCTGCACCTGGTTTTGATGCCTGGATGTTTATCGACTGGAGTGCCGCCAGTGTCCCCTCGCCCTCGCGTCCGACTGCTAATGCTATCTGGATTGCAACACAGCTTACCTCACGAAAAAAGCCGGTCTCCAGTTATTGTCGCACGCGTTATGAGGCCTGCTGCCTCATGCGAGAGATTTTTCGGCAATGCCTGAAGGCCGAGAAGCGTTTACTTGTGGGAATCGATATTGCTCTGGGTGCGCCCAAAGGTTTGCCTCAAGCGTTAACCCGGCGGACCGATGCCGACTGGCGCGACCTCTGGAAAGAAATCGAAGCTCAACTTTGCGACAATGAACAGAACGCGAATAACCGCTTTGAAGTGGCGGCCAACTTTAACAGCAGAATTTCACCCCATCAATCCGGCCTGAACTTCAGGAAAGCCACTCGCGCGTCAACTACGCGTCACGCAGCGGATCTAAATGCCGTCGCCGAAGAAGTGTCTGACGGAATGCAAGGACCCTACTGGGGTGCTCCCCATGCACGCGCTGGCAGTCTGACTCCACACTATTCACCAAAGTTTCCCTTTCGCACAACCGGCGGAATTCTGCTCCCACGTCAAAGGTTTGTCGAAACGCTCGCACCGGGAACTCAGGAAACGTGGAAGCTATGCGGGATTGGCAGCGTCGGAAGTCAATCGCTGACAGGTATTGCCCGGTTGGAAGCGTTCCGCCAGGATCCGGAGTTTCAGCCACATCTGTGCGTCTGGCCTATGGAAACCGGCGGGACTGTGCCGGAACAACGACCTTTGATTCTATTCGCAGAGATCTGGCCGGGCTTACTCAAACAGGAAGTCGCGACGCAGCAGGCGCTCGAACCCGGGCGGATTCGCGATGAACTTCAGGTGCTTGCATGGTGCCGCTGGGCACAGGCGATGTCTCGAAATCAAACGCTTTCCAGTTACTTCCGAGTGCCTCAGGGTTTGACAGAATCTCTCCAATTAAGCGCAGTCACGACAGAAGGGTGGATTCTGGGAGTGACGAACACCAAGCTCGCATAAGGTATGATTCAGGAGTCAATCATCTGTCGGATGGTTCGGATATCGAGAGTACGTAATGGATTTGATACAGGAGGAAGGCGACCACAATGACTTTGAACGACTGGGCTTTGGAACTGGCAGATCTCGATGATCGCGATCGCATGGAAACCATTGTGGAACTCGCGGAGACTTTGCCACCCCTTTCCGCAGAGAAGCAAGCGGCCCCACTTCCGGAAAGCTGCCGGGTGCAGGAATGTCAGACACCTGTGTATCTCTTTGCTGAAGTTCGTGATGGCCTGTTGATTCTGGAAGCTGATGTTCCTCGCAAATCGCCGATTGTGCGCGGTCTGGTGGCTCTCGTCGTGACCAGCCTGAATCAGCAACCCATTGATCAACTTCGGGATCTACCACTCGATCTGCTGGAAAAACTTCATCTGACCACGGCCCTCGGGATGACACGTCAGCAGGGCGTTCGCGGATTGATGCAACGAATTCGACACGCGATCGAATCCTCCCGTTGACCAATCAAGCTGTTCCACTTGGAGTTCTTAATCTGAAGCTTTGGTGGAATCGGTGGGATTGTTCTGGGGAGTGATTTGGATCAATTCCCGCTGGCGTTTATTCGATATTCCCGCCCATCCCAGAATCCTTTGATCGAGTAAAAAGAGCTGACCCAGCTGATATTCATCCTGCTGAGGAATCTCCATGGTTCCCTGGCCGCGAATGGTTCCATTGCGAGGGTCGAGCCAGACGACCTCCAGGTTTTTCTTGCCTTTGCTCGTTCGAGATCTTCGGGCCACGAGGAGTTGCTCTTCATCGAGCGCAACAGCATCGACCAACTCATTCATGGATGTCTGCCACACGATTTTTCCCGTCGCCCAGTCAATGGCGATGAGCCCATCGGTGGATCGCCCAATCCATAAAGAATTCACGATGCCCATGCGGCCAATCAAACCATCGATCGGTAACGTCCACTGGACCGCCCCGCTCTCGGCATGCATGGCGATGACACCAGAAACACCCGGTGGTTCAACAAGCACCAGTTCTCCCACTCGCGCAGGTGGATTTAAGATTTTGTTGAACTCGCGGGTATCGATGCTTCGAGGCACCCAGACATGACGCCTGAGCCACAGGATTTCGCCACGATGAGTGATGCAGGCACTCAATCCCGGAGCCGTGATCCAGAGTTTCTGATCAGAAATGGTCGAGGTGATGCTGAATTGCCCCGGGAGCACATCGCGAATGCGGATTAAAGGCACACTTTCGAGCAGCTTTCCACTTCTTGCATCGAGCACATGCCATTCAATAAAGACGGCATCGCTTTCCACTGGTCGTTCGACGATCACTCCCAGTCTCGAAAAGAGGTACCAGCCATCGGAAAGCACACTGACCTTACGGTCTTCACTCCCTTCGTTGCCGCCGCGATATGTCCAGCGGATTTCACCACTTTCGAGATCGAGTGCTGCCAGTTCTACACCCTCTTTGACGAGACGTCGCACATACAGATGTGAGCCCGCCTGCACCGGGTTAAAGGGAAGATGCGCGTAAGCAATCGCTGAGCCTGGTTCTTCATTTGCATCGCTTTGCCACTTCCGATTCAACGAGGCTCGATCCAAGGCCACCGTTCGCGAGCGATGATGAAGAATGAGTTGGTGGTCCGTCTCAAGGCAGGCTAACTGACGTGTCCACAGATCGCCCTGTCGATACTCCGAACGATCCGCATCTTTTCCAGCGGGTGGATCAAAGGGGAAAACGACCTGGCTTTCCCAACTGTTGGCCACTGCCGGTACAGGCTGAAGAGCCACGTTTCGAGCTGTAGTTTCTGCTTCACCCCAGACATTCTGCCTGAGGAATTCGCGCGTCTGTACCAAACCCGCCCATGAAGTTCCCTGAAGTGCATCATCACGCAGGCGGAGGAGCGTTTTTTCCGGGTCAAAGCGATCCGGGAGTTTTGCTCCCAGGAGCCATTGTCGCAGTTGGATGGCATCCTCCAGTGTGGAATCCGGAATGGCGCCCGCCTTGGCAAAGTGCTCAATGGCATCCTGCCACTGGCCAGCCGAAAGTGCGCGATCACCCAGCCATAAATGGGCCTGAGCAGCAGCCATAGTTTGTGGAAACTGCAGCGTGATATTGCGAATCGCGGTGATGTTGCCATCGGCCATCGCCTGACGAATACGCACATCGCCTGTGGTTCCCATCTGGTCACGCATTGCTGCCAGGAGTGACGGGTATTGCTTCATGACTCGATCAATCGCCGAGGGTAACGAGACAAACAGATCGGGATCTGTCGCCACAGGCAAGAGTTCTCCCTGATCTGTCGAAACCAGGCTGGCAATGACCCGGCAACCATCCAGAAACGCTTCGCCATCCAGTGCCGCCTGAAGTTCGGCACTGGCGTTGTACCCCTCTTTGCTTAACTGCAGCAGAAGTGGATGCCGCCAACTGCGTGACAAAACGGGCGCATCTCCGGATGTCGACGAGAGAGCCTGTAACCATCTCATCCGCTTGACCAGAATTTCATATTGATAGGGAGGATTCTGATCCGGATGTGTCAGATCCCAGCGAGCCAGGAGTTCGTGCGAGGTTTTCAGTTGCTCGCTGGCTGAGCCAAGAAGTGCTGCTGTATTCAAAGCTTTGGAATCACGCCTCACGAGACCATTCCAGAGGGTGGTATGTGTCCAGAGTGGTGTGTTGGCCCAGAGAATCAGCGATTCATCGAGGTCGGGCCAGGCGGGTTGATCAACCGTATCAGCGGCAATCTGTCCAAATTGACCAGCCAGTTCTCGGGCACGCCATTCATCCCAGGCATGCTGTAATGGCAATAACCAGGCCATTGCTTTCAGGCGTTCGACTGCTGGTCTTCGCCCCATGACTAATTGATGGATCAGCCGGCTCTGGAGCTTTCGCGACAGTTCTCGAGAGATGGGCTGAGTTAATGTCCAATACGCGTTGGCGAACCACCACTCGTCGGGATTGGTGCCGACAGGGCAATTCGTTTCCACCTGCTCTGACCACTTCGCTTCAGAGAGTGAGGGAGTCAACTCAGGTCGCGGCCCCTCGTTGGTAAGTTTTGCCAGCAGGCTCTGATCAACAATCGACTCGATATGAATCGCTGGCCGGATAATGAGTTGACCAATTTCAATAGCACGTGCTGCTTCTCCTCGCAGGCATTGCAGACCAATTGTGGCGACAGGCTCAAGGGGCAGATCCTGAGTATAGCCATCCGGCACTGGCGACCATGTTCGCCCATCGGCACTGGTGAAGAGCATCACCCCGGCGGAATGACCAATCAGTCGCCACCACTGTTTTTCGCCCAGGTGCAGTAGAGGTTGATGCTGCGGATCGTAATCCACTTCGTCGTGACCGTGATGAGGATGCCCTAGTTGCACCACATTTCGACCAGTGCGCCGGTTGTGATGCACCTGAATTGTGACGACGGGTTTTCCCGCACTGTTGCCCAGATACACGCCTGTGCCGCGGGTGGCCGAGTTGAGCTGCACGCAAACATCAAAAAAACCTTGATGTGGGAGTTTTGCGAAATGCTCTGCGGATTGTTCGCGCGAGTTGCCTTTCAACACGACAGCACCACTTTCGAGCTGTTGCAACTCGCCGCGAGAATCTTTGGTGGGTTCCCACGCCATCGTTTTGGGCTGTACTGCCTCCATATCCGGGAGAGTGGCCAGCACACCTAGTGGATCACGCCGGGGGACATCTGTCACTCGCAGGTAATCCAGTCCACGCAATCGATATTGACCATCGAGTTCGATCTGTTCGGGACACTTCTCGAAGGGAACTTCCAAGAGAACTGCACGTTGTTTAATGAGAAGAAGTTTTCCCTCGTGCCAGGTCAGGTCGATTGTTCCCTGTCCTAATCGAGACCAGGCGGAGCCATCGGTCCCCAGGAATTGTTCGCCAGCCGCCTTGCGGTCAATCACCTCATCAGGCCCGGAACGTTTGACATCCACAGCAACCCACATCGCGGGCTGCCGATGAGGGAAGTATCGCAACTGGATTCCTTTTTTCCCTGACCAGACATTGATCGAAAGTTCGTTGACATCGAACATTGCGAGCCTGAGACAGCTATTCGTGAACCAGGGGGCCTTGAGCCTGGCCAGACCATTGACCTGCACAGTCCGGGTTTTCTGATGATTATGTTCATGCAGATCGGCCCGGCGACCAGCCACAGGCCCCAACCAGTCATTGAAGCGGTTCTGCTGAAGGCTATCGAGTTGCATTGTCGCCAGATCGGCAGCGAAAACTGATTCGCGGTAGCTCACTGGCTGTCGCTCGATGGCTGCTGGATGTTCCGGATCGGGAGGAGAACTGTTCGGCAGCCATTCGCTCCAGGGAGGCGGGGCAGCCACGACGACTTCCGCTGCAGGTACTACTGGAACTGTCTGAGCTGTTGTCATCGCCCCTTCAACCGGTTGATTCGGGGTCGTCATCGCAGGATCTGACTTGCCCGTTGCGGCCTTCGGATCAACTCCTTGAGGCGAGGTGGTATCGAACTTTTCACCTCGGTTTTGTGCCAGAAGTTGTGCATCGGAGGCCTTCCCAGCATCAATGGTGGCCTGTGTCTGGGGAGCAGGTTCTGCTGGACGATCGTCTGGTTGACCTTCTTCGACTTGAGGAGCGTTGTTCGCCAGTGGATTCCTGACTTTGGGCCAGAAGAGAGCACCGGCACCGACCAGCATGGCAATTGCCAGAAAACCCACGAGCAGCTTCAGTTGACGGACATTCTGGCTGGCCGCATTCTGCCTTTTGTCGGCAGCTCGCAGCAGGATCTTTTCGACGGAGAGATCAATCGATGCATAATGTGTGCTTAAGGCTTCCTGCAACGAAAGATTTGTACTCAACGCCTGCTGCAATTCGGGTGAGAAAGGCAGACGCTGCCTGAGCAATGCAATCTCAGCCGCAGTGAATTCTTCAGCAGTTTTTTCCTGGACGAGCTGCAGAAGTTCTTGATCACTCGCCATGGCTTACCTACCCACTTCAACATCAATTGGGAGCAACGTTGATTGTTTCAATTCACGACGCATCATTTTGCCTGCTGAGGATCACATTTTTTTCAATTTTCGTTCGAGACAACTTTTCAGAGCCAGTCTGGCTCGATGTACCAGCAGTTTGATGGCGCCTTCGCTGCGGCGAAGAACGTGCCCGATATCACACAGTTTCTGCTCCGAGCGATACTTGAGTTCAATGGCCTGGCGGGCACTGGGCCCTAACGCTTCGAGGCATTGAGGCAGGTTTTCGAGCACATCGGCATCCAGCGTCCCCGCGGCTCCGCCGGTTAACGATTCCAGGTCGAAGCAAAGCTCTGTCCAACCCACCTCCCGGCGGCGGCGGACACTTCGCGTCCACTCCCGCAGGACATTGCGGGCAATGCCCAGAAGCCATGGCCTGATCAATGACGTCGAATCGAACCGCGTGCGTGCTTCGTAGAACCGCAGAAACACTTCCTGAACGAGATCATCCGCATCTGCCGCCTGTGCCAGTCGTGCCCGCAGAAAGCCATAGATGGCACGCTGATGCAGTTCAATCACCTGTGAAAAGGCTGCTCGATCTCCTTCGAGAACTCGCTGCATCAATTCCTGGTCAACTGCTGACACCATCCGCCAATGTTCATTCTTTGAGAAAAGCTGCTGAGAACGCCACTGCCCATCATTGATCGAGCGACTCGAATCGTTTCGCCAGTTTCTCGATCACACCGCCGGGTATTTCATGTTGCCCGCCAAAGGCCCAGAAGTCCAAGGGAATTCCGCTGGATTCGAGTAACTGTCCCAGCATTTGAGCCCCCGCAAATGGCAACACAGGATCATATTTTCCATGTGATTGAAAGACATTGAGCTTCTGGCCCAGATCCGGATGACTGGAAAGATATTCTGTCCAGGCGGGTCGGCAAATAAGTGCTCCAGAAAACAAAACCAGCCATCGCGGCTGGAGTGCTCCTGTGAGAGTCAGATGGATCGAGACCATGGCTCCTTGAGAAAACCCTCCCAGAATCAAACGATCCTCCGGAAGATCGAGGGCCTGCAGACGAACCTTGATTCCGCTCTTCAATTGCCGGGCAGCCTCTTCAATGCCCGGGGGAACTTCATCAACCAGTTCGAGTAAGCTCCCGGCCTGAGTGAGCGAAAGAAGCCTCTGCATATTGATCGGCCACCACGCGCGACCACCGGGAATGCCCCACTCGGCCATATCGATCGGCGCTTCCGGGAAGAGAAATTCCATGCGGCCAGCCACTTCGGGCGCAACCTCTTCGATGGCTTCGGCCAGGCCCACGAGATCTGTCCCTGAGGCTCCGTAACCATGGCAGAACACCACCAGCCATTGTGGCTTTTCCGGCGAAAAAGCGACGGCATTCAGCGGGCCAAACGAAACAGCTTGTGGATCATTCATGCAAGAAACTCATCAGAAAAAATTGGTATAGAAGCTCGAAAGCAATGACGAATCTTCAAAGGGGACAGTTAGGGGATGTTCGACGGGAATCACGTGGCGTTAACCATCGACCAGAGTGCGCATGCCGGGCATTTGCGTTTCATCTTCGAGTCGCGGCCACGTGAGGACGAACCGCGATCCCTTGCCGATCTGCGATTCGACCGAGATGTCGCCACCATGCTCGCGAATGATTTTTTGGCTCACAGCCAGGCCCAGGCCCGTCCCACGGGCTCCTTTGGTCGATTCGAACATCAGAAACATTTTGGAAAGATTTTCCGGCGCGATCCCTGTGCCGTTATCTTCGACCGAGACCCACAACAGATCCCGGGGCTCATCAAAGCCTGTCTGCACGACCACGCGAGGATCATCAGCATGTTCGACGGCATCCATGGCGTTACTGACGACGTTCAAAATCGCCCGGTGAATCCCCTCGGGATCAAACGTGCTGGTCGGCAATTGAGCAGCGGGCTGAAAAATCAGTTTCGTTTCGACTTCACCCGCATGGGGCTGCATCAACTCGACAACGTCCTGGGCTACATCGTTGAGTTGTGAAAGCTTCATTTCGGGCTGACGCTCTTTGGAGAAAGTCAGCATATCCATGACGAGGTTATAGATTTTGCTCTGGTTCTTATCGACGATCCCCCAGCCTTTGCGAATCAGTTCGGTGTCTGTCTTCCCTAGACCCAGGTCAATCAGATAACTCCCTCCTCGTACACCCTGCAAAATGTTCTTAATGTGATGGCTCAGCGTGGCGATGGTCTGGCCCATGGCCGCTAATCGTTCCGACTTGACGAAAGCCTCCTGGAAACGCTGATTCTCCACAGCCAGTGCTGCCTGCCGACCAATGGCCGCGAGCACACGCAGTTGCTCTTCGCTGAATCGCGGCTGATCTCCTAACAGAATCATTTCTTCAGCCGACGATGTGATATCAAGATAAACCACACCCATCAGTTCGTGGCGAGCCTGGAGTGGGACACACATGGCTTCGCGGATGCCAGCACGCACAATACTTTGACCGGTTTCAAAGCGGCTGTCGTGCCGGGCATCGGATGTCCTGACAGCCTGCAAACTCTTGACAACATAATCGACAATAGTTCGAGAGACGGGGATTCTGCCCGTTGTCTTTTCTCCAGGGTCTTTGGCTGCTGAGGTTTCTTTGGTTGATGTTCCCTCTCTGAATGATGTACCCGGAGAGGAGCTTTCGTCCTGTATGGCACTTTCCTGCCCGCGAAAACCCACTGCGACCGCTTGCAGTGCTTCCGTCTCTGCATCCCGCAAGAGGACACAGCCTCGATCCGCTCCCAAGGTTTCAATCGCGAGATCGAGCATGCGCTGCAGAATCTGCGTCATCGATGACGAAGGTCGAACAGCTTCCTCTGAAATGCGATAGAGCATCTGCAGATTCATCGTGGCCTGGAGTCGGGCATCAGCACTGTTCAAAGCGGCGGCAGGCAAATCCTTCAAGGGCAATCCGCCCGTCAAAGCCATTTGCCCTACAATGCTCGATCGATCCGTCCCATCGGCCTGATGTAATAACTCCACACGATCTGCCGCCCGTCTGGAACCGACATGATCTCCCTGAAGGAACTGCAGAATTGTCCGGCCAATCTGGATCTGATCACCGGGTTTAAGTGTTCGCGACTTGACCTGCGCTCCATTAACAAAGGTACCATTCGAACTGTTGCGATCCTTGAGCACGAACTTGTCGCCTTCCCGTTCGATGGCGGCATGAGTGCGCGAGACTTCTGTGTCGAGCAGCCGCACAGGATTATGCAGACTGCGACCGATCGTGATCGGAACATCCCCGAGTTCAAAACGGGTTCCCTGATCCGCCCCCTGAACGATCAGAAGTGAGGCTCTCGCGATGGGAATTTTGGTCGTCTCCAGCTACTCAGAGGGCAGATTCATGGGGTCTTTATCAGAGATTGAAGTGCGAATGGGCCAAAGTCAAACTGGCACAATCTCTCGAAACGAAACGTAACCTGTTACGTAGAAAGAACTTGCAATCTGTTCCTGCGAAGTTGCATTTTCTCTCTCTGGCGACGAAACTATGTGTTCGCTTTGCAGATTTCAACAACAACCTGCAGTTCGGGGCAAATTGGCCCTGAGTCTGCATCTCGCACGAATGAGGATGAATTGTCATGGCACATAAGAAAGGCCAAGGATCCAGCCGTAACGGTCGCGATTCGAATGCCAAGCGACTGGGTGTGAAGAAGTTTGGCGGCCAGCTGGTTCTGGCTGGTAATATTCTGATCCGTCAGCGTGGTACCCGCTGGCATGCTGGCAAAAACGTCGGCATGGGCCGTGATCACACCCTGTTCTCCCTTGTTGAAGGCACAGTGTTCTTCGACCAGGAAGGACGACGTGTGAACATCAAGCCTCTGGAAGTGGCTGTCGCCAGCTAGTTGTCAATCAACCCCTGCCGCCTGATCATCTCGGCTGCAGGGCATTGGCTGCACCTTGAGTCCCGGTCAGCATGAAGAGAGGCCCAGTCAGCATGGAGAGAACTCTCTCGTTGCTGACTGGGCTCTTTCGTTTATGCCAACGATGGTTTGTTGAACCGGTCGATTGTGCAATCACACTGCAAAGAGTCGTTAAGAGCTGGTGGTTCTGCTACACTACTAGCAACTATTCTTCTGCAACGACCTGCACTCACAGTCCTTTTCGGAGATTCTCATGGCTGCCGTTGATGATGCTTATGATGCTGCCATTCGGCTCAAGAACCAGGGAGATCTGGATGGAGCGGCCAAGAGCCTGGAAGCCATTCTCGTGGAGTATCCC
>JAIXUU010000068.1 GCA_027483405.1 Planctomyces sp. | reverse complement strand
TGGTCACGTTCGCTTCGTGCGTTGGCCAGATCTTCGGGCGTGGTTTGCAGAATCAATGTGCGCAGTCGCTGGCGCTCTTCGATGGCGTGTGACTGTTCGAGTTGTGCTTTTTCGAGAGCGGCCACCGCTGAGAAGACCTGTTGATGCCAGGTGTCGATTTCTTCGCGGAACTGTTCGATCACGTCGTGAGGGGGAATGTTCGTTGACGAGAGCAGCCCGATCTGTTCCGAAAGTGTGTGTGCTTCCGCCCACTGGCTCATGAGCGTTTGTGGTTCAAGCTTCTGCCAGGCCTGGGCGACGTTTCGTTCGAGTGTCGTCTGGCTGATGCGGAGAGTTCTGATCTTCTGATCGGCTTCGAGCAGTGAAGTGGCTGTTTGCAACTCAGCCTGGGTTTTCGCCAGCTCTTGCCGCAACGTCTCTCGACGATCGACTGGTTCGCTGGCAATTCTGGCTGTGGCTTTGGCCAGGGCCTGTGCACGACCTGTCAGTGCTTTTTTGCGTTCGGAGAGCACCAGCCACTCGGCCTGAAGTGCTTCGAGCTCTTTACGAAGTTTCCTGGGGATCGAAGCGGATTGATCCGCAGGAGCCCATTGCCACTGATCGAGGATGGCCTGTTGTCTGGCTTTCTCCTGCAGCAGCTCTTTTTGAACTTTGGGAGTGTCTTTACGAGCTTTTTTGATCGACCCACAGATTCCGACAAGTTCGCGTACGGTCTCTTCCTGTTCCAGCCAGATCGATTCGACGGGCGGCAATTGCTCGAGGGTGGCTTTCAACTGCTGTAATTCGTCGAGCTTGACTCGTTGCTCGTGAGCAGCACTGAAGATCTTCTGGCGGACAGTTTCCACCTGTTCAAAAAATTCTTCGTCGAGCATCGGTAAGTCGGCATAGTTTTGCAGTTGCTGCCTGATCTGCCGAAGCTGCCGGGCCGGGGTACAGGCGGCATTGAGTCTGGCCAGATGGCTGACTCGTTTTTCCAGCTCTTTGAGTTGTGACTGCAGTCTGTCTTTGGTGGTACTTGCCTGATCAAACTCGGTTTGAACGTCGCGCCAGGCCTGTGGCTTGACCATCAACTGGTTGACTTTGGCCATCAGGTCGGCATGTTGGCGGATCTGGCTGTTGATGGGGGGATTCTGTGCTCGAGGGGCGAACAGGCTGGCTGCTTCTTGAGTCAGCGCTTCGAGAATCTGCGGTGCTCCTTGCAGCTGAGAACCTGCGAAGAGGATGGTCCCAATATCTCCTTTCGAGTTCAGCAGTTCATTACCGCCTTGAACCAGCCGCACATGGTCAAGCCCGAAGAACTGTTCAAAGCGGGTACGATCCACCTGTTGCAGCCAGCGGCTCAATTCGGCTTCGTCGACCACCGTTTTGTCATCCAGGCCACGCAAGGCCTGTTTGGTTGCTTTGCGGCGGAGAAAACGGAGCTGCTGGCCATCATCGCTGATCAAAGAGAGACCAACGCGACGATCCCGATATGGTTGAAAGGACTCACCGTCTGGCAGCGTATGAGGAAAGCCGTACAGAGCATCGGCCAGAGCCCTGAGTGCAGTACTTTTGCCCGCCTCATTGGGCCCGATAAACAATTGAAATCCTCGGGACGGATTGAGGTTCCAGGTTGTCTTACGGAAGGGGCCGACGTTCTCCAGATGGAGTGAAGCAATCCTCATGACCGCCCCTTTCGACCTGTGGAGATTTGCGCCTGGGGTTGCTCCAGCCGAGCTGAGAGAATTGCTAAAGATTCTTCCAGGAGTGGACTCCACTCAATTCCCCCAGCGTTTGATGCGTGGTTTGTTGTAGAACCTGCGGCGAGCGATGAGGTGGGGCCAAGGACATCACTCCACGAGATTTCCGCAGGGAGTTTCTTTCGCAAATCCTCGGTCAAGCTTTGCATCAGACGATGCAGTTCGGGAGAGGAACTGGTTGCCTGCAGTTCCGATCGAGCCAGTGCCAGCAATTCCTGAGAGGCAGGACTGGCCAAAGCGGCATCGATGGATGCCTCTGGAAAAGTTGTGCGGAGCGAAAGGTCTTCGAGCCACCAGTTGCCACTTCCTGACTGTACGACGAGGCTCTGGATTTCGGCACGAAGTTCTCGCTGGCGGTCGATGAGCTGGCCATGACAAGTTGTGGCCCCCATCAGTTCGATGCGCAGGGCATGGGGTTGGGGATCTGCTGAAGTGCGAAACGCGCGCAGGTGATCTTCGATCAGTGTGAGAATTTCGTCTCGGGAAGAGATTCCGTCCACCGCGATAGAAAGCAGTTCCCAGCGGAAAACATCGAGGACGATTGATTCTCGCTGGAGAATTCCATTCGGTTGATACTCGATAATTTCGCAGCCTTTGGGCCCGCATTCACGAATATGGCGCCCCTGCAGATTTCCTGGAAAAACTGCCATCCCGCCACTGGACAGCGCGAATTCCTGCCGCTTATGAATATGGCCTAAGGCCCAGTATTCGTAGCCGGTCCGGGCCAGATCGCTCAAGCTGCAGGGGGCATAAACTTCGTGGCCTTCAAACCCTGTCAGCGACGTATGCAGGAGACCTATGTTGAACAGACTGGTGATTTTGGTGGGGTAATTTGCCGACAGATTTTGCGGTACGGCCCGGTTCTTGAAACCTTGCCCATGAAGTGCCAGTCCGCAATCCTCGAGGAGGAATGTCTCAGGTGCATCGACACTTAAAACTTTCACGTTGGGGGGTAAAGGAAGCTGCTGGGTGATGACTGACTGGGCATCGTGATTGCCGGTGATCATCACCACCGGGATTCTGGCGTCGGCAAGCTTCTGAGCCTGCCTCACGAAGAAGAGACCCGTCTGGTGATCTTTCCAGTCGCCATCGTAAAGATCGCCAGCAATCACGACTGCGGAAACCTTTCGCCTCAAGGCTTCGTCGATCAATCGCTCGAGTGCTCTGCGAGGCGCCTGCTGAATCTCAGAAACCGGAGCACTGGCATCGCGAGAAAGTCCACTTCTCGGGCTGTCGAGATGGAGGTCGGCTACGTGCAGAAAAGAGGGCATGGGTTGAAAACGTCACTGCAGGGAGGGAATCAGCATTGAGCCCAGACAAAGACTGGGCACTCGTGCAGTATAGCCGAAAGAAGATCGAAGTACCTGTTTCGAACAGTTCTGGGAGGAATCACAATTGGAAATGGCGGGCGAAAAGTCGCAGAACATGCTTGCGCAGAGCCGCAAGCATGGCACACAGCAAAATGATGGAAGAGCAACTTCCTGGTCAAGCTACGATTAAAGTTTGCTGCCCAGGGCCTGCAGACGCGAAGCGATGACGGCATGGAAGACCAGACTGATCAGCGCCATGGCCATGATGTTGATCAGAATCCCTGCCGCAGCACCCAGCGGGTCGTTGGCAGCACCGGCAAAGGCCATGAGAATATATGTCAGCGGACAGCAACTGCTGCCAAAAAAGACGATGACAAAACTCAACGGGAGAGCCCCCCATTTAAGGAAGAGCGAAATCGTGGTGACAAGATTCAGGAAGATCACCACCAACGTGACTCCACACCAGACTATCGGCTGACCAAGGACTTCAAATGTCGATTCGAGTGTGCGATCGACGTACGCCGAGGATGCGAGAATTCCCACCCAGGCGAAGAAAATCGAGATGAACGTGGGAACCAGTCCCAGCAGGCAACCCACCGCTTTCGAATAACCCAGGTAGGCGACAGAGCAGGGGAGCATCAGCAGTGCCGAAAGTGTCTGGTTCTGCAACTCTGTCTGGAAGATCCTCGAACTGTATATGGAGGCTTCGATAATCAGTACAAGAATGAAAATCGTTAGCGCGATGGCGAACAACTGGTCGAGTTCGAAGTAGCTTCCTCTTCCAAAAGCACCCGCAAAGGACATCCAGAAATACAGGACAATCACCACAATCCAGATCAGCAACTGTCGAAAAAAGAGCCATCGTGGCCCGCCCGCCACAAAGTAAAAGTCTTTCCAGATGAGCGGGTTCTGCCAGGCCTGCCCCAGAGGAGACCGCTGAGCACGACCGATTTTTATCGGCATGAACAGATTGCGTTCGGCGACAAAGCCGGGACGTTCGTAGCGTGTCAGCCGGTCAAAGAGAATCCACGAAATCGCAAAGAAGAGTAAACCACCAATGATGTTCGAAATGACCTGTGTTGTGGCCAGCATTTTGAAGCGAATCTGCCAGACGGCCCACGACCAGGAGGAAATCGGTTGCCCATCCTCGTCCACAGGGAGAACATCACTCAGATCGCCATAGCCCGAAGAGACAATCTGGCTGAGTTCACTCGCCACGGAAGTCTGTTGCAGCAGATCGCTGGTGGCGACCACCCAGTTCGAGATGGTTGTTGTCGGGCCACCGGCAGTACGAATCTCTGACGAAATGTAATAAGCGAACCAGGGCATGATGAAGTAGAGACCAACCCAGAAGCAGGTCAGGGCAGCGGCTGTACCACCACGAGCACAGATGACCGAAGAAAACAGGCCCGCATTGGCGAGAAAGATGATAAAAGCACCTAAGGCGACATACGCCGCCAGAATCTGGTCGAGAGTCGCCCCACCCAGCGTAATGGCCAGGAGTGTGAAGGGAACTTGAATCGTCAACAAAATCAGAGCGCTGATCAGTCGGCTGGTCGATTTGCCCAGCAGAATTCCAATCGGACTGATCCCTGCCATGCGCAAGAGGCCCAGCGTGGCCTCTTCTTTCTCTTCAGTAATGGCTGTCGAGAAGTAAGTCACTCCCGAGAAGAGAATCACCAGAAAATTCAACCAGGCGATATTCTGAAAGAACCTCAGCCCGGGAGCACCAAAGCTCCCTGCTTCGAGCTGAGCAATCAGTAATGCACCGTACAAAGCCAGCACAAATCCCAGTCGAAAAAGATTTGGTGGCAGTTGCCGGGCGTCGAGTTTCATCGAACGACCCAGGAGTGCAGCAATCCCGTGATACATCTGTGATTTGACTCCCCAGGTCTTTCGAACAAGGCGAAATGATTTCAATCAGTTCCAACAAATATCGTTATCGAACACCGGCCGTTGTCAGATCCATGAAGGCTTCGTTGAGTTGTCGCCGATCTTCACTGAAGCTGACCATTGGGACACCCAGAGAAGCGACGCGCACGACGAGTTGATTGGCATCAAGCCGGGCGGGATCAAACTCGACGCGATAGCCGGCCCCTTCGCCCGATTTTTCCGCCGAAACAACCCCTTCGATCTGTGCCAGAGCTTCACGCATTTCGGGTGAACCAGGAGCAAACTCAAATCGCAACGTGTGGCGATTCTGGGGATTGGTCAGCAGATCACCAATGCGGCCTGAAAAGCGGATTTCTCCCCGGTCGATGATCGTTACGGCATCACACAGTTCGGCCAGTTCCGAAAGAATATGCGAGCTGATGAAGATCGTTTTGCCCATGCTCCGCAGGGCTCTCAAAATATCCATCAACTCAATACGCGCCCGGGGATCAAGCCCTGAAGCCGGTTCATCGAGCAGTAAAAGTTCCGGATCATTGACCAGCACTCGAGCCAACCCCACGCGTTGCTGCATGCCTCGCGAAAGCCCGCTGATCAGATCGTTCTGGCGATGATTCATATCCACCAGCGATAAGACCTGCTCGATCACTTCGATGCGGCGGGCTGGTGGCAACCCATAGGCCGCTGCAAAGAAATCGAGATATTCGTTGACAGTCATCTGCCGATAAGTGCTGAAGTGATCGGGCATGAAGCCGATCATCGTGCGGACTTTACGAATGTTATCGACGACATCTTCGCCAAAGACGCGCACGCGCCCGGCTTGTGGCTGCAATAACGTGCAGACCAGCTTCAGCGAAGTGGTCTTACCCGCTCCATTGGGCCCGACGAACCCATGCAGCGCACCTTTTTCAACGACAAATGAGACGCGATCCAGAGCCTTCTTTCCCTGATAACGATGCGTGACGTTGTGCAGGGAGATCGCATGGTTGGGATCGGCCCAGGCAATCTGATCTGATGCGTCCTCAGCAGCACCTGCGGGAGAAGACGCCGCTTTTTCAAAGTCTTCATTGTCCAGTGGAGTCGGCTGCTGGACTTGATCAGGAGGGACCGCCTGAGTTTCATCATCCGACATGTGATTCATAAATTTCCTCGGTGACGTATGGATTCAAAACGTCATGGATGGGGCTAAAAGTGTTGTCGTATTCTGTGCGGGTCCGTCGCTTGGAAAATCTATCGCTCCAGCGGAAGTGGCAGCACGTAAGCTGCCCAGCCTCGCTGGAGGATTCCATCGCTGGATTTCAGCTCCAGTTCGGGTGGCGGGTCAGCGAAGAAGATCGCGTAAGCTTTACCTGCGGGGAGAGCCATCATCCCGTCCGATGATTTTTCAGAGATGTTAGTCGCTCGGACGGTCAGCAATGGCTTGAGTTTCTCGAGGATCTGTTCCCGATCCATTTTTCGGGATGATTGATTCGCAAAGGGAAAGGGCGTGCCATAGTCGCCGCCGAGAAACGCGGAGAGTTCTCCCCGTTTTTCACGGACACTCCACACCTGGGAACCTGCTGAGGTGTTCGCATCAGCTTTTTCATTGGTGGGAGAATTCACTGGAAAGAGTGACCTCACCTCTTTGCCACATACGAGAAGGGCACTGCCGGGTGTCGTTGGAAATTTCCCACTGACAAGCAACTCACCCGAAACCAATTCGGGTGGCGACATGTCCTGATTCACATTGAGCTGGAGCCATTGCACTTGAGGAACTGGCTGAAGAATTCTCTGCCGGTAAGAAAACTCACGGTGAGAATAAGGCGGAAAGTTTACATTCATCGAACCATCGGTACCGCTGCGAACAACTCCCTGGACAGCTTCCTGAGACTGGCAGGTGGCATACGATAAACCGGTTCCCTGATGGCGAATTGATCTTTGACCGCTGGAGGTCACGAACATACTGCCCCAGCCTTCGACTGCCCAGGCGTTATCGGCCACGGGTCTTAAGATTGCCACGCTGTTGATCTGAGTTTTTTCGCCATAACCGCGCTGCCCCAGAAACTGAAAGAGCCCGCCAAAAATCACCACAGCCCCCAGCGTGACGGCAAAGGTGATCTGGTAACTCTTCCACTTCAGCCCGAGCAGCCAGGCGCCGGGAAAGACCAGGGCAATATATCCTAATGAGAGTAAGTGAATCAGAGGCCATAAATGCTTGGGCTCACTGATCTCTTTGAGTGTGCTGAAGAAACCGCGGTTGTAATATTCACCACCTTCGTAATCGATGGTGTTGTAATAGTTATTGGGGTTATCGGGAGTCGGATTCTTGCGGCCAATCTGCGCGAAAATCTGCTCGGTATTGAGTTTCGTAAAACTGTTCTGATGCTTCACCACCTTGCCGGCCTGAATCCGCTGGCTGTCGAGCGGCGCATTGAGGACAGCCAGTGGGCCAGTCAATGTGGGTAATGAACCCGTGCTTCCAGGGATGAGATGCAGTTCTCCACCTAATGCAATCCAGTCGAGCAGTGTCCGGGCTCGTGCTTCTTCCCAGTTCGGTTGATGATCCAGCAGAATATGGGAGACATCATTCAGACCGGCTGTCGAGACCGGGAAATAGGTATCGGCAACCTTGGGAATTCCATTCAATGTCTGGCTCAAGGCCGGGTTCCCGACCAGATGCACCACACCCGGAGGAGCAGGGGTTGGTGATGGAAGTGTGATCGCACCTGGCTGATCGGCAATGGTCAGTTGCCACGTCTCGTTCCATTCACCTGCAAAGACATACAACTGAACGATTCTTTCGGAATAAGGGCTGAGAAACACCGGCTCGACATAGGAGACATCCACAGGAGAGGGGCCGATGTATTTTCTCACGCGTACATAGCCATCGTAGGCTTCAGGGCTGTTGTTGCGGAGCACGAGTGAAAGCAGGTTGAATTGCCGCTTGGCGACATTCCCGCTGAGCCCCCATTTGGAAGATTCGAGGTCAATAGCGTACGCCGATTGCGCAGCCAGTACGCAGGTGGCGATGACCAGAGCTTTATTGAGGAGCATCCGGCTGTTGGCGAAAGATGGCCCGATCCATGCCCAGCAGCGACGAATCATCGAAGCTGCCCGCAAAGGAAACAAACGAACTGGTCGAAGGATCGGCTGGTTCATGAAGCCTTTCGTATCTCGCTTGATCGTCAACAGATCTTCAAATCACGACTTGGTAGCAAGTTCGACGGGCAGGTGTTCGACACGGGAACTCTCGAAGAAGTTCGAGCGATCACCATGCTGAACACGCTACTCGATGAGACACTCTATCGAAAGGTTTTGTCGAGAATTCCGATTGAATTTATCAACGAATGCCGCAAGGAAGCTGTCTCTTAAAGATTTCAGTAAATGTTTATTGAGCGTCGAGCCAGTTGGTACCAATGGCCACGTCCACTTCCAGTGGGACATCCAAAGGTAAGGCCTTTGTCATTTCTTCACGGACGAGGGCACCCAACTCTTCTGCCAGATGAGCAGGTGCTTCGAGAACGAGTTCATCATGAATCTGTAACAGAAGTTGCCCCGGATGATTCTCGCGTTCGAGTCGATGATGAACGCGAATCATGGCCATTTTGATCAGATCAGCAGCCGACCCTTGAATCACAGTGTTGATCCCCGTTCGTTCGGCCATGTTCCGATTGCGATTGCGTTCGCGCGGGCCGCGCACCCCTTCAATGGGCCGGCGACGACCAAGGATTGTCCTTGCATAGCCAGTTGCGAGGCATTCATCGAGCACGTTTTCCATAAAGGTCGTGACACCTGCATACCTCGTAAAATACTCGTCGATAAAAGTCGTGGCGGCTTCTCGGCTAATCCCGAGTGCGGCACTGAGACCATAAGGGCTCTGGCCGTACATCACGCCGAAATTCACCGCTTTCGCAATGCGGCGCATGTCACTGGTGACATCTTCCAGAGCCACCTGATGCACTTGAGCCGCCACGAGGCGATGGATGTCCTCACCGTGTTCAAAAGCGGAAACCAGTGCCGGATCCTGGCTAAAATGAGCCAGCATGCGCAGTTCGATCTGCGAGTAATCGGCACAGACAAGTCGCCACTCCGGGTCGCGCGAAACAAAGGCCCTGCGAATGCGGCTCCCTTCTGGTGTACGAATCGGAATGTTCTGCAGATTCGGGTCGCTGGAACTTAACCGGCCGGTCGCAGCCACCACCTGATTGAACGAGGTATGAATACGCCCCGACTGCGGGTGAACCAGAAGTGGCAAGGCGTCAAGGTATGTCCCTTTGAGCTTGGTCAGATGCCTGTGCTCGGTAATTTTCGCAGGCAAAGGATGCAAGGGGGCCAGCAGTTCGAGCACTTCCTGATCGGTGCTGGGACCCGTCTTGGTTTTCTTCTGAACTGGCAGTTTCAGTTCATCAAAAAGAATCTTTCGTAATTGCAAAGGGGAATCAATATTGAACTCCCGGCCCGCCAGTTCATGAATTTCGGACATCAACCGGGCCAGCGTGATCGATAGCTCCTGGCTCTGCCGTTCGAGTTCAGTCACATCGACCTTGATGCCTTTGAACTCCATATCGGCCAGTACCGGGATGAGCGGCTTTTCAACTTCATCGTACAGCTTCCAAAGTCCAGCCTTCCGGAGTTGTGCTTCAATGATGGGTGCCATGCGCACGACCAGTTCAGCATCTTCGGTGGCATACTCGGCGACGCGCTCGATCTCGATCTGATTCATGGTCTTCTGGTTTTTGCCACTTCCCAGCAGATCCGAGATCGGAATCGTTGCGGCAGAGAGATACTTTTGCCCCAGAACTTCCAAGTTATGCGAACGTGCACCCGCATCGAGCAGATAGTCGCCGACCATGGTGTCCAGCCCGATGGTGGCGGGTCGAATCCCCACCTTGCGCATGGTCAGCAGGTCAAACTTCACATTCTGATTAATCAGTTGGCATTGGGGATTTTCGAGAATGGGCTTGAGCGTCTGAACGACTGCAGTTCCGTCAAGCAGCACACTTCCTGGAGGCCCCAGGACAGGCAGATAAACAGCCCTGGCTGGCTGACCATGCTGGGCTGACCAGGCAATGGCCCAGCCCACAATTTCATCTCGCAAAGGGTCGAGCCCGGTTGTTTCCAGATCGATACAGATTTGCGTGAGCAATGGCAATTGCCGGGAGAGCGCTGCGAGTCCTTCCGGAGTGTTCACCATTTCCCAGGTTCGCTCCAGCCTTTGTAAAGGCTTGGCTGGTACCACAGTGTTGTTTTCAGGCTCTGAGAAGAGTGAATTCTCAGCAGGATTCCCATCATTCAACGATGGTGTAGTGGTCGCCGAATTTTGAGTTGTGCTCGCTGCGGAGGATGGAACCTGTTTCAGGACTCTGGCGGCTTCATCGACCAGTTTACGGAAGCCTAAGCGCCGGAACAGTGCCTGCAGCTTTTCTACATCGGGACGGAAGTGTCGGCCTGCTTCCGGGTCAAAATCGAGTTGAAGTTCTGTGTTGAGCCGGACGAGTTTCTGGCTGAGCCGGGCTTGTTCCGCAAAGTTTTTGAGGTTTTCTTTCAGCTTGGCACCCGGGGCCTGATCGGCATGGGCCAGAACCCCTTCGAGAGTTTCAAACTGCTGCAAGAGAGCCGCTGCCTTTTTGGGCCCGACCAGCGGCACACCGGGAACGTTATCGACGGCATCACCCACCAGACCTTGAAAATCAACGACCTGATCAGGCCTGATTCCCCACTCTTCGAGCAAGGAGGCTTCGTTGAACCAGGTCATTTTCCTGAGGTTATAAATCTGAATTTGCGGCGTCAGGAGTTGGCGGGCATCTTTATCATTCGTGACAATGGCGACATCTGTGCCGTGCCTGGCAAATTGTGCAGCCAGCGAAGCGAGTACGTCGTCAGCTTCCCAGCCATCCTGCTGAATGATGGGGAGTCCAAAGGCTTCGAAAACCTCTTTCAGGAGAGGGATTTGTGGTCTGAGATCTTCGGGCATCTCGGTACGATTCGCCTTGTATTCCGGATACCACGATTCGCGAATCCCGGGGCCCGGGCTATCCATGGCGCAGATGAGCCAGGTGGGCTTCTGCTTCTCAATGAGCCATAAGAGATCACGGCAAAAGCCAAACACCGCATTGGTTGGCTGACCAGCAGGGCTAGTCATCGGCGGGATAGCATGGAAGACCTGGAACATGACGCCGAACACATCGATCAACCAGGCGCGTTCCCGGAGTGTTGTGGGAACAGCAGTATCTTTGGTGGTCTCTGTGCCTGGAGAATTCACGGCTGCTGGTGATTGCTCCGCTATTTGAGAGTCTTCGGGCGAAGGAGTGATTACAGGTGGGAGCTGAGATTGTGGCTCGGGTTCAAGATCGGAAAACAGATCGCGCGGATTCACTTCATCGGCCGTACGGTTTTTGGAAGTTGGATCTCGACGCATGAAGAGGTTCTTTGGCAGGAGGATCATTCGAGGATCAAAAGTTGGCTTGTGGCAGACTCGCGACATGAGCGATCGCCAGGAAAACTCATCATGCCAACTCAGGGAGCCTGACATTTCAGACACAGGGCCACGAGCACGGGAAACAGGATCAGGTCAGATACACTGATCTTTTGTCTTCGCGGTGACAACCATGCCCAGCTCACAGCAGGTTCGTGGATGAGAGCCCCAATGATTTGAGCAAAGTTGCGGTTCGATGCCTTGCCGACGATACAACCGACAGCCTCTGCAAGAGTTTATCAAAAGCTGGTCGTCCCAAAGAAATCAGACCAAATCAGGGATTGTTTGTGGTCGATAGTCGCAGGGGAGAGTCTGCACAATTCAGTGCGGCCTGTTCGTTATTTGGCAGCAGCCAGTCACGAGTAGGAAATACCGGATTGTGCTCATCGTTTAACCAGGCTGCAGAATCGTTATAACCGTTTTTGCAGTAACGCCTTGACTCGACTCGATGGCCTATTAGACTGGTGTAAACAGGTAAAACATTCCGGCAATCGTCACGATGGGTGCGTAACTCTTTTCCGAGTGATCGCTCAAAAAGGTTGATTCCGGTCTGCCTGCTGTTTGCGGGAGCAACAGTCGCGTATTCGCCACGGAATGGCGTCGATTTCGAGGTGGAGAACAGCATGGCTGAAAAGCAATCCCCTGCAGTGGTTGGTTCGCTCATTTTCTTTGTGATGCTCAGCATCATTCTGGGAGTGACGACCTACATGTTTCACAGCAACTGGTCGACCGATCAGGCGAAAACTGCTGCTGCAGAAACGAAAGCCAGGCAGTCTGATACGGCTTTCAAAAAGGTCGAAAACGATCTGATTGAGCTGAAGAAACTGGTCGGGCTCGATCTGGCCGAGGTGGTTGATCCGGCTAACCCGAACAATCCGCAGACTGTCGCCGGCAAGATGCGCGAAGAAATGCGGAATCTGGGTGGATCACTCGCTCAGCCCACTTTCCTGGCCACTCTGCAAAAATTGCGGCAGGAACTCGATACGACGGCCGCTGATCGTGATCAGATTACAGCGAACCTGAATAAGTTGCAGGCTGATCTGCTGGCGTTGCAGAAGGCTTATCAGGATCGATCCGATCAGAACGATCAGAAGCGATTAGTGGCTGAAACTCAATTGCGCAACAAAATTGACGAAGTTGCAGAGACGGTCAACGCAAAGAACAACGAGATCAACCGTCTGCGAAACGACTACAACCAGATTCAGGTTGAGATGGATACCGTCAAAGATCAGGCGGCCCGCGATCTCACCAAGCGCGATAACCAGATTCGTAACCTGAACATCATCAATCGCAATCTGGCTGATGAAGTCGACAAGGTGACGCAGATCAGCTTCGAAGTTCCCGATGGGAAAATCACCCGCGTGGATAACAACACCCGACTCGTCTGGATCAACCTGGGTGAGACTGATCTGCTCAAGGTTCGCACCACATTCAGTGTCTACAACAAAGACAATTACGGCGTCGGTCGCGGCAAGGAAGATGTGAAGGGCAAGATTGAAGTGACCCGTATCGTCGGGCCACATCTTGCCGAAGCTCGCATCATCGATGAAGACCTCTACCGCCCGATTGCACCTGGCGATCTGATTTATACACCTCTCTGGAGTCCTGGTCGGCCTGAAGCATTTGCCTTTATTGGCGGGATCGATATCGATAACGACAAGCGTAACGATCGCGATCTACTGCGAGAAGTGCTGACTTCCGTCGGAGCATCCATCGCTGCGGAAGTCGATGACAACGGCGAACGGACAGGCGGCCCCATCACTGAGAAAATCAAGTTCCTGGTGATTGGCGACATCCCGGATGTGGCCAGTGCCAGTGCTGACGATGAACGTGCCCGCTTCGAAAAGATTGCCGAGCATCTCAAGGATATGCGGAATGAAGCCCGCACTTACGGTGTGCGAATTGTGTCGTTGAGTGACTTCATTGCCTATGTGGGCTACAAGCCAAAACGACGTCTCTTCACTCCGGGGGACGACCGTCCTTACACGCTGAAAGCTGGTGCAGCCAGTGCTTCGACGGCAGATCCTTTGGGTGAGCGATCATCTACGGGTAACACATCAAGTGCCTTCCAGGGTGAACGGCGTCTGCCACCTCGAACGTCGACAGGCCAGACCAGCGGGGCTTTCGGCAGCAAGCCATAAGGTCTGCCGATAGTCTGTAACGAATGATTGACCTCAAGCACTCCGCATTCTCATTGAATTGCGGAGTGCTTTTTTTGAGGTCTGCTCAAAGTTCGATCAATGGCAAAAGGATCGAGTTCTGATTCCAAGAATTAACCATGCGTCGTGTGCCATGCTTGCGGCTCGAAGCAAGCATGCTTAATTGACCTTCAACTGGTCATTCATTTTTGGGATGTATCTCGCTGGAAATCAAAGGGCCGCTGGATGGGTTCGTTACCATCCAGCGGCCATGTTCTTAAATCGATTCAATGGCTGCCAATTGGCTACTTGGTCGCTGGTTCGACAAAGAAGCGATGAATGGTCGTCTGCTTGTAGGTTTCACCTGGCTTAAGTGTCGTTGTGGGGAACTCTGGACGATTCGGTGAATCGGGAAAGTGCTGTGCTTCGAGGCAGAAGGCACCATGCTGGACGGCGTTCCCGTTTTCGGCCGTGCCATTCAGGAAGTTTCCTGTGTAGAACTGGATCCCTGGTTCGGTTGTCAGAATCTCCATCCCTCGGCCTGAAGAAGGGTCAATCACTTTAGCGGCAGGACGCAACTCGCCGGGAGTCCCATTGACCACATAGCAGTGGTCGTATCCGCCATGGCCATTGACTGTCTGGGCGATCGCATCGCCAATGGCGTGGGGCTTGGAGAAATCCATCGCTGTCCCGTTGACTGCAGCCAGTTCTCCCGTCGGAATCCCACCTTCATCGACAGGGAGGTATTTGTCGCACTTCAATTCGAGGATTTCACCCAGAACTGTGCCATTCCCGGCACCAGCCAGATTCCAGTAACAGTGATTGGTCAGATTCAGCACGGTGGCTTTATCCGTGGTTGCTTCATAGCTGATGGCAAGTTCGTTCTTGGTGTTGAGTGCATATGAGACTCGAACCGTGAGTTGACCGGGATATCCTTCATCTCCATCGGGGCTTACCAGCTCAAAGTTGACACCTGCAGAGCCTGGGGTCTCAAACGGAGCAGCTTTCCAGACCAGTTTGTTGAAGCCTGTTTTGCCGCCGTGAAGTGTGTGTTCGCCATTGTTCTTGAAGAGGTTGTATTCGTTTCCTTCAAGAGTAAAACGGGCATTGGCGATTCGATTGGCGAACCGGCCGCAGATTCCTCCAAAGTAAGGGCCATTTTTGAGGTAGCCATCCAGGTCGGGGAAATTCAGCGTCACATTGGCCAGTTTGCCTTCACGATCCGGCACTTCGACAGAGGTGACTGTGGCCCCCAGATTGATCAGCGAGACTTTCATTCCCGATTCGTTCTGGAGGGTGTACTGCGTAATCGCAGCTCCTTCTGGTGTTGTTCCGTAGGGCTCGGATTGCACAGTCAGCATCGGTTGGCCTTTCATGGCAGCGGCTTCAGCCGGGTCAGCAGTGGTGGATGATGTGGCCGACTTTGTGGGGTCGGTGGGAGTTGTTTTCAAAGGTTGTCCGGGACAACCCAGCAGTGTGGTCAAGGTGAGGCAGCCCAGGCCAAAACCAGTGATCCATAATCTATCTGGGAACGATGTGCGACGACTCTCCTCTGATGAGGCAGAACTGTGGCTATCTTGAGAATGAAGAAACGCGTGTTGTCGATCCATGAGTTGATCTCCAGAGAGGTCTGCGAGGGTGCGTACCGTGCTTCAGATGTGGGATTGAAAAGCTGAGTGTTAATGGACTTGAGGTCGATCCAACAACCCTTTCCAGATTGCTTAAACGTCGCTTATCGTGTGGTGGCGATTGGTGTTCCGTCAAGCACCAGTCTTTCTACACCTCGCAAGAATTTTCGTAGAAATGACGCTTTGGCCTGATGGCCAGGTGGCCAGAAATCGATTCAAACGGCTGACATCACCCTTTCTTCATTGCAGCATTTGCCAGATTTTGCGTGAACTTTCGCGCGACAAATGCGATCATACTGGAACTGGGCTTGGCTTAGGTAACGGGTGCAGGCCGCTTTGAAGTTTTGAGCCGGATATTCAGCTTAAGTGATTTTCCAGCAGCGAGTTATGTTCATGCCACTGGATTGACTAAGGCTTTTCTCTGGTGTAACGATCGATAAAGTTGCCATGACAGAAAATTCTTGAGCAGTTCTTTCCCACATTCTGGCAAACCTTTTCGTAATTTGCTGTACGAGAGGAATGCCCATGAGCCCAACCATGCCGCGGATTGACGTTCCGCAAGACACGAGTGACGACTTCGATTCCAGCGGCTGTGAAGCTCGACTGGTGGAGTCTGCACGCAGTGGCAACGAGGACGCTTTCGCCGAACTGGTGCATCGCTACCAGCGGCGGGTACAGCGGGTCATTGGCCGCTTTGTTTCGGACGACGAAACTGTCGCCGATCTGACGCAGGAAACTTTCCTGCGCGCCTTTGTGCGGCTCTCTCAGTTTGACCCCTCGCGGCGGTTTGGGCCATGGCTCTTCCAGATTGGAGTGAACCTGACGCTCGACCACTTGCGGCAGAAGAAACGCCGCATCTGGTGGTCGCTCTTCAGTCAGACCGGTCAGGAGAAGGCTCCTGATCCCGAAATGGCCGATCCTCGGGTGAAGCTCGATTTGCAGCAGGAAGTGCAGACTGTGCTGGAGCAGATTCCAGAAAAGTACCGCACGGTTCTGGTCCTGCGAGATCTGGAAAACTTTTCGACATCCGAAATTGCAGCTGTCCTTGGAAGAACCGAAGCGACGATTCGCTGGAGGCTGTCTGAGGCCCGGCAGCGATTCAGTATCTTGTGGGCCAAACGCAGCACTTTGGCAGGTACAACTTTGCCCGGCTTTGCCGATGATGGTACGGCGGCTTCCTCGGAAGCAGAAGCGGAGTGACATTCGCTGCCCGCGTCTGTGCAGCATGAAAGCTTGATGGCAGCCAGGCTCAACGATTGATTCAGGTGGAATGATGGACTGTAAACAATTTCGACATGAGCTGGCACTCGCTGCAGATGCCAGTGATGACGTCGCGACAGAATCGGAGGCGGCTCTAGCTTCGCGTGTTTCTCCAGCAGCTCGATTGCATCTGCTGAGTTGCACGGCGTGCCAGAAATTTGAGGCCGAGTTGACCACTGCGATGCAAGCCTTGCATGCCGTGGCTTTAGAGTGCCGGTTGAGTGATCTCTCGAGTTCTCAGCGGGAACGATTTCGCAGTGATGATTCCAGGCCGCCATTACCCGTGGCTGGCCATGGCATTCCTGTCACACTCCAGTTGTTGGCAGAACATCTGCCGGATCGAACGGAGGAGACGATTCCGCTTAAGTCATGGGCCGAGATGAAGCAGGCCGCCGGGCTGACATCGGGTGTTGATATTGGATTGTCCACAACAATGCCCTCTGCTATGTCCACAGTGCAGGGGGCAGGTCATGGGCTTCCGTCGCATCGCAAAACGTCTTCGGCTGGCTGGTATCCGACAATTGCCGTCATGGCAGCTTCGGTGCTCATTGCTGCCAGTCTGACGAATCCACTCATCGTTCCGGATGGTGACGCTTCGGGCAATCGCGTGGCGACGAGAAATCTGTTTAACGATCCACGCTTTTTGAACCAGTCACGCGATTTTCAGCGTTCAGCTCTCGTGCCTGTGAGTCTGGAGCAGCAATGGACGACACCACCTGTCATGCCCGAGTTCCCTCAGGAAGCTGACGTGGAAACTGCACCTAAACCTAAGAGAAGAACCCAATAGTTCATCTGCTTGGAATTGTTGATGACGGATTCTGGCCCTAGGTTAGTCATGAATACGAATTGATGAAATGTCGGTGCGTGACCGACCAACGGAGAGGCGGGCGAACTTCGGTTCGCCCGCTTTTTTTCGTCTCAGGCCATGTCGCGAGAATCCCATTCGGCGAGGAAGCGATTGTAAAACTCTTCGGTGAATTGATGCCGTTGTTCGGCCCAAACTCGTCCGCTGGGAGTCTGCATGCGCTCTTTGAGGAGCAGCAGCTTCTCAGTGAAGTGATTGAGCGTGGCACCGCTTTTTCGTTTGTAATCTTCAAATGACTGATGGAGTTCAGGTTTGATTTGTGGGTCGTACATGGGCCGGCCGCGTGATCCGCCGAAGGCAAAGGCTCGACCAATGCCGATGGCTCCAATGGCATCGAGTCGATCAGCGTCCTGCACGCACTTTCCTTCCAGCGTTGGCATTTCTGTAGCGACACCGGCTCCTTTGAATGAGATCCCATCAATGATGTCGGCGACATGTTGAATTGTCTCTGGCGAGAGTCCGAATTCTTCCAGCCATACGCGCGAAAGTTCTGCCCCCCGATCCTGTCCATCGGTCTGATTCTTCCAGTCTCCGATGTCGTGCAGCAGGGCAGCGAGTTCGACGACAAACACATCGGCACCTTCCTTTTGTGCCAACTGCAAAGCAACGTGGCGCACCCGTTCGATGTGCCACCAGTCATGACCACTCGCGTCATGTTCGAGCAGTTGTCGAACTTTGTGTGCCATCTGTTCGATGACATGCTGTGGGTCGGGCAGGGTTTCGCTTTTCATCGCTTCTCAACAATCCAGTGGCTGTTGTTTTCTGTAGTTGACTGTCAGTTCTCACTCGCCCGGCAAAAGATCTCGCAAATTATCATCCTGATCAAACTCCATCTCTTCCCAATCCGTCACCTGTTCAATCTGATCATGATTGGCCAGTTCCGGAGCAAAGGCTTCGCTCACTAATAACTCACTCAGATGCAGCGTATCCCGGATCTGAATGACTTTCGCCAGATGAGGTGGCACCCAGCCAATCGTTTTCAATGCTTCCTGAATGGCCTGTCGGTCGGTTTGATACGAGGCAGGGATCATGGCCCCGGTGGGGTGGCTGGCTGTCACACAATTGATCTGAGTGATCTCCCGATCGATGCTCGCGACGGTGCGATGATTGGTGAATTCGGCAATGCCAATTCCCGTTGCGTTGCCATGCGTCGCGGCGGTTAATCCACGCACAAAAATCCTGCGGATCGACACATCATCTTGAGGAGTAGCCGCATGATCGTTGTATTTGCGGCCCACAATGTTCGTATCCATGCCTGTTCCACTGATGTTTTTGCCAATCTGATCCACGATGAGCAGGTCGATCTCTCGAAAAGGCAATCGGGGAAGGTAGGCTTTGGCCAGCTTCAAGAGTTCTGCTTCTTTTTCGGCAAACTCTTCGACAGGGACACCAGCGATCAGTGCTGTTTCATCGAAGGCATTTTCAACAATCCCTAAGCCTGCCACGACTCTGGCTTTGGAAATGACGACGGGAGCCACTTCCTGCCAGATCTTGCGGAAACTCGAACGGACAATCGCCTGATGATAGACCGTCGCTCCCAGATGTTTGCCCAGGCCAATCAGCAGCATTTTGTGCAGGCCCGATTCAATTTCTCCCACAAACCCGGTGTGGGGCTTGATGCGATTCACAACCAGGACATGATCAGCGGCCAGTGCGTGTTGATCGACATGAATGGGGATCCCTGCTGCTGTCTCTCCCACAATGGTCGTGGCCATGGAAGAGCGAATTTCACAACCCATGGTCGCAGGGGTGATCCCATAGCCCGCGAGAACTGCGAGTTGTCCTTCAGCAGTGGCACCGCCATGGCTCCCCATGGCCGGTATGATGAAGGGGAGTCCGTCCAGGCTTTGAATGAATTCGACGACTCCTTTGATGATGTCATCAATGCCCGAGATCCCTCGGCTGCCTGCCGTTATTGCCACTGTCTGGCCCGGAGCGATCTTTTTTTCGAGGTGCAGAGCCGCAAGTTCGCGAAAGACCGCCTGGCGAAGATTGGGCTCTTGAGGTCTTTGAAACTGCTGTTTCAGCCTGGCCATGCGGGGAAGTTGGTACTCCGCGCCGGCAAGTGGTTGGGTGCGAGAATTCTGGTGATTGGGCAAAGGATGAAGATCCATTCCAGAAGGTGTGTCGATGTGTGAACTCTTGAGGCCGGATATCAGCAATCACATTTTCCAATGTGACAAGGAGACTTGCAACAAGTGATTGGATTCGCTTGTGAGTCAGTTTTTCGATGAGCGCTATTCAATTGCAAATCAGGCTGAACAGGTGGTTGTTGGGTGCATGG
>JAIXUU010000273.1 GCA_027483405.1 Planctomyces sp. | reverse complement strand
CGGGGTGCGAAGGGTAGCATATTGAGGACTGGCAAAGTTTGTCGGTTAGTAAAGAATTAAGGATGTTGTGGATTGTACCAGTCGAGCGTGATGTTCGTGTTGCAGAGGATCGAAAAGGAATAGCGTCGGCTACGGTCGCAAAAAACTGCCGGTCGATGAAATTTCCCAGTGCGAAGCGTCGATGGACAACCGACCTGCCAACTCTGCCACAGATACACCTTGCCGGACTTTCTGATGACTTTACACACGGAGGCCTTGCGAACAATGTCCCAAGTTTTGACCCGCCTATCGAGGCGAGAAAACCGTGCCTGGAGAGGTGTTCTTTCTGTCGGCGCCATGACTGGCCTGGCGATGGGAAGCTGGGCGTTTGGCAATCAGGATCCCGCCCCGGAAGGTTTGCGAGGCATTCTGCCGAACACTGTGCCTTCCCGTTTGAGCAGCGAAGTTCTCGATGAACTGGGAACCAACTGGGCCAAGTGGAGCGAGAACACCACGGCGGCCGTGGAAAAGTTCTTCCAGCTTGAAGGCGATATCGCTGCCCAGAAGGCCGCGCTGGATGAACTCAAAGCCAGGCTCGCGATTGTCGATAAGTCGCTGGCTGATCCCCGTTATCGCACAATTTTTGGCCCACTTTCGACACTCAAAGGCTCGTTGAGCCGCACGATCGAATTCTCGGATGCGATTCTCGAATCGTTGGCGCTCGATCCCGTCAAGGTTCGTCTCGAAACGATAGCTTCCAAGAAGGCTGAGTCTGTTAAGGCACTGGAGGCTCTTCAGGCGGCTCTGGATAAGATCCCGGGTGGTAAGGCGTGGCTCCCGTTTGTCCGTGGTGAAGAACTCGCCAAGGCCATGGCTGGAAGTGACGAAGCTGCTGCCACAGCGGCTGCCAAGGCCACAATCGAACGTCTTGACGGTGTCGCCAAGATTGAAAACGAAGCCCAGAAGGCATTTTTATCACGACCCGAGTTTGTCGCGCTGAAAGCTGCCCTCGAAGGATATGTGGCTGCTATCAATGCTCCGGTTGACGAAACTTCGAAAGAAAAAATTCGTACCGTGATTGCACAACTCGCTGCCGCAGCCAGGAATGCGGAGGATAATCCGACCTCTGCGAATGCCGCTGCTTTGCGAGCAGCCATCAAGAGCGTGAAAGAAACTGTGCCGGGTGGCGGTGCCGCCTTGCTGGCTGTCGTTCAGAAAAACTTCCTGAATTACAACCTGAGGCTGGTGGCCAGCGAGACGTTCCTCTCGAAGCTGATGTCCGATGCACGGACCGAATCGGGTGGTGTTCGCGACTTTATTCTCGGAGCGAACGTCGGTGGTTACCAGACGACATCGACCGTGGTGGGTGTGAACCTGAAGCCCTCGCCGAACTCTGTGCGATTCGATCTGACACTCAACGGAACTGTGCAGTCGAATACTACGGGTGTCACTAGTGAAGCCACAGTGAACACCTATGGTTACCACACCTTCTACGCCACGAAAGACGTCAACTTTGATGGTGAAAAGTTCACCACAGCACCCGCGTTAATCAGCGTTCGCCCGAACAACACGACGACAGGGATCTCCACTCGTTACAGTGGTTCGTTACTGTTTGGTAACTATGCTGACCGAGTTGCTGCGGGAGAAGTTGCTTCCCGCCGTCCACAGGCCGAAGCCATTGCTGCCCAGCGTGTGCGTGAACGTGTGCTGCCTCGCTTCAATCAGGAAGCCGACGTCGCCATGAAGGACGCTGGTGCGAAGTTGGAAAACGAACTGTTCGCCGGCCTCAAGAAAGTCAACCTCTTCCCGGATGCCAAAGTCTATCAGACCAGCGAAACCGATTTGAAGCTTTCGAGTCGCTTGATGACAGCGGAAGAGATTGGCGGGAATGTTCCTCCTCCGAACTTCCTGACGGCCACTACTGGTGCCACCATTCTACTGCATGAATCGCTGCTCAATAACTCGATCGACCGTATGGGCTTTGCAGGGAAGACCTTTACGGAAGAAGAGTTCCGCAAGGAAATTCAGACGTTCTTGAGCACAGCTCTGGGTCGCGATGTTGTATTGAAGGATCGCCCACGAGCCGAAGGCGAAATGCCCAGCAAGAATTCGTTTGTCTTCGCCAAGGAAGACCCCATCCGCTTTAAGGCGGCTTCAGGTGGTTTAACTCTCACCTTGAGGACCGGTTTCAAGTCGGATGACCGAGAAGACATCCCTGTTTCTGAGATCACAGTGCCACTCAATTTCACCGTGGCTGGCCCGGAGATCACTGTCACTCGCGGGACCATTGCCGTGGCTGATGTGGAAGGAGATCTGGGGATTGCTACGAAGGGTGTGATTCGCAAGAAAATTCAGGACGCTTTGCCCGATCGCACTGTCGAGAGCAAGTTCAAGATTGATGGCCCCAAGAAGACCGTCTTTGCAAACGTCACCAAGCTGGCTGTGGTCGATGGCTGGGTGATCGTCGATGTGCAGTAAAGATGGGTGTTGAGCCTGGCTGATTGCCGGGATAATCGCGTGTTCTATCAAGAGGCAGCCTGTGACAGGCTGCCTCTCTTTTTATTCCAGCACTGGGTTTGATCCAGTGAGATCGTTTTCAGTAATACGGATTTGCAATAATCAATTGCGCTCTTTGGTATAGGGTGGCTTCTATGAAGATTCGTTGTCCGTCAAGGGTGATTCGGTGAATTCCATTCTTCTATCCGAGCATCAGCCTCCACGGTGACGTGGAGCTTAGCCCCTGTGGGTTTGTTCGATTG
>JAIXUU010000291.1 GCA_027483405.1 Planctomyces sp. | reverse complement strand
TCAAATTGCCCACTCACATAAACGGCCAGCGGAGAGGATACAAACCTCTACTGAATAAGGAATACAGGTAGCTCGACGACGAGCAACCTATGCCACTCTGCGATCTGTTTATTGCACAACGGGCGTCTTGGATCGCGACAATCAGAAGGCCCGTACGATGGATTGATAGACCTGTTGAATTAGATCCGCTTGAGTATAAGGCTTTTGCAGAAAGGCCTCATGAGGCTGTAATGCTGCTCCGCGGGTACCGAAACTCTCTGAATATCCGCTGATATAAACCACCGGGAGATCGTGATACATCGATCGCAATTCGCTCGCTAATTCCCGGCCACCGATTCCCGGCATGACGACATCGGTTACTAATAAATCGATTGGATCAGGCAGCGTTCGTACCAGATCGAACGCCTCTTGACCATTCGCGGCTTCCCAGACGCGATAACCCTGTAATTCGAGCATCAGCCGCGTCGCTTTTCTCACTGCCGGTTCGTCCTCAACGAGCAGAATCGTTTCCGCCCCAAGGCGGGTGGTTGGTTGTTCACTGGCTGTCACCGACAGAGGTTCCTCTGCGACACTGGGAAACAGTAATCGAAAAGTCGCCCCGACGCCTGGCTCTGAGGTCACATGGATCTGGCCATCGTGCTGTTGCATGATGCCGTGGACGACGGCGAGCCCCAGTCCGGAACCACCTCCTATCTCCTTCGTTGTAAAAAAGGGTTCAAAGATCCGGGTTTGGACTTCTGCGGTCATCCCGATGCCAGTGTCAGCAACTTCGAGTTGAACGTAGGGCGTCTCCAATGAAATGTTCGTTAAGAATTGTCGAGCGTCCTGTGGTGAAAGTCTGCTCGTGCGAATCGTCAGCCGGCCTCCGGCGGGCATGGCATCCCGTGCATTAACGACAAGGTTCATCAGCACCTGGTCCAGATGAATAGTATCGGCCTTGATCGCGGGCAAGCGGGGATCGAGATGCACGATCAATTCGATTCGTTCGCCGATCAATAGCCGCAGCAGTTTCTGCGATCCCTCAATCACATCATTCAAGCAAATGACTCGCGGCTGGAACTGCGAGCGGCGACTGAAGGCCAGCAATTGCTTGGTCAATTGTGCTGCCCGAAGTCCCGTGTCGCGGATTTCCTGCACGGACTGCCGCCAATTCTGCGACTGCGCTTTCTGCTCCAGCAGTAGCTCGCAATAGCAGTTTATGACCGTGAGCAGGTTATTGAAATCGTGGGCGATGCCTCCCGCCAACTGCCCCACGGCTTCCATTTTCTGCGACTGCCGCAACTGCTCTTCCAGCTTTCGCCGTTCCGAGACGTCGCGAAAGCTCAACACGCGTCCCACCGGTTGTCCATCCATCCATTGGGGCTGCGAAAACCGTTCGACGATGCGGCCGTCCTTGAATTCCAGCACATCGAAGGAGGATTCCTCCCGGTTCTGGTACATCTCCTGAATCCGGCGGACAAAGCCCTCCGGGTCCTTCAATTGAGCGAGCATCTTCTGAACGGCTTGATGTTGGTCGGATGATGCGATGATGTCCGACTTGCTCGCCTCGACGATCATCTCCTCAGGAAATCTCCAGATCGAGATGAAGCGGTGGTTGTAATCCAGCACGCGGCCTTCCAAGTCAACCACGAGAATGCCGTCCGCCGTCGATTCCAAGGTGGCCCGGATCCGCGAGAGAGATTGCCGCATCTCCAGCTCGGTTTGCTTGCGTTCCGAGATGTCACGCATGATGGCACAGTTGTATTCCTGGCCTTCGTATTGCAGATAGTTGACGGTAACTTCGGTTTTCAAAACGCGGCCGTCCTTGGTCGCATGGTCTGACTCGAACGTGAATGACCCGCGGCACCGCAGTTCTTCCCAGTGGGCCGGCCAGGCTTCTGGCAGAAAATTCGGGTCGATGTCCGGTATCGTCTTCCCGAGCATCTCGTCGCGCGTGTAGCCCAAGGTGCGGCAGGCGGCGTTGTTGACGTACAGAATCTTACTGGAAGCGTTGATCCAAAAGATGGAATCCACTGCGTGATCGACGCTGAATTGATTTAAACGCAACATCCTCTCGGCTTCCTTGCGGTCCGTGATATCGCGAGAAATGCCGATTATGCCAATGACATTTCCAAGTTCGTCGCGATACGGAGCCTTCGACGCAAGATAGGTCCGTGTCACATAATTCGCCGTCAGCGTTTCTTCCGATGTTCTAACAAGGCCCGACCGCATGACTTCGCGATCCACTTCCAACACCAGACGGGCACCTTCGGCGTCAAACCACTCGCTATCGTCTTTTCCTAAAACCTGCTCGAGCGGCTTGCCCATGAATTGGCAAGCCGCCTGGTTCGCGAGGAGATACTTGCCATCCCGGTCCTTGACGAAGACCGCATCGGATGTGCCTTCCGCGACCGCTCGCAGCAATTCCGCTGTTCTCCGCACCTCCGTTTCAGCCCGTTTGCGATCGGTGATGTCCTGCGTAATACCCACGAATCGGATGGGTCGCCCGTGCTGATCACAGGTGGCGCGGGCCCTAGAGTGGAGCCAGCGTAGCTGGCCGTCGGGTCGGACAAAGCGAAACTCCGAATTGAGTGACGTCTGCGTGGCGATCGCATTCGCCAGATCATGACGCACGGCATCACGGTCTGCCGGGTAGACCCCGTTCAAAAAGAGCTCCTGGGAAGGTTGGTCCACTCCCGGAACATATCCCAGCAGTCGGAAGCCTTCATCAGACCAGGTGGCCCGATTCTGCACCAGATCGATGATCCAACTCCCCATGTTGCCGATCCGCATGGCCTCTTCGAAATTCGACTCGCTCTGCTGCAGCGCAGCTTGAGTCCGCTTCAAATCATCGATATCGGTGCACGTGCCGTACCACCTCACTATGGCTCCCGACGCATCTCGTATGGGAACCTGGCGACTGATATGCCAGCGGTAAGCTCCGTCCGTCTGGCGGATCCGGAGCTCGATATCCCTGGGAAGTTCTTGCTCCAAAGTCGCGGTCCAACGCTCAATCGTGCTCGGCAAGTCCTCCGGATGAATGACCTGCTCCCAGGACCACCCCGAAAGCTGTTCCATCCCGACGCCGGTGTACTCCGTCGCCTTGGCGTTCAGGTAAG
>JAIXUU010000009.1 GCA_027483405.1 Planctomyces sp. | reverse complement strand
TGAGGAGGACACCCGTGCTGCCGAAGTCTTTTACGAACCCAGTGGTTTCAGTGATTGCCAGTCGATTGCTGCAGAGCACGATGGCTCTGGCCTGCATCATCGGAGTTTCTACCGTCGCTCGAGCAGAGAGCCCGATTCCCATCGTCAATGTCGCTCCTGTCAGCGATCTCAATGCGGAAGCAGAAGTTCTGATTGCTACTGTTGGTAAAACTCTGGAATCGGAAGAAGCTTACAAGAAGGATGCCAAAGTCTGGAAGCAGGGGGCCAGCCTGTTGGCGGTCGTCTCGCAGGCGATTGTCGAACATCCCGAGGCCAGTTCACTGAAGTCGGCAGCACCTTCCATTCGTCAGGGGGCCATACAAGTTGCTCGCAGCAAAACACTGGCTGAAGCTCAAGCAGGCCAGAAGATGATTTCAGAAGCTGTCGCTGGTCGCTTTGCTGCCGACGCGAAGCCTGAGGCCGATTGGGGCAAGCTCACCAAGATGCACCCCTCGATGGAAGAAATGAATTCGCGAGCTGCCGCCGTCCGCCGATCTCTCAAAAGACTCCGTAAACCCGAAGAAGAGGCCCGCGATGCCACGGCTCTCGCTTTACTGGCTGTGGCCACTTATGCAGATACCCACGAAGTGAAAAATGCAGCCGACAAACCGTACTGGCAGGAATTGGCTGGGAACTTCCAGAAGGAAATGACTGAGACTGCGACCGCCATGCGATCCAAAGATCTCGAAAAAGCCAAAACAGTCTTCGCCGAAGGAATGAAACGCTGCGAAGCCTGTCATGAGAAGTTCCACAACGAATAGTCGTCTTCAAGCAAGAGTTGGAGCCAGTTATCGAGCCTCGTTCTTCGAGTTGTCTGTGGTTACGATTGGCAGGGTCTTCCGATACGGATTTCAATATTCCGCTACGCTTCTCGGTTGGGGTGGCTGGGGTTGAGCGTCTTCGCGAACCCCCAGTTCGTGCCGAAAAACGCTGGGGGTTCGAAGACTCAACCCTAGCCAGCCGCCGCGCAATTGTTTTTTGGAATTCCTATAAGCCGGGTGGCGATCATTACGCCACCCGGCTTTGATGAGCGGATATCGCGACTTCACCGCAAGCGGAAGAGTCTCGATAAAGCATCGAGCAGGCCATTGGGCGAACCACCTTTCGATTCGTCGCGTAAAGCTTCCAGTGGCGGGTGCAGCAGTTTATTCACAATTCTGGCGACAGTACGTTCAATGGCATCTCGGTCTTCGGCAGGCAGATGCGAAAGTTTTGAAAACAGCTTCTGCAATTCCTGCTGGCTGATCGAATGCCAGTCATCACGCAGGCGTTTAACGATCGCACCGCCCGCCCGGCTGTAAAACTCACTCATGAACCGCTGAGTTTCTTCCTCGATAATGCGGTTCGCTTTTTCAACTTCGGCCTGACGCAGCTTGCGGTTGCGGTCGCAGGTTTTCTGCAGGCTGTCGATGTCGTACAGATAAACATCATCGAGCGAAGCAATCTTCACGTCAAAATCTCTGGGAGCACCCAGATCAATGATAAACACAGGCTTGTAGCGGTTCTGCTTTCTGCGAGCCAATTCAAAACGAGCCATCGTCACCACAGGTTCATCCGCACCAGTGGTACTCACAATCACGTCCGCTTTCCCCAGCCATTCGTCCAGTTGCTGCCAGTCGGCAACTTGTCCACGGTACTTCTCTGCCAAACGCTCGGCACGATCTCGGCTGCGATTGACGACAATGACCTGCAGCACACCTTCATCCGCCAGGTATCGGAGTGTCTCTTCCGCCATCTCGCCAGCACCGATCACGACGACGAGTTTGTCGGCAAACGTATCGAAGATGCTCTTCCCGAATTCGCCGACAGCGACACTGGCAATCGATACCCGACCATTGGAAAGTCTCGTCTCTGTCCGCACCCGATTGGATGTGCGGATCGCACCTTGAAACAGAGCATGCGTCAAAGCACCGCAACTGCCGTTTTCATCCGCTTTACGATAGGCCTCTTTCACCTGTGCCACGATTTGCGGTTCACCAAGCACCATGCTGTCCAGGCTCGAAACGACCTGAAACAAATGCTGCACAGCCTCTGGGCCAGTATGTTCCGTCAGTTCCTCGGAAAACTCTTCCAGTGGAACGTGATGAAACTCGGAAAGAAACGATGCCAGATTTTTCCTGACGACGGCGGGATCTTCTTCGGTGTTCGCAGCGTAGACTTCCACACGATTACAGGTTGAAAGGAACACGACTTCTGATGTCGGGAAGCGCTCGTGGAACTCCTGATAGGCCCGCTGGATATCTTCGGCACTGGAAAAAGCGAGTCTTTCACGAATCGCTAATCCTGAGGATTGATGGTTGCAGGAGACGACATGGAGGTTCATTTCTGCCCCTCCTCGTTTGCAGACTTTGTGGGAAGAGTTGCTGCTTGAGGAGCCTCTTTGACAGGTTTTGCTCCATGCACTGAACTCACACCGGCAGCCGATGTCAAAACCTGCAATCCGACATAAGCCAGCAGTAACAGTCCCGATGACCACGCGGTAGCCACAGCCACCTTCCGGCCCGGTGTGCGTGTTCGAGAGAGCTGCCATGTCAGCAAGCCGCAAATCAATGCCCAGCCAATGGTGCCACCCAGAACCACAGGGTCGATCCACACATTTTCGGAGGTCCAGTTCGTGAGGATGATGCCCGAAAGGACTCCCACACTTAAAAGTGGAACGGCTGTCGAAATCGCCCATAAGTTGAGTCGCGCCAATTGTTCGAGGCTTGGTAAGCTCAAACTGCGTTTGGCAATGGCCCCCTGTTTGAGACGTTCATTCTGCCACAAAAAGAGCAGGCTGATGACAAATCCGACGAGGACTGCTGCTGTTCCTAGAACTAACGAACTGGCATGCAGCATGGCCCACGATCTTAATGGATCCCAACTGCGGGCCGATGTCTCTGGAAGCAGCCATGAGGTGGCCACGAGGCCAATAATCAGTGGAAATGAGATGATCCCGACTGCCAGTTGCGAATCGACAATCGTCAGGACCAGATACAGCACCATCAACAGCCAGGCCAGAACCAGCAGCCAGTCATGCGAAGAACTGAGTAAAGGCGGCAAGTTCTCAGCACTGGCTCTTGCCAGCAGATACAAGGTATGAGCCAGGAGCCCCGCAGTCGCGAAGCCCAGAGTCAGTGTTCGCGCCAACCAGCCCTGGCCACGTAAGCGTGTCAACTCGAAGCCAAAGGCCACGAGATAGCTGGCAAAGATGCAGAAAACACTCACATTGAGCATGGCGAGCCTGGATCACATCCTGCAAATGTTGAGTATCCTGATTCTATCCTACACTGATTTATATCCAGCAAATCCCCAACCAATCGCGGCATGATTTCAGGTGGATAGAGACTGCCTCGAACCACAGGTGGAATCTTCTAGACGCTTTTCGCTGGTGCTGGGGCAGGGGTGCCTTGCATACGTCCAAAAATCATACGGCCGGCACTGTTCTGCAGCACACTGGTCACCACGACTTCAATTTCGCGGTTCAGATGAACTGCCCCCTGTTCGCAGATCACCATCGTGCCATCATCAAGATATCCCACGCCCTGACCGTAGGCTTCACCTTCACGGATGATCTTGATTCGCAACTGCTCACCTGGCAGATATCTGGGTCTTAAAGCATTCGCGACATCATTGAGATTAATGACATCCACACCTTGAACACTGGCGACTTTATTCAGGTTAAAGTCGTTGGTCAGCACGCGTCCGCCACGCTGTTTGGCCAGTCCGACAATTCTCTGGTCGACAGTCAGTCCTTCCGGATTCTTTTCTTTCACCTCTTCAACGCGTATATCGACCTTCGAATTCTGCTGCAGACGGGTCAGCACATCCAGGCCGCGACGCCCGCGTGTGCGTCGCAATTTGTCATTGCTGTCGGCAATTTCCTGAAGTTCTTCCAGGACAAAGCTCGGGACAATCATCTCTGTGTCGAATAACTTTGTTTCTGCCAGATCTGCAATGCGGCCATCGATCAGCGAACTGGTATCTACCACCAGAGGCCGGCCCCCTTTGATCTCTTTCACAAACTCGACATAAGGAATCACGAAGCGGAAATCGTTGCGTGTCTGCAACAGAAGCGAAATACAAACGTAAGGGAGCACAATCAGTCCCAGTCCAATCACCGCACTTTTCACATATGGCAACAGGCTGAGTGGTTCGAGTGCCACCGAAAGGAGATAACACAGGAGGACACCAATCAGCAGTCCAAAGTAGATCGAAGAAATCAGATCCAGCCGCTTGCGAGGGATCAGTAAGTCAGCCAGCGTGAAGGCCTGCGTAAAGAGCATCAGCCCCACAAACCAGACGAATGGATAATCTCCGATAAACGCCGGAGGATTGCTGGAGGGTGCCACGAAGGATGCAATCGCTCCCGCGCAGATGACCGCATACAGAATTCGAATAATGATCAGCAGCATAGCTTTGGTATCGTCAAAGGATGAAGTTCGTCAGGGATGCCATACGGTGAGTACAACGATCGATGATGGCCAATCGTGCTGACCAGAATTGTCCCAAACAGTCCTTATTTCCATGATGGAAAGGATCGCTCTGTCCAGGACAATCGCCTCATCTTTCTGCAACTAATGGTATTTCGGTTGACTAAGGTTTGCCAGTCGTGGGGTGGCAATGCCTGAATTCTAGCGCAATTCGTGGCCTCTAAATCGCTAGAATCAAACCTGTGCGGTCTTCTTCCTCAAGGATCACAAACGAACCCGGTAATCTGTGCGTATTGTGCATTTCTGAACATGGAATCTGGCTAGATCACCACGTCTGCCAGGCAGGAAAGAGCCACCACCTCCTGCCACCGAACGAGGACCTGTTTGCGGTTGACTCGAATTCCCAACCTTCTGGTTTCAATCACATACAATTCTCGGCTCGATTTCGAGTCTCGCAGATCGTGAACATCAGCATCGGCTAATGTCGCAAAAGCACCGTTCACACTCACCAGGCGACCGGCAATCACATAATTGGCCACAGTATCAAGGACGACATTTTCACCCAAAATGTGTGAAAGTTCACCCTTGGTCAGCATCGTTGCATCAAGTTCAGCCATCAGGTTCTCTTTATGTGGTCCGTCAAAATGAACGGAAGGAAGCGAGATATTGGATTTTACTTCTGTCCAGAAATCGCGTTTCTTCTGAATTTTACATTTTCATTCGCCAACTCGACCAGTAATTTTCAGGTGGCCATCATCCACCTCTGGTGAGATAAATTTCTTGGATGACCGTGCCGTCGATCAAACCTCGGCTATTCCGAAGGCTCAGTTCGTCTGGTTTGATCTGTGTTTTTCGGGTATGACCAAAGGAGGAAAAACAGATTTCAGATCCAGCTGGCGGCAGCAATGAGAGCTCACATGCCAATCAAAATTTCCAGGGAATGGTCGCTCTTTGTTGTTCTGTGCTGCATGTGGACTCTGGTCGCTTGCGATCACTCGACGGCTCACTCACGAGATCGAGTCTTGCCTGTCGAAAAAGCCGAGGTTGTGGCCGCTTTTCCACATGATCCAGAAGCCTTCAGCCAGGGATTGGTCGTCGAGGGCGGAACTCTCTATGAAAGTACGGGCCTGTTTGGAAGTTCTTCGTTGCGAATTGTGGATCTGGAAACCGGGAAAGTTCAAAAGATTGTTCGCCTGAACGATCAGTATTTCGGTGAGGGGCTCATCAAACGGGGTGACCAACTGATCCAGATCACGTGGAAGAATCGCGAAGCCTTTGTATTCGATGCAGCAACACTCGAATACAAATCGACGATCCGCTATGCCGGTGAAGGGTGGGGCCTCACACGCTGGGGCGAACATCTGGTCATGAGTGATGGTTCATCTGTACTCAAGGTTTTAGAACCAGAGACATTTCGAGTATTAAAAAAAATCTCGGTCCGCGCGGATGGTCGAGCGGTCTCCGATCTCAATGAACTGGAGACTGTGGGAAACGAAATCTGGGCCAATGTCTGGCATCGCGATCTCATTCTGAGAATTGATCCTCGAACGGGTGAAGGGATTGGCTGGATCGATCTGAGCCATCTGTTTCCTTCCAATCGTCGTCCTCATCAGGAGGCAGTTCTTAATGGAATCGCTTATGATCCAGTGAAAGGCCGGTTGTTTGTCACCGGGAAAAACTGGCCTCAATTGTTTGAGATTCGAGTCGCCTCACTCCCGGAACCAGCCGCCAAAAAGCCCTGAGCCAGTGACATTGCTGGTTGTTGATATGGGATCAGGTTCTCCCGTTTTTTGCAGGATTTGCGTTCGTTATGACAGAGTCTTTATTGCCCCCATCTGATGTGTCGAAGTCGATTCAGGAACTCATGGCCACTCGCCGGACAATAGGTGCGTTTTTGCCCGAAACCAATGGGCTTCAGGATGCTCTGCTCGAAGCGGTCGAAGCCGCCCGCTGGGCTCCGAACCACCGGCGGACAGAACCATGGCTGTTTGTCAATCTGGGGCCTGAGACGATCGAAAAAGTTCTGACCTTGAACGATCAGATTCTCACAGCCAGTAAAGGGGCCGAATTTGCTGCCACCAAGCGAAAACAGTGGGCTGAAATCCCCGGCTGGCTGGTGGTCGGTTGTAAAGTTTCGGACAACCCGGAAATTGCCGAAGAAGATTATGCAGCCTGTGCCTGTGCGATACAAAATCTCACGTTAAGTCTGTGGTCACGAGGCATTGCCAGCAAATGGTCCACAGGTGAGATCACCAAGCGAGCGGAGTTCGCCACAATCTGTGGTCTCAATCCAGAAAAAGATCGTGTCGTGGGCCTGATTTGGTACGGCTATCCCGCCAAAGTTCCACCTGGCAGTCGCCAGCGTACTGTTGATCAGATTCTCACCAGACTTCCTTGAAGCACTGTTTTGATTGGATTTTGATAGCTACAAAATGCAGGAAACAGACCGAGAAAGGTCTGTTTCCTGATGTTTATCTCGAAACGTGATTGTTGCGCGATTAGTATTCGCCAACCACTTCACCACCTGCACGAGTGTTGATGGCTTTGAAAAGCCCAAGATCGACATTTTCCGTCAGGAATCGCACTCGACCATCTCCGAACAGAAAGTGAGCCCCGCCCACATGCGGGCTGCTGAAATCATCCAGGTGAGTTGAAGGATGGTTCGGCGTGTGATCGGCCAGACCCAAGACGCGGGCAATCGCTTCGGCCCCTTCAGGAATCACGGCTCCCCAGGTGCTGAACCACTGCTCGTCAGGCTCTGCGGGGTCTGGAAGCAAGTCAGTTTTATGTTCGCCCACCAGTACCGTATTGCTGAGTCCATCGCTGACATCACGGAAGCGAACATTGCTGTTGTGCCAGAACATCCCATTCCCACGAATCTGATGATCTGGCCCGTTATCTTCGATGTCATCTTCCCATGAGTAGTTTGTATATCCTTGAACTGAATTTCCAAAGGCTCCGACATAGTTGGCATTTGCCAGAGTTGCCAATGGGGTAGCGCCAGTCGCTTCATCGAAAATCTGCCAAGTTTGTGGCCCACTATCCGATGGACAGCGGAAGGCTGGCAGAATCGTACGCAGCAGAGCTTGGTTGTTGTTGCCTGCAGTACTCATGCATGAGTCAGAAAAGTTGATACGGTTATAAAGTGGTGTCTGATCCAGCATGGGGAGAATCATCGTTCCCCACGAGAACCCAGAGACTCCATCTTCAGCATGTGGCTGCCGAGTGGCTGCATCCACTCCAATCCAGCCCGGTGGCAAAACACCGTGTGTGTCATGATAGTTGTGCAGTGCCAATCCCAATTGCTTGAGATTGTTGACACACTGTGATCGCCGGGCCGCTTCACGAGCCTGCTGAACTGCTGGCAATAAAAGAGCGATCAAAATGGCGATAATCGCAATCACCACCAGCAGTTCGATCAGTGTAAATGCTTTTCGAATTTGACGTTCCGATGGCAAAAGCTTCGGTGGTTCTGCCGTTTTTATCATGAGCATAGGGTGACTCTCGTTGAGTATGAAAGATGATGATGACTTAACTTCAGTTATCTTAGCGTACCAATCGCCGCGCTTAATGCAATAGGCTTGCAAGAGGTTTATGAGAGCAATAGCAACTTTAGTGTTCGTACGATTGAAGAGTTGTTGAAGTGTTGGCTGGTACTGGGTGAGATGGGTTATTGGCTGATTCGAGTCCATCACTTAGGGGCTACGCACGATGAAATCAGACTGTGTGGTAGATCTTTGCAAGATTCCTGTGAAAGATTGGTAAGCCCATCGTCTGACAACCGTGAAAAGGTCCCAGCGGATGAACGTCTCCTTTCCATCGAATCGGGAAGAACTTCTCGACCAGCAGTTCCAGCGTCTGGCCAAACTTGTCGGTCGATTGGAGCACAACGCCTTCTGTCAACCCAGGCTCAAATCAGCGGAGTGGACATCGGACAAACTTTCGTCCATCCCTCCGACTGCGGAAAACTTGCGAGCCCTGCTGGATCGGCTGCCAATCGTTCGCAAAGCCGAGCTGGTGGCAGATCAGTTACAAAACCCACCTTACGGCACTAATCTTTCGTTTCCTCTTTCGGACTACGCGAGGTTACATCAGACCTCCGGCACGACCACCGGGAAGCCTTTACGCTGGCTCGACACGCCGGAATCATGGGCGTGGATCATGTCGTGCTGGAAGCAGATCTATGCGCTCATGGGGCTGCGAGCCACAGATCGCCTGATATTCCCCTTTTCTTTTGGCCCATTTCTCGGTTTTTGGGCAGGCTTCGAAGGGGCTGCCCAGATGGGAAATCTGTGTCTGGCTGCTGGCGGTATGAGCAGTGAAGCTCGTCTGAAACTCATCGACGAGAATCAGATTACGATTCTCGCCTGTACTCCCACCTATGCACTCCGGTTAGCCGAGGTGGCCAGGCAGCAGGGGATCGACCT
>JAIXUU010000415.1 GCA_027483405.1 Planctomyces sp. | reverse complement strand
TGTTCTAGGTAGCTCTAGAGAACTCTTGCGCGTATCAAAGGTTTCACGAGTCAAAGTCATCAGATTTCAATCGCATCTTTCCAGTATGATCCAGGCCACACAGGCTGCCGCACATCTGCTTGAAATCGGGTGATTCTTGAATTCCCTGATGTGCTTTGCCTGGGAAGAGTAGAACTCTGTTCTGTGAAGAAATGATGAGAAACCCGTCCTGGCGTTCATTTGATAGCACAGAAAACCTGTTGATTGTCACACGCCAAGGCATTTTGGCTGTGGTCATCATTTGGGCATCAGTTTCAGTCGGCAGTTTGCATTCCCAAAATGGCGTTTTCACTCAGTTTTGAAGATGTCATCTGATTTTCGATGGTTTTCTGGTACGCTTCACGCAGTAAGATTTGCCTGCTGAATGCGTGAAGTGTAAACCTCATGGATTTATGGCTGGCTGACGGATAAAAAATCAACGAAGGAAACTGGTTTCATGGGTCTGCATCAATTGGCTGGCAAGAAAGCCCCCACTGAAATTCTTGTCGATATTGACCGCCTCTTGCAGGATTACCATGACCGCCAGCCTGACTTAAGCGATCCCGCCCAGCGGGTCTCCTTTGGAACCAGTGGACATCGGGGAACTTCCCGAAACGGATCGTTCACCGATGCACACATTGCCGCCATTACTCAAGCGATCGTCGAATATCGGACGGCTCAAGGAGTCACGGGCCCGCTTTATATGGGCCGTGATACTCATGCCCTCTCGACACCCGCACAATTGACGGCCATCGAAGTCCTCGCCGCCAATGGCGTCACGACGGTCATTCACGCCAAGAATCGTGCCACTCCTACACCCGTCATCTCCCATGCGATTCTCACTCAGAATCGTGGGCGAAGCTCCGGTCTTGCTGATGGTGTCGTCATCACGCCATCGCACAATCCTCCCGAAGATGGTGGCTTCAAGTACAACGGAACCAATGGCGGACCTGCAGATACTGACGCCACCTCTGTCATTCAGGATCGGGCAAATGAGATTCTTTCCAATGGCCTCAAAGCCGTAAAGCGGGTCTCTTTATCATCCGCCATGGCGTCTGGCCATGTGACTGAAGTCGATCTCATCACTCCCTATGTCAACGATCTGGGGAGCATCATTGATATGGACGTCATCCAGAAAAGTGGCCTCTCGATTGGTGTCGATCCCCTGGGAGGATCATCGCACGATTACTGGGCTCCTGTCGCGGAAAAGTACGGCCTGAATCTGCAGGTGGTGAATCCCATCATCGATCCGCAATTTGCCTTCATGACAGTCGATCATGATGGAAAAATCCGTATGGATTGCTCCAGCCCCTGGGCCATGGCGAGCCTTGTTTCTTTAAAGGACAAATTTGGTATTGCTTTCGCCAACGATCCTGATGCCGACCGCCACGGCATTGTCACGCCGACGGGTGGGCTGATGAACCCCAACAGCTACCTCGCTGTTTGTATCCAGTATCTCTTTAAGCATCGCCAGAACTGGAAGTCCACAGCGGGTGTCGGCAAAACACTTGTTTCCAGTGCGATGATCGACCGTGTCGCTCATGCTCTGGGACGCAAGCTCGTCGAAGTCCCTGTCGGTTTCAAATGGTTCGTCAGCGGACTTTTCGACGGTTCCCTCGGTTTGGGTGGTGAAGAAAGTGCCGGTGCCAGTTTCCTGCGAAAAGATGGTTCGGTCTGGTCGACCGATAAAGATGGTCTGATTCTCGGTTTACTGGCCGCAGAAATCACCGCTACCACTGGCAAAGATCCCAGTCAGCACTTCGCCGAACTGGCGGCGAAATTTGGGTTGCCCGAATACACCCGCATCGATCAGCCAGCCACTCTCGAACAGAAGTCGATCCTCAAGAAGCTCTCACCTCAGGATGTTCAGGCGACCACATTAGCGGGCGATCTCATCACGCAGCGTTTGACTTCCGCCCCTGGCAATCATGCTGCAATTGGAGGCCTAAAAGTCGCCACCGATTTCGGATGGTTTGCCGCCCGCCCATCCGGTACAGAAAACGTCTACAAGATTTACGCCGAGAGCTTTCGCGATAAAAATCATCTCGATCGAATTGTCAGCGAAGCCCGCGATATTGTCTCGGCTGCCTTGGCCAAAGCATAAGACGCGGGCATTTGTTATTCGTGTCGAGTCGTGAATTCGATAGATTCGAAATCAGCCCTGCCGGTCAGATATCACATGGACAGTTCAATCCGTCTGGTGTATGGGCACTGTCTAATAAGTTTTTGAGGAACTACTGATTCATGGATCGTGCGAGTGGTGTGCTGCTGCATCCGACATCATTTCCCAGTCGTTTTGGTACGGGAGATCTCGGTCATGAGGCCTATCAATTTGTGGATTGGCTGGCTGGTGCCGGCCAATCCTACTGGCAGGTCCTCCCTCTGAATCCTGTTGATGCCGGTTATTCGCCCTATCAAAGTCCCTCCTCGTTTGCTGGCAATCCGCTACTCATCAGTCTGGAAAAGCTGGTTGACGACGAACTTCTCACTCGAGAGGAACTCGATCAGGCAGCGATTGCCGGCGCCTATGGGAGTGGCAGTGCCAGCTTTGAACTGGCCTTCGAGCGGAAAATGCCATTGCTGCACCGCGCTGCGGAACGGTTTCATCAGCTTCATGAAGACCACGAACTTCGAGTGGCATTTCGAACATTCTGCAGTGCGCAGGCAGGCTGGCTCGATCAGATGGCCTTGTTTGAAGCCCTGAAAGGTGCCAATGCAGGCCGCCCCTGGACGACTTGGACACATCTCGTCGATCATTGGCATTACCCTGGGCCCGAAGCCATCACGGTTCTTCAAGAGCCCATCTTCGTGGCCAAGTTCCAGCAGTTCATGTTCTTCAGGCAATGGAACGAATTGCGTGCCTATGCGAGAAACAAAGGCATTCTCATCATTGGCGATGTCCCGATTTATGTGGCTCACGACAGTGCCGATGTCTGGTCGAATCGTCGCTTCTTTCAACTCAACGAAGCCGGGCAGGCTCTGCAGGTCGCGGGCGTACCTCCGGACTACTTCTCGGCCACAGGTCAACTCTGGAACAACCCGGTCTACGATTGGCGAGCACTTGAAGAAGATGAGTACCGCTGGTGGGCCAGGCGATTACAAGCAGTTATGGAAGCGGTCGATCTTGTGCGGCTGGATCATTTCCGTGGCTTTGAAGCCTATTGGTCAGTTCCCGCGGGCCATGAGACGGCCGAGCAGGGTACATGGGTCCCCGGGCCGGGGCATCGCCTGTTTAATGCTCTCAAGTCGCAACTGCGAATACCCGAAGGGATGACACGCCTCCCGATTATTGCGGAAGATCTCGGCACCATTACTGCTGAGGTCGATGAACTGCGCCTTGCCTATGGTTTACCAGGGATGAAGGTGCTCCAGTTCATGATTGCTGATAACGATCCTTTCCAGCCTCAAGAATTTCCTCCCGAATCGATCTGCTATACAGGGACTCACGATAACGACACCACGGTCGGTTGGTTCCAGTCGCACGTGGCGTCGTTTGCCGATCGCTTCGATCGCCTGCGTCAACGAATCGAATTCTCGAGTGAAGACATTGCGTGGGATCTGATTGCCGTGGCCTGGAAGAGCCGGTCGAATATCGCGATTGCACCGCTTCAAGATCTCCTTTCTCTCCCGGCTTCGGCCCGCATGAATACTCCCGGAACTTTTGGCGCCTCAGCTCGCAACTGGATCTGGCAATATGAACCGGGTGTCCTGACAAAAGACCTTGCTGATCGTTTGCATCGACTGACAGTGGCCAATCATCGTTTCCTTGGAGATCGCCCGCCACAATTCTAGGTTCTTCAGCCAGGATTCTTATTGGCAAATATCTTGACAAGCTGTCTCCTCGATCCAAGGAAGTCCCATGAGTTCACTGCCGATCCATCCTTATGATCTCGCACCTTCTGGCGACCTCGCTGCCAGCGCCGCCGCCGATAGGCAGGAAGCGAACCATGTTCACGCATCGGTTTGTTCCCCAGGTTGCCCGGTTTGCGGTGGTCAACTGATAGAAATCCGGCATAAACTCATTTGCTCGCAATGTCATGCGATCTGCGAAACCTGTTGTGAAGGAGGGCGCGGCTGAGGCCTTCGATCTTCCCGGTATCGTCGAGGATCTTCCCGTCAGCCCTTATGGGTACACTCTTGCTGAATCAGGGCTCATCTGTCTTTTCGGAACATTCAGGATATGGAACTTCGTGAGTTTGCGGAACAGGTACTGAAGTCACCAACCTGCATGGAGAAAATTCAGCCCGTTCGGGAGCCATTGACCGACCAGACTCCTGGCATGGCAGAGAAACTCACACTTCCCGCTCGCGAAGAAAAGCTCACTTTTGGTGCCCGGCGGACGGCACCACCCATGCCGGCCATTCCTCGATTTTCTGAACCTGCTCAACGTGCGATTGCCCATCACATTATGGCCAATCATGAATTGCAGGCACTCGAAGTCATGGCGTGGGTATTGCTCGCATTTCCCGAGGCACCGACTGAGTTTCGTCTGGGGCTGGCGGAAGTCATGAAAGACGAACAGCGGCACACCCGCATGCACTTTGAACGCTGTAAAGCTCTCGGGATCGAGTTTGGATCGCTACCCGTCAACTCGTACATCTGGCGGCAGGCCATGACCTTCACGTCCGTGATGGATTACCTGGCTGGGCTCCCTTTGACATTCGAAGGCTGCAATCTCGATCACAGCCTGGAACTCGAAGACGTTTTCCAATCGGTTGGTGATCTCAAAAGCGCCGCCATCATGCGGAGGATTCATGAAGATGAAATCGAGCATGTACGTTTTGGTCTCGAATGGCTGCGCAGACTCAAACCACCCACAATGACCGATTGGGAAGCGTATGAAACGCATCTGCACTTTCCCATGAGGCCCGCCAAATCGGTCGGTCACCAACTCGATGAAGCTTCAAGATACAAAACAGGTATGGATGAAGAATTCGTATCGAGGCTTAAAGCCTCTCAAACAGGACTTTCTCAAAAGTAGCGATTTCCAAACCTTGAGCACCCCTGTGTGCCGTGTACATGCTCACTTCGCTTGCGTCCTCCACGATCCGCCATGAGGCATGTCAGTTGACGATTCGTTTCAGCAGCGAGCTTCACGTAAAAACACCATGATCTTATGGTGATCTTCGCTGATTTCACTGGTTGAGAAGGGGCGTTTTGAGAGAATTTCAATCCACTGCAAATTGCGTTTGCTCACTCAGGTAGCCAGAATCACATCACTTAACTCTGATTTGAAGTCGGCATCAGACATTTGAATGAATTGCCGACCATCATCAACCATCCTCGCTGATGTGAAATCTTTGAAAGACCATCCATGAGTCATGACCCTCTGGCTGCATCTCATGCCAATTCTGATTCGTCTCGATCGCAAGACTGGGGCAAGTGGATGGCTTTGACAGCCGCACTCCTGGGATGGATGTTCGACGGCGCTGAAATGGGTGTCTTTTCGATGGTGGGCCGCCGGGCGGTTCAGGATCTGTTGGGCATCCCGCTCATTGCCACCAAAGAACAGGAAGCGCTGATTGGCCCCGTCTTTGGAATGATCATCGCCGTCTTTCTCGTGGGAGCAGCGACTGGCGGAGTGCTGTTCGGTTGGCTGGGTGATCGAGTCGGACGGGTGCGTGCCATGAGTCTTTCGGTGCTCACCTATGCCATTTTTACTGGACTTTGTGGCTTTGCCCAAAGTCCCTTGCAACTGGGAGTCTTGAGATTTATCGCAGCCCTGGGCATGGGTGGCGAATGGTCGCTGGGGGTCGCACTCGTCATGGAGGTCTGGCCCAATCGTTCGCGGGCACTCATGGCGGGGCTCATTGGTGCTGCAGCGAATGCCGGCTATTTTCTGGTTGGTATTGTTGGGATTTTGCTCACCCAGGTGATTAAGTCGCTGGAGAGCGGCCTGTTGTGGGCGGGCTTACCGGAAGCGACCGTCCAGATGCTGGTGGCCTATGATGGTTGGCGGATCATGATGATGCTCGGCACATTACCCGCTGTCCTGACATTCTTCTTTCGCATCTTTGTCCCTGAATCTGAACGCTGGCTGGAGGAGAAAGCTGGTGGCAGTACGGCCTCCATGTCCTCTGTGGATCTATGGGGAGTTCTCATCGGCACGTCAGGCCCGGCACTCGTAATTGCCATGTGTGTGATGCCCGGAATCATCATGCCGCTGCGGATTCTCGGGATCGTGGCGGGTGTGGTGATTGCTGCAGGGGGCTTTCTGTTCCCTGCGATTCGGTTTGTGCAGCGGGATCGTGCGTTAGGGCGTGTCCCACCGTTGCAGTTTCCGATTCAACGAATGCTCCTGGGTGCTGGCCTGAGTGGAGTGGCACTCCTGGGTACCTGGGGTTCGACACAATGGGCCATGGCCTGGGCCGGTCAACTGACACAAGGGATTGATCGCACGGATCTGGGTCTGTTGTGGCAACATCCCAAGGAGTACACCCAACTCACCACCTCGACCGGTGCCATTGTGGGGACAATTCTGGCCGCTTACTTTGGCAATCTGCTGGGGCGACGTGTGAGCTATTTTACACTTTGTATTTTGTCGCTGTTCTCCGTCCTGGGTTTCTACCAATTGCAAAACCAGTATGGCCCGATGTTTCTGTTCACCTCATTTATTCTCGGAGTCATGACGGCGTCCTTCTATGGCTGGCTCCCCCTCTATCTGCCGGAACTTTTCTCGACGAGGCTGCGTGCGACAGGTCAGGGTTTTGCTTTCAATTTCGGGCGTGTCATCGCTGCCATTGGAGCTCTCCAGATCGGTTCATTGTTGGCACTCCTTAAGGACGTGCAGACTCTTGCGGGTGTTCAAGGAGGATATGCCGTCGCGTGCAGTGTCATCTGTCTGGTCTACATCGCAGGTGCGATCCTGATCTGGTTCGCTCCCGAAACCAATGGAAAAGGACTTCCTGAGTAGCCTGAATGGTGCGGGCTGAATGCCTTTTTTCGATTCCTTCGTCGCAGGTGGCATCATATCCGAGAATTGTCGTCCAGACAGACAAATGAAAAAAAGTTCGCGTGTGCTGCTGATTCCGGCGTAACCAACCCCAATGACGGCACAAATGTGTTGTAGAGTCACCTATCGAAGAATGATGGCTCTGTTCATGTTCTGAAACACTCGTGACCAATCGTTCTGAATTCCTTTCATTTCCCACAGTTTTGTTATTGTAGACATTCACTCGGCCATCTCAGTTTTGAAGCCAGAGAATCTGGAATGCATCGCGAGAAACGTGAGTGTTTCGAGTGAGAAATCCCATCCGGTTGACTAAGAAATCGAAATTCACACGCGACCCCGGTTCTTTGAAGCGGAATCTAATAAAGCAGTTTTTATGAACCTTGCCACATGCTGGACATTACTGCTTTCTGGAATTCGAACTCCTCACCACCATGAGTCGTCTTGGCGTCTTTGCTGCGGTATGGTTGGCTTACTGCTGTTAGCAGATCGATGCCTTGATGTTGCGGGTCAGCGGCTCGCAATTGCTCAGGACGGAGCGAATCAAGTCAGTTCCAGCAAGCCGATCCCCGGTTGGGAAGTGACTCCAGAGAGCGAAGCAGCACTTCAGAAAGGGTTGGCCTGGCTCGCTCGAAATCAGGGGACTGAAGGAAACTGGGAGTCGGAAGATCTTGGTCTTGTCGGTCTCGGCGGTCTCTCGTTTCTAGCGGCAGGTCACCTGCCACAGCGGGGGCGGTATGGGGATACCGTTGATCGCGCATTCAAATATGTGCTCAAAAAAGCCAAACCTTCGGGGCTTCTCAATTCCGCCGATGCCCAACGCGATATGTATAACCACGGGCTCGCTGCTTTTGTGCTTGGGCAGGCTTACGGCATGACTGGCGACCCGCAAATTGGCCGCGTGCTCGATAAATCTTTAAGGCTGATATCGAATACCCAGTGCGAAGACGGGGGATGGGATTATCGCGCCAAAAGGCAGCAGCATGGCCATGATCTAAGCCTTGTCGTGATGCAGGCCAAGGCACTTCGAAGTGCTGTCGATAGTGGTTTCGAAGTGCGGAACGATGTCGTTCGCCTTGCGATACAGAGTGTGCGAGATCATTACAAAGCCGAAAATGGTGCTCGTGGCTTTGATGAGAAAGCTCAGGAAGGGCCCGGTCAGTTCACTTACGATGGGAATCGTACCACGCTCGCGATGGCTGCTTGTGGAGTTGTTTGTCTACAGGAGTTTGGCCAATACGACGACTGGCGGATTGCCAAGAACATGGAACAGATCTCGAAAGAAGTCAGTCGCATTCGCCCCAATCGTGGTAGTGGTGAAGTCCCTTTTGATGCTTATACGCTCTACTACGTCGGACAGGCAATTTATCAGACAGGTGGAGCCGACTGGCAGAAGAATTATCCTGCACTTCGAGATTATCTCGTCGCTTCCCAGGTCAAGCGTCCGGAGAATCCCGGTGAAGACGGCAGTTGGCGCGATACCCGCTGGGTGCATGGAAAACAGGGGCAACTCTATGGGACAGCCGTCGCCTGCTTTATTCTGGCAATGCCCAATCGATATCTCCCGATTCTCCAGGAAGGGAAGATCGAAGGTTTGAAAGATCAGTTATCCGGGCCACCTGCGGCGAATAAACCTCGGTAGAACCCGCGACGATTGCAGAATTTCTCTCTGATTGGATTGGTACTCGACCAAGGCAAGCAGTTTTTCACATGTTCGGTTTTGATGCCTACAGTTTCGCTATCGCTGGTCTGGTCGCTGCTGCGTCGCCATTGCTGATTCATTTGTTCAACCGCCGTCGATTTCGACAGGTTGAGTGGGCAGCTATGGAGTTTCTCCGTAAGGCGATTGAGCGCCAGAAGAGAATTCTGCATTTGCGAGACTGGCTGCTGCTCATTCTGCGGATGAGTGCATTGATCTGCCTCGGTCTGGCGTTGGCCAGGCCCTGGGTTTCTGGCGGTTCTGCCTGGATGACGAGTTTATTCGTTGTGGCTGGTCTCGTTGGGATGGCAGGCATGGCCGCCATGGTGATCAATCAAGGATTCAAGGCCCGCGCCATTGCTGCCACCGTCAGTTTGTTTTCGTTGGTCGCAATCTGCGGGTTATGGTGGAGCCTGGGAGCCGGGAACACAGGGGGCGCTGGTCTCGCCAGCTCACTGAATCCTGTGCATGCCATTCTGATACTCGATAACAGTCGGAGTATGGGAGCGGGTGTCATCAGTGGAACACGCTGGGATGCTGCCCGAAGATCGTCACTGGAGTTTTTGAGCAGTTTACCACCCGGAAGCCGTGCCACAGTCCTGCCACTAGCGGGAAGCTCTGACTCCTGGCCGACAGATCCTTTTCGCTCGATGGATGATGCCCGGCAGGCGATCGAACAGATTCGAGTGGCCGATACGATTGGCTCACCACGTTTAGCTGCCGAACTCGCCTTAGAAGCGAGTCGAACTTCAACGGATCTGCCCGTCAAGCGGGTCGTGATCTTTTCCGATCTGCAAGGGGCGCTCTGGAAAGATGCTTCACTCAAGGAGCGTTTTGAAGAGTTAGCCGATGTGCAGATTGTTCCCTGTGGAACTGCCGATTCTGGAAATGTGCACATTTCCAGCCTGGCGGTTGAAGATGGCTTGATCAGTGTCGAGACACCGGCCCGGATCATCGCTCGAATTGAAGCGGGTGCCGATCAAGCTCCCACAACGGTGTATGCCCGCTTGCTGGCCGACCGGACTGAGGTTGCCAATCAGGTCATTCCTCTATTGCCCAATCAGCAATACGAGGCTGAATTCTTCTGGAGTTACGATGGCCAGGTCGATCCAGAGCGTCCGCAATGGGTCGAACTAACACTGGAAATCTCTTCCGAGACTCCTGAAGCCGATCTTCTGCTGGCAGACAATCGTCGTACGATTCTGGCGCCCGTGCTGACAGCCGTCCCGATTGTGTTTGTCGATCAATGGGGTGAACAGGCCAATGCGGCCAAAGGACAAATCGGCGAGACCGAGGCTTTGCAGCATCTGCTGGCCCCCAGGTCAACTTCGGAATTTGCACATCGTCCCCTCTATCAGATCATCCGCCGGCGTATCGATGAGCTTGATCAGGAAACTCTCGCTCAGGCTCGTTGTGTCGTGATCGCCGGGATTGAACGACCCGGTGTCGCAACACAATTACTGCTCGAATATGTCCGCCAGGGTGGCCCTCTTTTGATTTGTGCCGGCGGTGAATTCGATCCCCGTGGATGGATGGAGGATGCCTGGCTGGATGGTGAAGGTCTGTTGCCCCTCCCTCTGGAAACTGAGTTTCTTGGAACGACGCCTGAAGAATCACCAAGTCAGCTCTCGCCATTTGCAATCACCTCAGAATCATTGAACAGCGAGTTATTTCAGGTCGAGGGCGAAGACCCTCAAGCCATCAAATCGCTCTTTGAATCAGTTCTGTTTTTTAAAGCCGTTAAGGCTAATGCCAGTCAAGAATCGATCGATGCCATCCTGCAGTCCGTCCAACAGCGATTGGCGTTCAAGGCCGGCCTTGGGAGTGGATCATCCGCCGATCAGCAGTCTCGCTTGCCTGCTGCGCAAACGGTGAACTGGTGGAACTGGAGAGCACCCATCACTCCACTTCGCCAGGAGCTTCAGAAGCTGGCGGAGTTAAAACGGACGGAACACGATCAATTCCAGCAGAAGCCGACGGATCTGACACCACCGTCCGAACCGCAATCCCGCAACCTGTTGGCATCACCTCAGCAATTCAAAACAGAAATCGATGAGCGGCTTTCTCAGTTGGCTCGGCGGGAAACGCCTCAGGTTCTCGCCAGGTACTCTACAGAGAATCTGCCTTTTCTCATTGAGCGGCAAGTCGAAGATGGGCGCGTCCTCTTTTGCACCAGCGGCATTACCAGCGACTGGAACCTCATACGCCTCTCACCAGCGATGTTCATGTACCATCGATTGCTCACACAGATGGCCTCTCAATCATTGCCACAAAGAAATTTTGAAGCTGGCTCCCGCATCCAATGGTTAGCTCCCACGACCAGCGATTCTCTGCTTCTCAAACGGCCCGAAGGATCTGTCAATGTCGTCTCCGTGGAAGCCTTGAGTTCCGATGTCTATGGCTACATCGTTCGGCGGCCAGTCATGTCGGGGCTCTATGAATTTCAGTCACAAGGAAGTGATGCTTCTGCAAATCCTGCTCGTGATGAGAGCACTCGTGGCGATAGTTCTCAAACGGGTAATCAATCGACCGCATCCGGGACTGAAAAGCGTGCCATTTATTCTGTCGCTGTCAGCGCCCCTGCGATCGAATCCAGTCTCGAAACCTTACCCACAGATGAACTTGCTGAGCTGGTTTCATCAACACATGTCCGTGTTCTTGCCGCAGGTGAAAAACCTTTGCTGACTGGTGGCAGCAATCGTGGCCAGAGCTTATGGCAACTCGCCATTGGATTGATGATCGCGTCTTTGCTCCTCGAAATGTTTGTTGCTTCGCGGCGAACGTTCTCCGGCAGGAAAGGAGCACAGCCATGATGAAGTGGTTGGGACAGCTTCTGGGGATCGATAATCTGAACGAACTTTCCGGCGGAAGGATCTCTTTCGCAGCTCCCTGGGTGCAGGACAATGGCTGGCTGCTCATCGTCCTGCTGGCTGCCGCTGCCATGCTGAGTGGTCTCTATTATCTCTGTTTTCAAGGCGGGAAGTGGTCGAAAACCAGAGGTTTATTGGCAGCGTTTCGTGCTCTCGTCCTGGCATTGCTGGTGCTCATTCTTGCAGAGCCGATTTTAGAACTGAAGTTTATCAGTTACCCCAAACCATGGCTCTGGGTGCTGCTGGATGGCAGTGAAAGCATGGAAATTGCTGACGAAAATGAGGTGGAACCAGATCCTTCCGTCAACCAAGCCTCAGGCGCCGGTGACGCCTCTCCCTCTTCGCCTCAGCCACTATTATCTCGATCTGAACGAGTCCGCCAGGCCTTGGAGAAGGACGGTGGAAAGGCTGTTCAGGAACTGGCTGAGAAGTTTCGTATTCGACTCTTTTCCATGGTCGATCAACAGGGTGTTCGTGTCCTGTCTGCGGAAAAGAAGGACTCAACTCCCGTCCAGAACTCCATGGCTCTCGCTGGCCTTCTGGGTTCAGGCGAAAGCGACGAACAGGACTCTGTCAACCTTCTCTTGAATTCACTCAAGTTGTGGGAAACGAAAGGCGAGGTTTCTGCCCACGGAGCAGCGATTGACGATCTGGCGAGGAGATATTCGACCGATCATCTGGCGGGGCTGGTCGTCGTCAGTGACTTTGATCAGAACTCTGGCCCGAATGCCGTTTCCAGTGCCAGGCGGCTCAATGTCCCTGTCTATGCCGTGGGTGTCGGGCCAACTTCAGCGAGAGATCTTTCTGTCGATTTGCTCGTTCCTCCGACTATGAAAAAGGCAGAAACATCGACGGTCGTTGTGACAGTCAGGCAACGCGAAAACCAGGGCGAAACGGTTCAAGTGAAGTTGAGTGTGCAGCCTGCCAGTGGCGAAACTCCTCCCAGTTTGATCGGGTCACAACAGATTCGCCTTTCTTCGGCGAGTCTCCCCGTGGAGTTTCCTTACTTGCCCGATCAGGCGGGACGGATGGTCTTCGTTGCAGAAGTCGAGGCGATCCCCGGTGAGACGGTGATTGAAAACAATCGAGTCACGAAAGACGTCAACGTTATCGATGATTTCCTTAGACTGCTGTTTGTGGAGTACGAACCCACCTGGGAATGGCGGTTTATCAAGGAGGTCTTCCATCGAGACCGTCTCGTGGGGATGCGGGGATTTCGTACTTATCTTCGCTCGGCCGATCCTGTCGTTCGCGAGACCAATGATCTCTTTCTGCCGTCCCTCACGCTTCCTCGCAATGAGTTCTTTCAAACGGATGTGATTTTTCTCGGTGATATGCCGGCAGCCTCGCTGACCAGTCGCTTCTGCGAATTGACACGAGAATTTGTAGGTCAATTTGGAGGTGGTCTGGTCGTGATGGCCGGGCCTCGCTTCGGTCCCGGCGAACTGGCTCAAACACCCTTGGCCGACATGCTCCCCGTGGTCGTCGATCCCGATGGACGTCTTGATGATCGCGAGGAGTTCGCGATGAAACTGACACCACTGGCCAGTCAGTTCGACTTCATGCGATTAGGACAAACGGCCGAAGAAGATCGCCGGGCGTGGGCAAATCTGGGAAAAGTGCCCTGGTATCAGCCTGTTCTGAGAGTCGAACCACGCTCGACAACGGTTTTGGCAGAACACCCCACGGCCCTGTGTGCGGATGGAAAGACCCATCAGCCTTTAATCGCTATTCGCAAATATGGCCGGGGCGAAGTGATTTACATTGCCCATAACGAAATGTGGCGGCTGCGCCGTCTCTATGGTGAGTCTTATTACCGCCAATTCTGGGGACAACTCATTCACCGTTTAGGGCTAAGTCATGCTGTCGGAAACCAGAAACGATTCGTCGTGCGGACTGATAAATCCCGCTATCGCGCCGATGAAAAGATTGTTGTGACTGTCGAAGCCTACGATCAGAACTTCAATCCTCTTGGGGCAGATCAGATCCCTGATGGTCGATTGAGTTCCGAATTGAGTAATCTGGAAACGCCCGGGCTGGAGCCTCAGCAGCTATTGATCCCGGCCTTGAAGCCAGGTGTCTTTGAAACGAGGCTGCAGGTCACACAAGGGGGAGAACATCAGTTAACGATCTTCGACCCCATTGAAAAACAATCAGTTTCGACCTCATTTCATGTGGCTTCTTCATCTGCCGAAAGACGTTCAGCCGTCAGGAACAGCGCACTCCAGATCTCTCTGGCAACAGAAACCGGTGGCAAAGCCTGCGAATTGAATGAACTCGATCAGCTGGCTCAAGAAATCAGAGCGCCGCAATTCCAGGCTCAACAGGTTGTGATTCTTCCGATCTGGGCCACCTGGCTTTGCCTGGGCTTGATTGTGACTTTACTCAGCCTCGAATGGGCCATCAGAAAAGGAGTGAACCTGCCATGAGTTCAACTCCCTTTCCCCATTCTGGCGAAGATTCGATCCTCGAATTGAATCCGTCGGCATCGGTCAGAAATTCTGCAACACCACTCAGTTTGCTGAAGAACGAACTCCGTCGTTTGCAGAGCCGGAAGTGGCTTCGCAGCGGTCTGCGTTCCACCCTATATCTCATCACTTTGGCAGGAGTGATGGGCCTGTTTTTCTTTGCTGTGGACTATTCCTTCCGCTTGTCGTTGGTTGCCAGACTTGTCTCAGGTCTGGTGGTGGCCACACTTTTTCTTACGCTGATGATTCGCTACGTCATTCCCGCCTGGAAGAATTGGGAAGATCTCGAATCTCTGGCATTGCAGGTGGAAAAGCAGCACGAGATCGAAAGTGATCTGGTCGCTGCTCTGCAATTTGCTAACCCCGCTCAGCGGCGTTATGGCTCACGAGAACTGGCGCGAGCTGTCGTCGAGTATGTCGATGAGTTTACTCCTTCACTGAATGTCTTTGACGGATTTTCGTGGCAACCTCTTCGAAACAGTTTATTGGCAGCTTTATGTGGACTCCTGATCTGGAGCGGACTGGCAGTCTTCGCTCCTCAGGCAACGAGAGTCTTTTTCAGTCGTCTCCTGTTAAGTCATGAGAGCTATCCGACTCGCACACAGATCGAATGGATTCGCGTTAATGGGAAAACGGCTGATCAACAAGGCCTCTTCCGTATTGTGGAAGGGGAACCACTTGCCATCGAAGTGCAGACTTCCGGTGAAGATCCGCATATCGCTACCTGGGAGATGCAGGCTGCTCCTGGTGAATCCCTGATCGTCGAACTCAAAGCGGATGGTCTGAAGAATCACCAGCCTGCTGATGCCAAGGCTTCCATAAGCCAAAGTGCTGATCATAAGCTGAAAACTTATGGCGCCGTCATTCCTGGACTTCGACAATCGGTTCGAGGGATCGTTCGTGCCGGAGATGCCCAGAGCCAGCCATTGATAATCGACTTGATCATGCGCCCCGTAGTCGAGGTTTCGGTTCTTGTCGAACAACCAGAATATACCCGTCTCAAAGAAGGCAATCGTCCACCAGCGCGAGGGCAGCTGCAGGTTTCTGTCCTCGAAGGCTCAAAAGTGGCACTCAACATTTCTTCAGTTAAGCCCTTACGCAAAGTGACGATGACGATCAATGGGCAACCTTTTGATCTTTCACCCGTCGATAAGAACTCTACGAAAGTCACCTCACAGTCTCAGGTGTCGAGTTCCTCAAGTTCACTACCAACAGGGTTTACGCACTGGATGACAGAGCCGGGTTCACCCCTGGATACTCTGAAAGAAAATCTGACCTTTCAATTGGATGTCGAAGATCTTGATGGTTTGAAACTGGCCGAACCTGTGACGGGAATGCTGCGGATCAAACTCGATAAACCACCGCGTGTCGCTGCAGTGGCGATCAGCAAGCTGATTCTTCCGCAGGCGTCACCCGTCATCACCTGGGGGGCGACTGATGATTACGCTCTCAAAACTGTCTCACTTCACGTGACGGCTACCACAGAGTCTGGTCAACAACGCGCGATCAAACAGCCTGTCCTTCTGAAAGATCAGAATTCTTTGCAAAGAGGGCAGACCGCTCTTGATCTCACCAGTTTGGGACTGGCCAAAGGTGACGAAGTGCGTGTCATCGTCGAAGCTGAAGACGAGCGGGGAAATCTCCGTTCACAGGTTGGACGCAGTGAGCCACTTACATTTCAGGTCACTGATCAAAGTGGCATTCTCGCCGGATTACTCGAAACCGATCAGCAGTCAGCCAGACAACTCGATGCCATTATCCAGCGCGAACTGGGAATTGGAGGTACCAAGTGAACGAGTCGAAGTCACTGTTCAATCGCGTCTATGTTCGTCACGGTTTGAGCCTCTTGCTGGTTGTGGCCAGTAACGGAGTCGTTGATGACTGGTCGGTATGCCCGGTTCTAGCTGCTCCGCCTGCGATTGACGGCGCGATGCTGCGCCGAAAACAGGATGATCAGCAGCGTGCCCGTGCCATGGCACGCGACCTGTTAACCAGCGTCCTGGATGTGCAACTTCGACAACTCGAAGAAAACGGCCTTACGGAGATTTCGGTCTATCGCGACATCAAGGTGATGCACAGCAACATCGGTAATCTTGTCGATACCGAGATGGCACAGGTCGTTCAGCAATTGGCAGATGCTCAGGATCTAAATCCCGAAGAACGGGAAGCCAGCTTTATCGAAGCCCGGCAAACGATTCGCAACATCGTGATCCGTCTCTCGGCCGAGCGGCAGAATCTTCTGCGCAGGCTCAAATCGGCGGAACTGGCCGAGCAAGTCAAGCGGTTGATCAAACATCAGACCACAGTGCAGGAACAGACCGTCCGCATTCCCGAAGAATCGAAAACTCTTCAAGAAAGCCTGGCCATTCGTACTCGCGAGGATCAGCGGGATGTGAGTGGTCTCTTTGTGCAACTTGTGGGGACACTTTCAGATGTCCGCAATTGGGGGGGCACAATTGGCGAGGGCGCAACTGCTGGAATTGCGCTATTGTCAGAAAAGCAGGTGGGCAAGCATCTCGATCAGGCCGAAAAGAGTCTTCGCGATGCAGATTATGCGGTTGCCAGTCATCAGCAGGTTCTGGTCATTGCAGGGCTGCAGGATTTGTTGCGTGTGATCGAACGAACTCAAGGGCTTCTCGACTCCCGCGAACAACAGACGATTGAAAAAGTCAGAGAGTTGCTGGCAGCCGAAAAGGCTTTGCGGGATCAGGTTGCTCAACTTGATCAAGGCGAGCCAGTTCCCGAAGCAATCGTCAATCAGCAATCAGCTCTCCAGCAGAAGGTGGCAGCACTTTCCAGCGAGATCACCGGAACTCGTACGGCACAGGAGCACGTCGAAGCGGCTGCACAGGCTGCTTTTGAAGCCACAGCCAAGCTGCTGGAAAATGAGACAAACTCTGCACTCGCTTCACAGAACTCCGTGATTGGACGACTGTCGGCACTTGAAGCCGAATTGACTCGTCAAGCCGCCAGTTCAACGACCGATCAGGCGGCAGCTGAATTGAAAGCCGATGTCGCCAGGCTCGAACAGGCCGAAAAGCTGATCTCTGAAGCGGCATCGCGAATTGACACAGCCTTGGAAAAGGTCGCGGAAGCTCCTGCTGCAACTCCCGAAAGTGCAGTGGAAGCGGCAGCCCAGGCGAAAGAAAGAACACAGCAGGCCAAGGAGATCGGCCAGTTACCTCCCAATGTTGACGCCGCCATCGAAATGGCTGCCGAAACAACAGCTACAGCCGCCAAACCCGCGAACGAACTCAACGCTGGAGAGCTCTCTGAAGCGAAAAGTGCTCTCGAATTAGCGCAGGCGACCATCAAGCGGGAAAAGTCGGCTGCCGAAAGAAAAGCTTCTGCCCTGGAAATCGGAGAACTCGCCCGCGCTGCCGAGATTCTGGAACGGGCGGCCTCAGAAGAACGGGCCATTGCAGCGAAAGCACAAGATCTGGCAAAGACTCCTCCAACTCAGCCAGCGCAGGCTGCAACAGAACTGGCCGAACGAGCGAAAGATGTGGCCGATGTCGCCAAGTTGATTGAGAAATCAACGCAAGAGGCCGATGTCGCTTCCCAAGCGGCACTCATGCAAGCTCAGGCTGCTGCTCAGAAGTCGACTGAGGCATTCGACGAGGCTAAGAATCAAAGCTCCAACGATCCTTCCAGTAAAGAATCACTTGAGAAAGCGGGACAGGCCGCTGAAGACGCTGCACAAAAACTGGCAGAAGCGGCAAACGCCTTACGAGATGACGTACAGAAAAAGGCAGAAGCTCTCGCGAAATTGAGTGAACAGGCTGCTGATGAAGCTGCTCAGGTAAAAGCCGCAGCTGAAGAGGTTCTCGCTCAGGAGATGGAAGCTCGTTCCAATCTTGTTGAGCAGATTGCTCAGGCTAAGGAACTGCTCAGCGATGCCGTTGAAGCTCAGTTGAAAGCCAGTGGTTCGAAAGAAGCTGCCACAGCCAGTGCCGTCGAACGGGAATTGAATCAACTTTCGCAAGCCATGCAGAAAGCCAGCGAGGCTAATCCCGCAAGTAAGGAAACTTCGAAATCAGGAACTGAGACAGCTCCCGCTCTCTCCGCGGCAGATCGCGTTGAACAAGCTGCCAGACAGCAGGAGATTGCTGATCAACTCAAGGCGGCAGCCAGTCGTGTCGCGAAAGAACTTCCGATGGAAACTGGTCTGCAGGAACAACTCTCTCAGGCTGCTTCCAATGCGGAAGCTGCGGCACAGGCCTTGGCATCATCGAAAGCGATACAGGCCGCTGAAGCACAGCAAAAAGCCAGCGATCAGATGCAGAAGGCTCAAGAGACCGCTCGTCAGAAGGCACAAGCCTCCCGTGATCAGGCTGCTGAAAATCCAGCAGCTAAAAATCCAGCAGGGAATAAAGGTAACGTTCAGGATCAACAGGTGGCCAATCGTGCTATTGAGGCTTCGCAAAAGGCCGTGCAAAAAGCCGCCAATTCAGGCGAAAAAATGAACGCTGCACCCCAAGCGGCATTGCAGGAATTGCAAGAGGCGAAAACTGCTGGAGAGAAAGCCGCCAGTCAGCTTGAGGAGGGAGATCAAGCGACCGCTTCCCAGAATCAGCAGGAAGCCTTAGCTGCACTGCAAGCAGCTCAAAGTTCGTTGAAGCAGGCGCTCAAACAGGCTATGGCAGAACAGGCCAGTCAACTGGCCAGGACAGCCGATCAGGCGGGTGATCTGGTTGCCAAAGCTGCTGAAATCGATGAAGCGGCTGCAGCAGCATTGGCACACGCTGCGAATGAAGGTGACGAAGTTGCTTCACAAGCTTCGCGTCAAGGCATGGCCTCAAAGGGAGTAAGCCCAGAGGCACAGACTCAGGGTACTGGTAACGCTGATAGCGCCAACCTGCCCCAGAAATCTGCTCAAACAGCTTCTACAGACACCTCTCAACCGGGTGCCAATTCATCGCCATCCAATCCATCGAACAGCGACAGCGCGCAGGCAGCCAACTCATCAAAAGCCGATCAGGAGGCTGCGGGAACATCAAAAAGCCAAGCCAGTTCGTCGAAAACAGCAATGACTCAGGCAGCATCTGGAGATTCGCCTTCATCAACTGATTCCAAAGCTTTGGCACAAACACGGGATCAGGTAGAAACTGACCTGGCGAGAGCTGCTGCGAATCTGGCTGCGGCTGAGCAGAAGCTCAGGCAGGAAGCCGCCATTGCTCAGGCCATTGCCGACCAGTCCAAAGCCCAACAGGCGGCTGCCCAACAGATCAATGATCAGCGGGAAATGGCCCAACAGGCGGCAGAGAACGGTTCTGCTGCACCCGGTATGAACGCGGCTGAGTTGGCCAAAGCCACTCAAAAATTTGCCCAGGCCCAGCGGGCCACTGGTCAAGCGGTCTCGCGCTTGTCTGGACAGCAGGCAGTCGGGAATTCGGCACTTAAGGAAGCTTTGAAATCAGCGGGAGAACTTGCTGGCGAACTTTCGAATCAGCCATCCTCTCCTTCGGACAATTCACCGGCTGGTCAAGCTGCCGATGCTGGCAACGCTCAAGCTTCTGCCAGTGAGAACAGTGATCCCGCAAATCAGGCATCTGGCCAGAGTTCCGGGAAAGCCAGCCAGGCTCAATCACAGGGGGCTCCTGGAAAAGGCTCCGAGAAATCTTCAACCGAAGGTGCTTATCCGAATGATCTGGGAAGTGATTTCGTACCTTCTTCGCCCGAAATCACCGCCCGCATGATGGCGGGAAGTGCAGCCCAGGAGGCTTTGAATGCCGCTCTCGCCGATCTGGCATCTTCTGAAACGGGAGCGATGAACGACAGCCAGAGTGCTCTGGCTGAAGCGACGGGAGATGCTCCGGGAACTCCCAGCCCTGAATCGGCAGCCATGTCGAACCAGGCTTCGAATGCCAGTTCAGCACAATCCACTTCTGCTCAAGGGGTACAACAGGGGGAGGGTACTGAGAATCAAGGCCTCAAGGCGAATGGAGAAGTTCCCGCTGATGCTGATAAAGTGCCTCCCACTCAGGCAGGAAAAGTGGCTGGGCGCGACAGTTCAGGTGGAACCAGACCTGTCGAACAGCAGCCGTGGTTTGCCAAACTTCCCCCCGAATTGAGAAATGCCATTCGAGCAAACAGTCAACAGAAAGCACCACGGGCTTACGAAGAAAAGCTGAAACGCTACTTCGAGAGCAAGGACTGATTGACTCATTGACAGTTTCCTAACTTGCCTTACATCAAACACCGAATTGTCGGATTCAGAATCAAAGGCCTTATCGCATGAGTGAGATCCAGAACTCTGACGACCTTGCCACCGTACAGCGCTGTGAGCAGTCGTATAACAAGCTTCGTGATGAGCTTTCAAAAGTAATCGTGGGGCAGGGGGATGTCATTGAGCAGGTGCTGGTGGCTATCTTTGCACGCGGGCATGCATTGCTGGAAGGGGTGCCTGGTCTCGCCAAAACTCTGCTGGTCAGTTCGTTAGCCCAGGCCCTGCATCTGTCGTTTAAGCGGATTCAGTTCACCCCCGATTTAATGCCCAGTGATGTCTCCGGGACAGACATCATTCAGGAAAATCTGCAGACCCGCGAGCGTGAGTATCGATTTCTGCCCGGTCCACTCTTTGCCAACATGATTCTTGCGGATGAAATCAACCGAACTCCTCCCAAAACACAGGCCGCGATGCTCGAAGCCATGCAGGAGCGGCAGGTTTCTGCCGGTGGAAAAGTCCACAAACTGCCAAATCCGTTCTTTGTCCTGGCCACTCAAAATCCGCTTGAACAGGAAGGCACCTATCCTTTACCGGAAGCACAGCTGGACCGCTTCCTGCTGCATATCCGCGTTGATTATCCGTCCGCTGCCGACGAATGGGAAGTCGCCCGGAGAGTCACTTCGGGTGAAATGGGCACCATCGAACCTGTCATGACTGCCGCCGATATTGTTGAGTTTCAGAAACTCGTCACGAGAGTTCCCGTCAGCGATCAGGTGCTGGGATATGCCTGGGCTCTCGTTCGCGGTTCCCGGCCCAATTCCAAAGAAGCTCGCGAGTTTGTCAATAAGTGGGTCAATTGGGGTGCCGGCCCTCGCGGTGTGATTACTTTAGTCACATGTGCTAAAGCCAGAGCCGTCCTTTACGGTCGATATCATGCGACCACGGCTGATGTTCAGGCGATCGCACGGGGCGCTTTGCGTCATCGAATTGCACCGAACTATGCTGCTCAAGCTGCGGATATCAACAGCGATCGTTTGATCGACATGCTGCTCGAAGAAATCCCGGCTGACCGAAAATACTCCAAACCAGCAGCCGTCGCGGTGTAGTGTCAATGCTTCGTCGAATTGCATTTCTTTGAGGATGGCCCATGGCTGGCAGTCTGTTATCCCGCTATCTTGATGCGGAAACACTCGGTCGAGTGGCGGATCGAACCATTGAGCCGCGGGGCATGGTGCTGGGCAATCTCGCCGGTGCTCACAAGTCTCCCCTTTGTGGCTTCGCGGTTGAGTTCGCCAGTCATCGCGAGTACGTGCTTGGTGATGATGTCCGGCACATTGACTGGCGCTTGTACTACAAGAGGGATCGTTACTTCATCAAGCAGTACGAGATGGAGACAAACTTCGTCGCCCATCTGATTCTCGACATCAGTGCTTCGATGAGATATGGCGAAGGTCTCGAACAAAAACTTGCATTCGCAGCCCAACTGGCAACGACTCTGGGTTATTCGATTGTCCGGCAGAACGATAAAGTCTCTTTGGCTACTTTTGACAATCGCGTCCGCGGCTCCATTCCTGCCGGAAACTCGATGTCACAAATCATACGCATGGCCCGGCATCTGGATGAATGCGATGCGATTGACAAGACCGATATGGCCAGTTGCCTGTCGCAACTCAACAGCCGCTTTGCACGTCGTGAAATCATCATGATCTTCAGTGATTTTTTGACAGATGTCGAATCGCTGGAACCTGTCCTGCAGCGGATGCGCTACAACAATCACGAAGTCGTGTTATTTCATGTTCTTCACCATCATGAAGTTGCTTTCGACTTCACGGGAATGGTGAAATTCAAAGGGCTTGAACTTCCGGAGGAGTATCTTACTCAGACTGAAGATGTGCGGCGTGAGTATCTAGCTGCCTTCAATGAGTATCTTGAAAACTTCAAACAGATGTGCCTGCGAAATCGCATTGAACACATTGTGATGGATACAAGAATCCCTGTTGCCGAAACCTTGATCGATTACCTGAACCGCAGGTCACTGGTCAAAGCCATTCGATAGCCATCACGTTTGGCGAGCGATTAGCCATTCACCGCGACCAATCGACAGTTGATCACCCAGATATCGATCAAACATGGGCGGGTTCTGTTCGCTGAACAACCATTGTTCGGCCAATTGATGGTCAAATTGCGAATAGAGCCGATGCAGTCGTCGAAAGAGCAGATTCAAATAGTTCGATGAAATCAGACCTGCATAACGCCACGAACCGACAGCATCTAGCGGGTGAGCCGAAGTCTCATTGGCTGAAGCATCGATTGGTAAAGCTGACATCGAAATCAGCGTCGCACGCTTGAGTTCGAACCCCGATGCCTGTCCGAATCCTTTCATCGTGGCCATGGTACCGGCAATCGCTCCGTGGCCTGCCTGGGCTCCCATGGTTCCGCACGCCGCGATTAAGCCTCGCCGCATGAACTGACCTGTATGATGCCCGGTTTTTCCTGCGACCAGGATCTCTCCGCCTTCCATTCCAGCCATGGCACCATCACGTGGCCCTCCCAATCGATCACCTGCATTGCCATGAACAAAGAACTGTCCACCTTTCATGGCCGCGCCGCAGTCAGATCCACAATCGCCATGAATGAAGATTCTGCCACCAGACATCTCTGAGCCAATGAAACTGCCACAGTGACTATGGATGACAAGCTCGCCTTGCGACCATTGATGACCCAATCCATCACATCGGCTCAGGTCACCCTCCATTTCGATGGAGTCATGATCACCTTTTTCACAAGCAAGCCATTCCCTGGCTGCGGTGAGGCGATTCCCTTCGTACACGGGCAACTGCATCAAGTCAGCTGTCGTCATGCCAGTTCTTAACTCGGCAAAGAATCGTGAAAAATCCAATGTGAGAACTGGTTGTTGAACAAGAGTTAGCTTCATCGAAATGCACCGTGGCGAATGTTGCTGAAATGAAATATGAACGCAATCTGTGGTGCGTTTGGGCAACAGGCTGGCATGCAGCTCAAGTTTCAAAAGACCGGCTCAAAATGTCGAATTCTGCATAGAACACAAATCGATCCTCACAATTGACGGGATTTCGCCTTCTGTTGGAATCCAATTCTTGCAGTGTTGAAAGGTAACTCAACGAATACAGTTTGGCCAGAATTCTGGTACAGCCCTTGCGATCTTCACTATTGAACCTTGGGTCGTGGAGATTAAGCAACATGTATCACGTGATTCCTGTCACCGAACTCGAACATCTGGAACCTTTTCGCGAGGCCTGGACTCGGCTCATTCAAGAAGATCCGCGGGCACAGTTCACGCAGTCTCTAGAGTGGCTCGAAAGTTACTGGAAATGCTTTGGCCACGATAAGTTTCTCGAATGCCACGTCGTCATGTTCGGTGACGAGCCCGTTGGGTTTGCACCGTTGATCCTGAAGAAAGTACCCACTCACTGGGGAAATGTGCGGTTAATGACATGGCCGCTGGATAGCTGGGGGGTTGGATATCGACCGATCGGCAGGAATATCACCAGCACGCTCTTCCCCACATTTCGAGCTCTCCACGGGTCAAATGATTTCGATATTCTCGACTTGCGGTATCTCCCGGATGATCCCGGCATGCTGGATCGATGTATGAGTGCCTGCCGACTGGCTCGTACACCAGTCAGTCATACTCGCTGGCAAAGATTTGCCTCATTTTCAACCGACTGTTATCAACATTGGGCGAACTATATTCATCGAGATCTTGAAATCATCGAAGTCAGTCGAGCGGCCCACGATTCATTGGAGATCGAGCGGCATCGTCCGGACGAATTCACAATGGCAACCCGTCAGCTTTGGGAACATGCCGAGGGCCACTTTGATGAATCACTCGTGCCCTACTTAAGAGGCTGTGTCGAGGGGGCTGCGAAGCTGGGAATGCTGGATCTCGCAGTGGCCAGTCGAGGTGGATTGATTGAGGCGGTGGTGATTGGTCATCATCATGGAGGCCGGTATGAAGTGCTGGCAATTTCTCCCGCACGATCAGCCAGCCAGCAGGCTGCCAGATCATGGCTTTTGGGAAGAATTCTGTTGGAGCTTCCCGAATATGGGGACGATACGGCTCTTTTTCGAGAGGAATACCTATCAAGCGTCGGTAATTGGGGAGCCAGAGTCGGCTGGACGAGTCGCTTGACGAACTTTCGAAGTCCCCGTTTCTCGACAAGTCTGCTAAAACTCAGCCGTCAATGGCTGGGTGCTCCAGCACCCGCCAAGCGTCACACCATTCGACGTGTGGACATGCAGCAGCCGACAACGCCACTGCGTATTCATCAGGTCGATGCACTGTGAGGAACGACTGACAATCCGCTTAATGGCGGAAGTGACGACGGCCGGTAAAGATCATGGCGATGCCATATTCATTGCAGGCTTCGATGACCTCTTCATCTCGCTTGGAGCCACCTGGCTGAATGATGGCGGTAATCCCAGCATGATGCAGTTGATCGACCCCATCGCGGAATGGGAAGAAGGCATCAGAGGCAGCGACCGAACCTCGTGATCGATCGGCTGCTTTTTCGCAGGCAATTCGGGCTGAATCGAGGCGACTCATCTGGCCGGCTCCCACACCGACACTGGCTCCATTTTTGGCGAGCAGAATCGCATTGCTCTTCACATGTTTGCAGACGGCCCAGGCGAACTCCAGATCTGCCCGTTCGATCGCAGTGGGTGTTCTTGATGTCACCACACGCCACTCATGAGTTTGTTCAGGCCGGTCATCCTGCTCTTGAACCAGCAGGCCTCCCGTGATCTTGCGGTACTCGAGTTGCCGTGGACGTGAATCAATGAGAGCCGGACTCTTCAAGAGGCGAACACTGTGTCGCCACTTGGGTGCCGAGGTGAGCATGGTCAATGCATCTGGCTCATAACCGGGGGCAATAATTGCTTCGATAAATCGTCCCGGAGCACAAAGTTCCTCGGCTGTAGCCAGATCGAGAGTACGGTTGAATCCCAGGATCGATCCAAACGCACTCACCGGGTCGCAGGCATCGGCCTGCACATAAGCTTCACTGATGGACTCAGAAATGGCGCAGCCGCAGGGATTATTATGCTTGATGACCGAAACGGCGGGCTTGGAGAACTCCCGCACAATCTGCATGGCTGCATCAAGATCCAGATAGTTATTGAAAGAAAGTTCTTTGCCGTGAAGAACCTCCGCCTTAGCCAGAGTCGCTGGATGAGGGCTGGTCTCGTGATAGATGGCGGCCTGCTGATGAGGGTTTTCGCCATATCGTAATGTTGCATGGCGCTGGAACTGCAATGCCAGCTTGCGAGGGAAGGTTGTTTCCGGCCCCTCCGAATCGTAATCCGTCAGCAGACCCTTCATGTAATCAGCAATGGCCCGATCGTACAAAGCGGTCATTTCGAAGGCCGCTGCGGCCAGTTCACGGCGGAATTCGAGTGATACGGAATTGTGCTCGAGCGCCGTCGCCACGCGGTCATACTGGTCTGGTGTTGTGACAATCAGGACGTGAGCGTGATTTTTGGCAGCTGAGCGGACCATCGATGGACCGCCAATATCGATCTGCTCGATTGCCTCTTGTGCGAGAACACCAGGCTTGGAGATCGTTTCGACAAAAGGATAAAGATTGACCACAGCCAGTTCGATGGGAGTGATCCCATGGCTTTCCATGGACTGGCGATCGCCTGGCAGATCGGGGCGGCCGAGCAGTCCACCATGAACCCGAGGATGCAGCGTCTTGAGCCGCCCATCCATCATCTCAGGGAATTGAGTATAGTCTGAAACATCCGTGACTCGGACTCCACCCTCAGTGAGGGTCTTCGCAGTGCCACCTGTGGAGAGGATTTCGAATCCCAGAACTTCCAGCCGCCGCGCAAATGGCACAAGTCCGGTCTTGTCACTACACGAAATCAATGCGCGGCGAACCATTGCAGCCTCCTTCAATCATCGGCAGTCGTCAGAATCGTCTTGGAGCATTGAGTTTACCGACTCCTTCACGACGATACCAATCAAACGAGATGGAAGCCCCTTTTGAGATATCACCTGTGAGTAATACGACTCAACGGCCCATAGAAACGTGACAGAAAGTTTGAATATCACAGGCATTCCTAATGCCTTACGACACTTCGAAAGCAGGATTGCTTTTCCGGAAAGTCCAGAAGCGAATGATTGCCAGAGGGGTGGCGTTTGAGCGATAGCTCAGAATTACTCTCTCGATCACGTTCGACGGGCGATCACGTTCGACGGGATGAAGACAATCAGAGAACTCGCAGTTCAATACTCGACGACATCGAATGGAGAGATAGATTCAATCGGCAGGATCGAATCTAAAAGTTGTATTGGAAGACCGTCTGAATGCGATTGGCACTTCCCGATTCACCATTCTGATTTTCTCGACGGCCCCAGAGGTACTCAATCCCTATGGATGCATTGCGGACGGGAACATACCACAGGCTGGTCGCGACATAGTCCGAGCCCGCGAAGCTGCTCCCCGGCATCGCATTGCTGCTGTCAACTTGCACATTTGAGTATGTCAGGTTGGTCATCCAGCGTTCTGCCCACCAATGCTCGTAGGAGGCCGTCATGCTGCGAATTCCTAAGGTTTCAAATCCGCCATCGGCTGTCACAGCTCCATCCAGACCAATACCGCTGGTATCCTGAATGTAACGGCCAATCCCGGAACCCACTGCAAACTGCAGCAGAACTCGACTTCTGGTGATGGGTTGAGGATCAGTGTCTCTCAGTGGATTTTCGCCTTTGAGAATGGCCCAAGGAAGGAGACTGCCAGTCAGATTGACACCCCAACCGGCACGGCGATCAACGTCTTCTCCGGTCGGGCGATACCCGATCGACCGGACGATCGCCGATGCCTGCAGGTGCCAAAGATCACGCTGATATCGGACATGGGAAGTAAAATCCGGGACATCTTGAACATTGGTGCCCAGGCCATTCGTTGTGATATCGGAGAATGGTTGTTCGAGTGCTGCTGCAACGAAAACGTTTTCTGAGACCGGGAGTGTGATGCGTCCTAGTCCTTGCCGGGAGTTCACTATGCCATTGGGGCCTTGAAAGTCTGCGGTACGCGGGAACACCGAGGCATCCATGAACACCGTCGTGTCCTGCCCGACTCGAAAATAGCCGTAATCGACAAACGCAAAACGCAGGCGGGGGTTACTGGAAGACCCCACAGCCGGGGGATTCCCACTGAGAAAATCGAACTGCACAAACGTGTGAACCACCCAGTCGTTGTGAGTGGTTGGCGTCCACGTGTCGAGGCTGATGCGAGTGGGCCGGGCACTGTAATTCACGTTCTGTCCTGGAGTCTGCGGGACAGGAATTGTTCTCGTCACAAACAGATCCGGCGCACCAACCGGCTGAAAGTCGTAATTGGCACCCATGCGTACAAATCCGCTCAGACGGATGGATGTTGGTGTGCCCGGCACCATGAATGAACCAGGGACAGGCCCGCGAATGACGAGCCGATCAAAATCCTCCGGAGAAATTGCCGGAGCAGGCGTCAACCTGGTGTAGAGGGATGCTCCGGGAGCCTCCTGATAATCCAGCGGATAGAACCCCTCTGGTGCGTAGTCGGCATATTGCTTGGGGCCAGTCGCCAGATCATCGTAATGACTGGCCAGCGACTGATACGCCATCATTGAATAATTCTGCCCGATGTCAGAATCAATCAATGGGTCAAACGGATCAAATGAGGCCGACTGATAGTCTGTCGCAGGATCAACCAGATATTGAGCCGGCTGAATCTGGGAAGATGCAGTGGGAGTAACTGGTGATGACAGAAGTTGTATGGATTCTTGAGGTATTGAATTCGGCTCAGGTTCTTGCGCAAAAGGTGGCTGGATCGAACTGGGAACAGAAACCTCCTGCGCCTGTGCCATCACGCCACAGAATTCGGTGCCGGTAATGATCGTGACGAGGAGAAACAGTTTTCTCACGAACGATTGATTCACGGACCATCGAATCGCTGAAGGGTATCGTTTGAACCAGGCCATGAGCCTTGCTCCCGACTCATTTTATGAACAGGCGAGAATTGCCGGTGTTCCGGTTGCCTGAGAGAGACACTTCTACTCATCGTTAAAATCGACAGGCTTTGACATCGGGTTGATGGATTTCTTCAGTATTGAAGGTTTCATTGAGGAAGAAACGATTCAGGTGAGCAGCTTTCGAAAATTAGCGGCAAGAATTTCCATCCCGATTCATGAAGTGAAGGGGGGCGCAATCTCGAATTGATCAAAAGCCACTTCCGACTCGCCAAAAACTTCTTTCTCTCAGAGCTCAAAAAAGCAAAAGGGCCTGCCGACAGGCAAACCCTTCTGCAATGCGGTGAATGGCTGCTTGACCACAAGCTGAGAACCAAAAGATTCCACGGAACCTGCGAGTCTACCTGCCTTGCTTATGGAACACTCGATTCAGGGTGCCAAATGCCTTTTCCGCTTCAGCCGTGCTCACCACGACGCTGATCCGAGTCTCGCTGGTGTTGACCATCTGGATGTTAATCCCCGATTCCGCGAGAGCCGTGAACATCTTCTCGCCCACACCCGTATGGCTGCGTAAGCCAATGCCGATGACCGCCAGCAGAGCAATATCTTTATCGTAATGCAGGGAAGTCTCAGGCCATGGTTCGAGCAACTCGCGCATTAACAGCAGGCAACGTTCCAGGTCGGGGCGTGGGACGGTAAACGAAAGATCGGCTCGTTGTTCCTGGCCCACATTCTGGACGATCATATCGACCATCACGCCACCTTCAGCCACGGCCTTAAAGACCTCGGCTGCGACCCCTGGACGATCAGCGACATTCTTGACAGTGATTCGAGATTGAGCCGTATCGAGCTGGACATCACTGACGACAATGTCTTCCATGCTTTGCAGGCGGCGCACGACATCCTGCTCGAGTTCATCGCGGGAGACACCCGCCCGTTGACGTTCAGGATCAATCTGCTTAAAGCCAATCCGAGGCTGTGGAGACTGATCCAGATGCAACGAAAAGCCCGAGTGAACGGCTTCCAGAGCTTCCTGGGATTGGTCGCGATTCACCAGCACCGAAATCTTGATCTCGCTGGTCGTAATCATGCGGATACTGACATTAGCCTCGGCCAGCGATTGAAACAGATGGGCAGCCACACCTGTGTGTGTCCGCATGCCGGCACCCACCACACTCAGTTTGGCCAGATTCGTGCTGCTGCCGACATCACCGGCCCCTAATCGCTCGGCAGCTTCATTCGCTGCGGTCAATGTATCGGCGAGATCATCCTGAGGAACGGTAAACGAAACATTTGCTACGCCTCCCTCGGCGATATCCTGAATCACCATATCAATCGGTATTCGTCGGCTCGCCATGCAGTGGAATACAATCGCCAGCACACCTGGACGATCTGGAATGTTCCTCAGATGGACAATCGCCTCTTTCTTCACCAGAGCGATCCCGGAAACGACCGGTGCTTCAGCATCAAGTTGAGGGGCAATCAGTGTTCCTTCACCATCCGAAAATGATGGTCGAACCAACAGCGGAACTCGATACTTCTTTGCGAATTCGATGGATCGGGAATGCATCTTCCCGCCACCGAGGCTCGTCAGTTCGAGCATTTCATCGTAAGAAATACGATCCATCTTTCGGGCCTGTTTGACAGCCCTCGGGTCTGTCGTAAAGATCCCTTCCACGTCGGTATAAATTTCGCAGACATCCGCTTCCAGAACCGCTGCCAAAGCAGTTGCTGTTGTATCGCTACCACCACGGCCAAGAGTTGTGATATTGGAATCTTCATCCACACCTTGAAAACCGGCTGCAATGACAATCTTGCCAGCTTCCAGCGCAGAACGGATTCGCTCAGTCGTAATCTTCCGAATGCGCGCCTTGGTAAAGGTACTGTCGGTGAGAATGCCAATCTGGGCACCAGTCAGGCTGACAGCATCTTCACCTAGTTCATGCACTGCCATGGCTACCAGTGCGACTGACTCCTGCTCGCCAGTCGAGAGGAGCATGTCCATCTCGCGCGGCCTCGGATGGGCCGAAATGCTTTTGGCGAGATCCACAAGTTCATCGGTTTTTTCGCCGCGGGCACTGACAACAGCTACGACTTGATGGCCCTGCCGCTTTGTGGCCACGATGCGACGGGCTGCTGCCATAATTCTTTGAGCATCGGCGACGCTGGTACCACCAAACTTCTGAACAACAATCGACACAATCATGTTCCTGTCAGAAAAGGGCTTCGCGGGAGAATCCTGGCTGTCAATCAGAACCACAAATCATGGAATACTAAGGTTTTGTCGCTGCTGGCATCTTGTCGCTGATTGTACTGCCTGAGATGAGTCAGACGCGAGGTTCTCAGGCTTCACACGGCTGAATCACTTTCGATTTCAGTCGCTGGCTTTTGAGGTTCTGGAATAGTAATCGGGATCACTTCATTCGTCATACGTTCGAGCACGAAGAGTGCACTTTCTGCTCTGAGATTCGCCAGTTGCAGGCCTGCTTTTGCGACTCCACCGACGATCGGAAGCTCCCGCACGATTCGCAGTTGAAGACGTTCCGTCAATGCCCGGAAGTCAATCATCGTGAGAAAGTGCAGGTTGGGCGTGTTGTACCAGTCGTAGGGGAGTTCTGAGGTAATCGGAACTCGCCCATTGACGAGAATTTGCAGTCGAATTCTCCAGTGTCCAAAGTTGGGCACGACGACGATGGCCCGCTGGGCAGCACGCAGCATTTCATTGACGACATTTTCAGGTTGGATAACCTGCTGAAGCGTCTGACTGAGAACGGCATAATCAAAAGCATGGTCAGGAATTTCATCCAGCCCTTGATCGAGGTCTGCCTGAATGACAGGAACGCCCTTCGAGATGGCTGCAATCACAGCTTTGGGATCACGCTCCACACCCTGGATTGAAGCATCCATTTCGTCGCGCAGTCGACAGAGCAGTCGGCCATCGCCACACCCCAGATCCAGCACGCGGCTGCCAGCCGGGATTTGATCCATAATGATGCGGTCAATCAGCGCGGCAGCATGATCGGCAAGGAGATATCTCATCGGTGGCTTCCCCCGGAACGGGTGGAGGCAAGGGACATCACTTCTGACGAAATGGAACTGAGAAACGGCTTGAGCAGTGATTCGAGTTCTTCCAGCTCTAACAGAAATGAATCGTGGCCTTTGACGCTTTCCAACTCCAGGTAAGTCACATTTTTTCCCGCTCCCAGCAGTGCTGTGACGATCTCCCGACTTTGCGAAGGAGGGAACAGCCAGTCACTACTATAAGAGCACAGAAAGAATCGAGCCGCTGTCTGGCCTAGTGCGGCACCGATAGAACCATACTTCTGAGAAATGTCGAAGTAGTCCATCGCCCGCGTCAGATACAGGTAACAGTTCGCATCGAATCGCTCGACAAACCTTTGCCCCTGATAATGCAGGTAGCTCTCAACCTGAAATTCGATCTCTTGTTGCAGTACGTAACCAAGCTGATCACTATTTTGCAGCTTTCTGCCAAACTTTCTTTCAATGGATGTTTCCGAAAGATAAGTGATGTGAGCGATCATCCGCGCCAGAGCGAGGCCAAATTTCGGGCCTTCCCCGTCGTAGTAGTCACCATTTTTGTAATTGGGGTCGGCGTAGATCGCACGTCGGCCAACAGCATTGAAGGCAATCCCTTGTGCGGTGAGTCGCGCCGATGTTGCCAGGCCGACGATCGCATGCGCCATATCTGGAAATCGAGCGGCCCAGTCGAGTGCCATCATGCCACCCAGACTTCCCCCCACAACGGCCAGAAGTTTACGAATGCCTAACGACCGCACCAGTTGAGCATGAACTTCCACCATGTCACCGATGGTGATGAACGGGAATGTGGACCCCCAGGGCTTGCCAGTCGCGGGATTGGTCGAGCAGGGGCCTGTTGTTCCCTTACAACCACCCAGCACATTCGAGCAGATGACAAAGAACCGGTTGGTATCGAAGGTCTTGCCAGGGCCAACCATCCCATCCCACCAGCCGGCCTTTTTACTCTCCGGGCTGTGCTTACCGGCCACATGTGCGTCGCCCGTGAGTGCATGGCAGATGTAAATGGCGTTGGAGGCATCCTCATTGAGTTGCCCGTAGGTCTCGTAAGCGACGCGAACGAGCCCGAGTTCCACACCGCTCTCGAGTTTCAGCGGAGACTCGCCAGAGAATAAATCGATCAGTTTTGTCGAGACGATCCCCACCGAGCGATCGTCTCTCGGAAGTGGTGGTGCAGACGCGAGTGTCATATCGACCGATCATCCAACCGTCACTTGCTGATTTGACTGAACTTACAGGATCTGGATCCGTGTTCGATCGAAGTCACAACTCCGCCTAACAGAACGCAGCATGTTCCCCTAATTCATTTTGAGTGCTTCCGTGAGCACTGCAAGTTGACGAATCATAAAGAAATCAATTGGACAAGTCGAGCGGCGGCAAAATGAGCCGGGCGAACAAGTCGAGGTGAGGCACACCACGAGGCGCTCGACTTCGAGCCTTGAACTTTACTGAAGACCGTCATTCGTTATTCAGGCGGCGGGGCTTTGGAGTTCAGATTTCGGGAGAAAAGCGGCTTCCACTCAATCGCTGCTGATGTTGCATGACTGCTGGATTTCGTGAGGTTCCGTACCATTGCTGATTTCGTCACATCGTAAATCGTCACCAGCCTGATAGAATTACTTGTCGTCAGGATAAAGGTTCGTTTTGAACTCGCTTCCTGTCGCTGGGCAGGATTTATGATCGAAATCTGAAACTGACTCTCAAGTCAAACTTCTCTGTGTCAACCATCTGGGAAAGCGCAGCAAGCAGGTCAATCATGGAAACTTCCGTCATCGAAGCGTCGTCCCTCAAATTGGACGATCTGCATCATATTGCCATTTCAGTGACTGATGTCGCTCAATCGGTCGAGTGGTACACCTCTCACTTTCAGTGTCGGATTGCCTATCAGGACAGTACCTGGGCCTTGCTGAAATTTGGAAATCTCAGCCTGGCTCTGGTGATTCCTGAGCAACACCCACCACACATCGCCTTCACGAGTGATCGGGCCGGAGAGTATGGCTCTTTAAAGACGCATCGAGACGGAACAAGATCCTGTTATATCCAGGATCCTTCCGGAAATTCGGTCGAATTGATGGATCCCACCAGTCTGTAAATAGTTTCAAATTCTCCACGTTTTCCTGTGTCAATGGAAAATGTCATGCTCAGATCGTCTGCGGTGACCTGTCTGATGTTTTTGGGCCTTGGGCTGTGCCTGTGGGCTCAGGAGAATCAACCCGATCTGAAACTCCGATTTTCCAGATTCCAGCATGCCGAGGATTTAGCCGAATCTCAGCTTGACGGAGGAGTTCTGCGGGTAACGATTCTCTCCAGCCGTGGGATTGGACGTTGTACGATCACTCCGGAAGAGAAAAACTGGCCGGAACGCGTCGAGATCTTTTTTGCCGGGTTGACTGAATTGGAAAGTCTGCAGGTGGAGTCGGGACGGTTTTCCACTTCAGGCAGTCGCCGGCAATCGGGACAATTCCCTTTTGTGCTGTTAGCTCCGGCACCTGCCGCTCGCAATCACAAGGCAGGCGATAAACCACCGTTGCCAGCAGGAGTTCTGAATATCCAGGTTCGTCAGACAGAGGGAGGAGTTCTCGTTGTTCTGCCTGATCGTTTTCTCGTGGAGAAAGAAGCTCTCAACCTGGCTTGGATCGATTGGCTGAGAATTTAATGGGTGCTCGCTGAGAATGGAGCATTCGGTTGATTAAAGCACTCCGATCTTCAGAGGCGCCTGATGGTAAAGCATGCCGTGACCGGGCGTATGCCACACTGATACCTGTCGAGTGCATCGAGAATGGGTTGAGCTTTGCATCCTTCGCCACTTGGCTTCGGGGCACTACACTTCAAGGTTGTGGCTCAAATTAACCACCCGGTTATCTTCATTCGATAAGACGGTCATCTCCATGGCGTTTGTTCCAGAAGCTCCCTCAAGTCGTGTTCGGCAACTCAATTCCTGTCCTTTGAAAAAGAGTGGACAGTATGTGCTTTACTGGATGATTTCGGCCCGGCGGCTCCAATGGAATTTTGGGTTGCAGCAGGCCGTTCACAGGGCACAAACGTTAAATCTTCCACTGGTCATTCTGGAGCCCATTGGCTGCCGGGCGAAATGGTCGTCTGTACGGTTTCATCATTTTGTCATTGAAGGGATGGCTGAGCACCATGCTCTCTGTCAAGAGAGGGGGATCGACTATCATCCTTATGTCGAACCCGAACCCGGGCATGGTGTTGGTCTGGTTGAAGCTTATGCTCAAAAAGCAGCAGCAGTGATCACCGATGACTTTCCCTGCTATTTCCTGCCCAGAATGGTTCAAACTTTGGGGCAGAGAATTGATGTCCCACTGGAGTGTGTCGACAGCAACGGGATATTCCCGATGCGAGCGACCGATCAGGTTTTTACTACAGCTCATGCTTTCCGGCGCTTCCTGCAAAAGAATATCAAACCTTATCTTTCCGAATTCCCTGTGGCCGATCCCCTGGCAGGGGCGATTCTCTCGATGGAAATTCCTGGTCACATTGCTCGAAGGTGGTCGCCAGCGACCGCTGGACTGCTCAGTCGGGATGCCAGTGCTCTCGCTCAACTGCCCATCGATCAGACCGTTCAACCTGCTGCGTTTCGTGGTGGGCTCAAGGCTGCTCAGGAAACTGTCGCACGGTTCTTCAAATCGCGTTTGCCGCGTTATGCCGATGATCGGAACAACCCTGAACAAGAAGCGGCCAGCGGATTATCGCCTTATCTTCACTTTGGACATGTCTCTGCGCATGAGATCTTTTCGCGACTTGCGGCCAAGGAATCATGGAAGCCGGAGCATCTCCCGGAGAAAGCTTCAGGAAGTCGGGAAGGCTGGTGGCAGATGTCCCCGGCGGCAGAGGCTTTCCTCGACGAGTTAATTACCTGGCGCGAAGTGGGCTATAACTTCACTTCGCATCGGGAAGATTATGATCAATATGAGTCATTGCCGGCCTGGGCAAGGCAATCTTTAGAAAAGCATGCGGGTGATCATCGCCCATCCATCTATGATCTGCATCAGCTTGAGACAGCACAGACTCATGATGAACTCTGGAATGCCGCCCAGCGACAACTCGTCCGCGAGGGACGCATGCACAACTACCTGCGGATGCTCTGGGGCAAAAAAGTTCTCGAATGGTCGCTCACACCGCAGCAGGCTGTTGAGACGCTGATTCACCTGAACAATAAATATGCAGTGGACGGACGAAATCCGAATTCCTATTCGGGAATTTTCTGGGTCTTTGGTCGATACGACCGAGCCTGGGGGCCGGAACGTCCAATCTTTGGCACGATCCGGTATATGAGTTCGGACAATACGGCTCGCAAACTTCCCGTAAAGGACTATCTCAAACGCTTTGCCGCATCCTCGGGAAAATAGAGGATTTACTCACGATGGTTGGTATGGATCGATCCCATGATTTGCTGAGATGTCAGCATCCCCAGATAGTGGTTAGCGGCGTCAGGATCGATTACGGGGATGACCCCATCTGCACTTTTCGCCAGATCACTGATGGCCTGCGCCAGAGGGGTTTCAAGAGTTAAGGTCATGGCAAAAGGCTGGAATAGATCGCGGGCGAAAGTGTTTGGCCAACTGGTTTGATCTTCCAGTCGGGGCAGAAGGTGATCGAGTGAAATTCTGCCCACGAGCGCACCATGGTGATCCACCACGGGAAAAACATTCTGGTGCGATGTCGTCAGCAGATGCATGATCCGGGTCAAAGGTTCATCGACACGCAATACCTGCGTGTGCGTGAGTTTGATATCTTTGACGAACTTTTCTGCGAGTTGCGATGGAACCCAATCATACTGGTGGACTGGTGACTCACTCCTCGATTCGACCTGGCAATGGTAGAGCGTCCAGCCTCTGCAAAGTACGAAACATAGTGAAGAAACCCAGAGTGTGGGCAATAGCAGGCCATAATCGCCGGTAATCTCCGAGACCATCAGCACTGTGGATATTGGGGCTCGGGCAGAACCTGCAAAAAAGCCAGCCATCCCGACAATCGCAAAGAGTTCCGGTTGTTTGACAATGCCTGGAAAAAAGTGATGAAAAAAGAGTCCGCAGGCAGCTCCGAGACAACCCCCAATCACCATGGATGGGCCGAAAACGCCACCCGAACCACCACTGCTGATGGTTAAGGATGTCGTGATGATCTTGGCGAAGGCGACAGCGCACAACAGGCCTATGCCTGCAGTCGAGGCATTCGATAAGGCTACTTCCAGTGTACCGTAGCCAGTCGCCAGGACACCCAATGCGAGAATGTTCCGATCAAACAGAAAGTAAAGTCCAATACCGATCAGAGCGGCCAAACCTGCACCAATCGCAGGTTTAAAATGTGGAGGAAGTGGAAGTTGATGTGTCAGACGGACTGTCCCATAAAATGTGCGGACATAGAACCATGAAGCGCCCGACAGCACGAGAGCCATCAATCCCAGGGGGATCAACTCCCACAGGCTTGACATCACGTAGACTGTCTGGTTGCCAAATAAGGGCTGATTCTGAAATTCAACGGGCAGAAACTGCGAAAAGGTGGCATATCCAATAATCGAGGCGATGGCCGAAGGAACAATGACGTCGCTTTCAATATCCGCATCTCGATACATGATTTCTGCGGAGAACATGGCTCCTGCCAGGGGGGCACGAAAGATCGAGCCAATCCCGGCTCCCATCCCCGCAGCCATCAGGATGCGTCGCTCACGAACGGAGAGCCGTAGCAGACGCGCCATGTTCGAACCGAATGCTGCTCCAATCTGCGCAATCGGGCCTTCTCGTCCTCCGGAGCCACCTGTCCCGATCGTGATGGCTGAGGCCAGCAGTTTGACCAGTGGAACCCGGGCGCGGATCAAACCGCGCCCGTGGTGAAAGGCCGCAATCACGTTGTCAGTTCCGTGTCCTTCCGCTTCCGGAGCAATGCAGAAGACCAATAGCCCGGAGATCAGACCGCCAATTGTCGTAATCAGAACCAACATCCAGGGGACAAATGTGTGGCTTCCCGGCGGGAACAGACGAGGTTCTCCGGTGGGTTCAGGAGCTGAGTAGCCCGCCCACATTTCTAGTGTTCCCCACGTCACAAACTGACATAATGTCTGAAACAGAGCTGCTCCTAAACCAGCGACAACTCCCACAATCACGGAAAGAATCAAGATTCTCACCGTCGCATGACTGTAGAATGCAGTAATCCTGGGATGCCATGCAGACACTCGGAACGCCTTTAGTTGATGAGTTCGATATTCTGTTCGAGTCAAGGGTTGATTCGCCCAAGTTCGTGGGGGAGAAAACAAACGGTCATGCCAGAATTCCGAAGACAGTCGGGGACTTGTTCGTTATCGTGACAATTTGTGTGGATATCCAACAAGAGTTTGAGGATGGTTTCTCCCCGCGGGTTGACCTTAATCTCTAAAAATTGACAGTGTTGGCTAAATGCCGTGCCATTCATCAGGTTGTTTTGATTTTTTCCGCTGCTGTAAAAGATGTTGTATGGCTGAATCTTTGCGAGGAAAATTGCTCGTTGCTTCGAAGCAATTGAAGGATTCTAACTTTTACAAGACGGTCGTTCTGATTGTGGAAGACAACGAGAATGGTTCGATGGGGTTGGTTCTCAACCGGCCTTCATCGATTCTGGTCAACCACGCCCTTAGTGAGCACTTCCAATTGCCGGAATCCGCCGAACTGGTGCATGTGGGCGGGCCCGTTGAACCTGCTGCACTTTTCATACTGCACAATCTGGAAGAATTGAGTCATGATGGCACGGGAGTGATTCCCGGGGTGTGGTTAGGAAATTCTGGAGAGGCCTTCGAAGATGTGCTGAAATCCTCTGATTCTCACCAGCCTGGGGTTCGTTTCCGAGTGTTCTGCGGATGTGCCGGCTGGTCTCCAGGTCAATTAGAGGGTGAACTCGCCCATGGCGACTGGCATGTCGCACCTGCCATAAAATCGATTGTATTTGCCGAAGATCCTTATGAAATCTATGAGCAAATGCTTCAGGTGGTATTTGAATCTCACCGGATTGTGCCCCACACATCGCCCAATCCACATTGGAATTAAGACCGTGGAATTAAGGCAGTAGAATCAAGACAGTGGAGTTAAGTCTGCTGATCATCCCGTTTCCGGCGCAAGATCTTGATCCTGAGGCGAGTCACCTATGCGTTTCGAGCAGGAAATCGCTGCTCGATTGCGTTAATCTCTCGAACATGTGCCCGTGAAAGGTCTGTCTCCTGACGGGCAGGGCACTGCATGAAGAAATCAGCGATTAGCATCTTTAGGTGATCTTGTGGTGCATTGGGGATGTACCCATCACGGATCTGATACTTCATTCGAACAGCTGATTTTTACTCGAAAATTCTGATTCTACAACGGGGATTATCTGCCATGCATTTGATGATCAGCAATGCCGCACTTCTGGCCAGAGGCGTGTTAGCCATTCTCTCGGTGATGGTCTGGTCGGCTGCCACGAGTACAGCCGGTTTTGAGTGGAAGACCAATGCCGCGGGAACGGAAACGGATCTCACTCTGGATGGTCAACCCGTGCTGAAATATATGCACGCCTATGACCCCTCGACACCCGAGCGTAATGCCGAAACCTATAAAGTCTTTCATCATGTGTTCGGCCCCGGGACAGGCGATCTGATTACCAAAGGCCCGGGAGGCACGTTTCCCCATCATCGCGGCATGTATGTCGCCTGGAATAAGACACAAACCGACAAAGGCTCCTACGATTTCTGGCACTGTACGAAAGGTGCCCATCAGAAACATATCAAGTTTCTCAAGCAGGAGGCCAATGATGTCGAAGCCACTGCCACCGCTGAGATTCACTGGGAAGATGCCGACAACAAGCCTGTGATCCGCGAAGAACGGACTGTTTCAGTCAAAAAGTTGCCACTTGCGGATGGTAAGTTTGGCTGGCAGATCGACTGGTCGACAGTGCTGTATTCCGAGCGCGGGAAGATTCGCCTGACTGGTGATCGCCAGCATGCGGGTTTTCAGTTCCGTGCGCCACAGTCGGTCGCCGACGCGAACTCGGCTCGCTACATCCGCCCCGCAAACTTTCCCCAACAGCCGGAAGCTGTTCAGGAAAACGATGGCCCGGCAGAACCCAAGCATGCCAATCTCAACTGGTGCGCGATGACGTATCCCGTGAACGACAACAAGTACACCATTGCCTACTTCGAAGATCCCTCACTGCCTAAGCCCAGACGCTTTTCCGAACGACCTTATGGACGCTTTGGCTCATTTTTTGAAACCGATCTGTTGCCAGACGAGCCTCTCAAAATGACTTACCGGATTCTGGTTTTCCCTGACAATTCTCAGACTTCTGAAAGTCTGCAGAAAGCCTATGACCAGTTCACAGCAACTCTCAAAAAATCATGAGGTTCTTCACTTCCTCAGATAGAATTTCCAAGGCGAGCGTGACAGATTTGCAAAGGCACAATCCCAACTGAATGCTGGGGAGCATTCATCCCGAGTAACGATTGGTCTCCATCGAAAACAAAGAATGCGGCAGATTTCCATGGGTAGCTCCTCAGAGTTTACCGGGGGAAATCATGCCGCTTTTTTTATTTTGGCGAAACCTTCAGTGGAAATCCTGGTTTGAGAGATGAGTGAATCTGAGACACTCTCTGGCTGTGGAGGGAGATGTGGAGGCTTTCTAAGGCATTTTCAGATTGTTGAAAGTCCCCTGCGGCACTGGAGTCGATTCGTTTGTGAGCCAAGCGCGTCGGCATGCTTCCCGTAAGATCCGCAGTCGTTTCTTATGGACGGTGGCAAGTTAATTTCGTGATTGGGAGAGTGAAATATGAAATGGATCGCTTGCTCAATTCGGACTGCTATCTGTGTTTGGGGGATTCTGTTTTGTCTTCCTCCCAATCGAGCACTCGCCGCCGATCCTCAACCGGTCATGGATGTTCCCTATCGGGAAAAGATGCGAAATGAGCGCACTACCCTGGATGTTTACCCTGGTCCGACAGCGAATGCGCCGGTTGTTGTATGGGTTCATGGCGGTGCCTGGGAAATTGGCTCAAAAACTCCAGGGGCGAGGGAAAAGGCCGATTTTCTTTTCAAGCAGGGGTGGGGCATGGTCTCTATCAACTACCGCATGCACCCTGAGGTCAAATGGTCGGAAATGGCCAGTGATGTAGCTCATGCTATCGCGTGGGTCGTCAATGCCAATCGTCCTGAGATCAAGTCTCCCACCTCGATTGTGCTGATGGGGCATTCAGCCGGGGCTCATCTGGCGGCTCTGGTGGCTACCGATCCCAGATATCTGAAGGCGGCAGGTGTTCAGTTGAATCGCCTGTCTGGCGTCATCCTTCTCGACGGTGCCGGATACGATATTCCTGAACAGATTCGTATCGCGAGGCTTCCTCGAATGAAGGAAATGTACGAGAAGATCTTTTCGGCTGACGAAGCCACTCAGAAGCAGGCGAGCCCGACACTTGCTGTCCAGAAGGGAATCGGAATTCCACCATTTCTCATCCTCTATGTGGCCTCGCGGGCCGACAGCAGGCAGCAAGCCATGAAACTGCAAGAGGCATTGAAGCGAGCGGATGTATCGGCTGCAGTCGAAGGACTTTCGGGAAAGAATCACGCGACGATCAATCGTGAACTTCCTATCGAGGGGGATTCGGGCGGCGTTTTGGTGCGCAAGTTCCTCAGTGAGCTTTCTCCATCGAAAAACTGAACGTCCAGTCATTCCGAGTACGACATTCCTGTCGATTGTGAGATCACGCTCGAATTTTTGGGCTGAAATCACAGGCAAAATTTCAAGACAATCTTCGAAAATTTTGGTAGAATCAGAGATTCTTGTGATCTCTTTCTACATACGAATTGCGGAAGCAAGTCTGACTGGTCTTCGAACGAGTCAAACGACGGCTTGCTGCCTGTTCGGATTCTCTTGAGGACTGGTGAAAATGATTTTTGAAAAGGGCATGCTCGATCTGTCGAAGCAGGCGCCCCGTTTGCTCCCATCAACTGAACTGCCTGCTTACACCTTCATTCCAGGAAGTGACGCTCCACATCCTTATCGCGACCCTCGCGGACACAGTTACCAGAAGCGTCATCCCCCCTCGCGTCCATTGATTCCTGCATCGTGGGCCGAGAATCGCAATTATTTGCTGGCCATGGATTACTTCAATTATGGCTACTACTGGGAATCTCACGAAGAGTGGGAGCGCCTGTGGCGAGTTTCAACACCTGATTCGCTGGTTGGTCGATTCCTGAAGGGGCTCGTCAAGCTGGCTGCTGCGGGTGTCAAAGTGCGTGAAAACAGCATCCACGGTGTTCGTCGGCACTCAGCCTCGGCCGGCGAAATTTTCGCTGATGTAGCTGCTGAAGTTGATGCAGAATTCTTCTGCGGACTCGAATTCACGGTTCTCCAATTCGCTTCGGATCGTGCTGCCCAGCTGGGTTTCCGCGAAAAAGTTGTGGGTTCGACCCCCGTTCGAATTTTCCCATTCGTCCTTGTTCCAGAACCCATGCCTCTGGCTGGCTGATCACTGAACTGGCTGATCTAAACGTCGAGACAAGTCGCTGTCCATGCCAACACCCATGAAGAGTCGAAGGACTCCCCATGGGTGTTTGTTTTAATTGGCAACACCTTCCGTGACAGTTTTCGTGACTTTGGAAGCCCTTAAGTTCTGTAGAAATGTCATGAGGTCGGCAAATTCCTGCGCTGTGAGCGGCTGCTCGAGCCCGTTGGGCATTGCGGAAACCCTGCCCACGGCGACTTCTTCGATTTCGTTTCGTCGAATCATCTTTTCGACGGGTTTATTGTCCTGAATCGTCGTGAGGATGAACTCCTCTGTCGTTTCTTTCCCTGCCAAACCTGTCAAGACTCGACCGTCCTGTAAGGTGACAACAATCGGTTCGAACCCCCGGGCAAAGCTCGCACTGGGAAAAAGAATCGCTTCGAGAAGTTCACGCCGGGTGCGAATTTCGCCAATGGCAGCAAGATCAGGCCCGATCTTCGCTGGAGAGTTCGCTTTATCCTGGGAATCTGTTACGTGACACAAATGGCATTGAGCCTTATTCATAAAGAGCAATCGACCTCGCTCGCTGTCGCCCTTATGTTTCTCGATTCGCTGTTCCCATTCGTTCAGTCGAATGAGATGTTCATTTTTCGATTTTCTCAGTCGCTCAAGAAGAGGTGCCGCATCACGTTGTACTTCCTCTCCGTGTGGTTTCAGAATTTGCTCAATCATGTCGATTGCTGGAGTGGCTGAAGAGACTTCAAGGGCCTCAATTAACTGTTCGATTATCTCTTTGTTCGTGCAATTCACATAGGCGGCCAATAGATAGGGCAACTCCACCGGATTGGCGACTTTCACGAACGGAAGCAATTGAGACAATCGATGTTCATCGCGTGTAGTATTGGCAATGATATCGAGTGCCGTGATGCGTTCCCGGATGGGTGTCTCAGCCGAAAGTCTCGAAACGAGATACTCAAATTCAGAGTCACTGAGTCTCTTGTCGAGAGTCGTTAATGTTCGTAGAGATTTCAGTCGAAGTTGTGGCTCCCTGGCAGGTTCTTGAGCTATCCGGCGTATTGATCTCTCCAATGGTAGCAGCGAAAGTTTCTCGACCGCATCAAGCGCTGCCATGCATATCTCTGTATCCTCCCCTGCGAGCGACTCCTCAATTCCGTTAAGCCATCCCTGAGGTATGCTCGATTTTTCCATTCTCGAAACGGCAATAAGCAGTGCTCGACGTGATGTTTTCGAGCGCAACTGCTGTTCTTGAAAATTCCGGCTGATGGTTTCCTGCATTTGTGGCTCATGCTGAAGTGTGCGCACAAATCCTGCGATTATCTGGACTCGATCTTCATTGATCTGGTCACTATTGAACCATTCATCAATCAGCGCGATGGATTCAGCAGTCCATTGGGGATGTCGTGATAAAACGTGGATGGCCGCCAGCCTGAGTGGTGTATTGCCAGAACTCAAAAGTGGTGTCAGATCTTTCGCATCAAGTATTGTTAATGGCATTTGATCGAGTGCGATCAGAGTGATTCGCTGCACATCCGCAGAATGAGACAACAAGCCGGCACGAGTCGATTCTGCATGATTGATCTGGATGAGCGCGAAGGTAATGGCATGCTCCAGAAATCGATCAGCAGTCACCCCTTGTGAAACTTGTTGTGGTTCTAGGCTTTTGAGAAGAGCGGGGATGGATTCCTTCTGTTGAAGTCTGCCCAGGGCATTAGCAGCTTCTCGTCGCACTCCTGATGATTCATCAACGAGTAATGCTTCCAGTGGTTGACGTGCCAATCGATCACGGTGAAGACCTGCCGAGTAAGCAGCTGCCTGTCGCACACTGTTGCTGGGATCTCTGAAGGCCAGCCGGGTCGCTGCCCGTGCCGCATTGTCATCCATGCGGCAAAGCGCCCAAACAGCTCCAATTCGTTGCCTGAGCGTGGAATGTGGCGATTTCAGAAGAGTTGCCAGAGCATCAATCATCCGCTGCTTTCTTCGCGCCGCTTCCATGATAGCACGCTCTTGCACCATGACCCGGGAATCATCGAGCAGGGCCAATAGCTCGTCTGTAGGTAAAGACATCCATGGAATTGAATTGCCATAAGGATCGTGAACCTTTGTAGCGGCCGTGCGATGGATTCGAAAAATTGATCCTTTGACTGTTGGCTGGCTCGAACCCGAGGCAGGGCAACAGGCGATAAACCAACCTCCCGTATCGACGATCAGCAAACTTCCATCAGCGTCTTCAAGGACATCCGTGAAATGAACTGTTCCTTGTGGTGCTAAGGCAAACTCTTCGGTTTCGCAACGATATGTTGCACCATCAACTTTTAATTGATGCCGCAGGATTTTGCCTGTGTTGAAGTGCGACGTGAAGAGATTCTCTTGAAACTCGACTCCCCACGAGGAACTCAGATAACTTGTCAAGCCACTGGGGGCTGTCGCCGTCAAAGGGACGAGTGCGGGAAGATAATCTCCGGTTCGTATTCGATCGGAATAGTCACGATCTCGAACGGAATACTCACCTCCAGCGACAGCGTGAATTAGACCATCCCTTAGTCCTCCGGGCGCTGAGGGTTTGGCCCAGAATGTCCCCTGAATGAAAGAATCACCGTTGGGAAGAAAAGCCACTTCGACGGGATTTCCCACAGCTCCCGAGACAAACTCGACATCACTTCCATCCGGTCTGCAGCGCATCAGCCACGGGCCAACACCATCTCGTAGAGGCGTACCGTCGTTCAGGCGGATTTTATGGTGAAATCGACCAGGTAAAAAATAGATCCGACCATCTGGCCCCAATGTTGTTCCATGCAGATCATCAGTACAACTTTGATTGAAAGCAAAACCAGTCACGAGCTCTATACGCTGATCGGCAATACCATCGCCAGTGTTATCTTCAAACCTCCACAGGCTGGGTGGAGATGTAATGAAAACGGCTCCATCACGGCAGGCAATACCAGTGCCAAAAACGATTTTATCAGCGAAAATCGTGCTTTGATCGTAGATACCGTCACCATTGGTATCCGTCAGGCGACGAATGACATCGGTGGGGTTCTTCATTCGATCTCCACCATTCGATCCACCCGAATCAAGAACATAGAGATGTCCTGACTGATCAAGTGCTGCAAACATTGGGCGTTCGACGAGCGGAAAACTGGCCGCCTGTCGAATTTCAAAGCCTTCTGGCACTGTGATGGAATAGCGTTCGGATTCAGCCCAGGCCGGTTGAATCATCAGAAGAACTGTCAGGCACGGTGCCAGAAGAACGTCAAACTCTATGCGCTGCATCAATAGGCCGCCTTCATTGAAGACATTGAAAACGAGTATTGAAATGAAAAAGGCTGTCGTATCATTGAGTTCTACTGTGGCCAGTACTCAGGGTAAGTAAAGATGTTGTATATATCTACTAATCAATTGTTTCGAATCAAAGGTGGAGAAACATTCTTGATATCCTGTATTTCTGGTTCATCGATTGTCTGTCAAAGTTAAGCCAAAGTCGGTTGACTCAACCAGAACTCGTTGAGCCAAAAGCTCCCTGTTCTCGTAAGAAGCGATCGTACCTTGAGGTATTTCCCTCAGGTTCAGCATGATCCCCCGAGAAATCAGGAGAATTGCAGATTAGTGAATAAGTATTTCCCGATGCGATCTGCAAAATTGAAAAAAACAGATTGAAATTGGAGAAAAATCGCCACAATGTATTTTGCGTGGTGAAAACAATTCGGCTCCATGACGAACCTTTCGAGATTTGCCCAAATGCTGTTTTTCAGAATTGTGCTGTGCCAGATCGCGTTGATGGCTGTCAGTTCATGGACACTTCAGATTGCCTGCGCGGAAGCGAAGCCACTGAAAGTGTTTATTCTGGCGGGGCAATCCAATATGGAGGGGCACGCACGCGTTGAAACGTTCGACTACATCGGTGACGACCCTGTCACGCTGCCGCTGTTGAAGAAAATGCGTGGCGCTGATGGTAAACCTGTGGTTTGTGAAGGAGTGTGGATTTCCTACTTCACAGGGAGTGGCGACAAGAACGGAGAAGGCTTTGGCCCTTTGACTGCGGGATATGGATCTCGCCGCAATCCTCAAGAGGATGGTGGAAAAATCGGCCCAGAGTTCACGTTCGGGATCGCCATGGATGCTGCCTTTGAGGAGCCCGTCCTCCTTATTAAAACGGCCTGGGGTGGAAAAAGTCTCAATACCGATTTTCGTCCGCCAAGTGCCGGCCCCTACGTCTTTAATGAAAAGCAGCTCAGCGATTTCCGCAAGCAAGGCAAAGATATTGAATCGATTCAGAAGGCAAAAGCCGAAGAGACAGGGCACTACTATCGCTTAATGGTCGATCATGTGAAGCACGTATTGAGTGATATTCCACGTGTCTGCCCGAAGTACGATGAGAAGCAGGGGTATGAACTCTCTGGTTTTGTCTGGATGCAGGGTTGGAATGACCTCGTTGATACCGGAACCTACCCCAATCGATCAGAGCCAAATGGATATGCTGCTTATAGTGAGGTGATGGCACATTTTATTCGCGATGTCCGCAAGGATCTCAATGCTCCACAGATGCCATTTGTGATTGGTGTCCTGGGAGTCGATGGTGAAAAACCCAATCTTCAAACCGCAAACTTTCGTGCAGCCATGGCTGCACCAGCCATGCTTCCTGAGTTTCGTGGAAACGTCGCTGCTGTTGAGACCGCTCCTTATTGGGCGGAAGAGCTGGGAGCAATCGCTCAGAAGTACGATCAAGTGCGGCAGATGAACTATTTCCTGAATTCAAAGCATAAAGATCATGCCAATGCAGATGGTTCGATGACGGAAGAGCAGAAGCGGGCATATCTCAAGCAATTTGAGGAAAAGCTGATTTCCCCAGCAGAGGTGACTCTATGGAAACGGGGTGCCTCCAATGCCGGGTATCATTACCTGGGCTGTGCGAAGACGTTTGCTCAAATCGGCAATGCATTTGCAGAGGCAAATCTGAAGTTACTGAATGAGCAAAATCGTAAGTCGTCGCGATAGTGGATGAGTTTGAAGTATTTGTGTCGATGTATGGTGTGTTAGGGAATCAGAATTCTCAAGGTGGGGCAATTCGAGGTGATCGGATCAAAGAATGGCACTCAATTGTTAAAGACCCATCAGCAGGTAACACGGCGCTACCTTTTTGTAAATCTCATCGCGTTATGGGCTATGCAATGGGGTGCTGCTAAGCCTGCCTTATCGGCCGAAACCGAGAGTGCAGCGTGGCCGGGACAGCATCCACTTACTGCAGCACAAGTGGGTAGTCTGCTGATTCATGAGTTGAAGTGCGGAGCCTGTCATACTGGGGTTGAGAGCGGAAGGATCTCCGAAAAGACCGCTCCCGATTTGACGAACGTGGGGGGGCGAGTCTCCCCGAAGTATCTCCAGGAGTTCATCGCACATCCCGCTCAAAAGCATCCCGGGACAACGATGCCTGATCTCCTGGCATCGCGACCTGAAACTGAACGCACAGCGATCGCAGAGGCTATTACCCATTTTCTGGTGGATCAATCCAAAGAAAAGTCTCTGCCAGCAGCAGGCAGCCAGTTCGATCAACAGCGTGGAAAAACTCTCTATCACTCTATAGGTTGTGTTGCCTGTCATGGCCCTCGGGAGGTCTTCGAGCAAGTCTCTGAAAAACCGAAGGAAACGGATGACGATTTCGATGATGAGCCCGAAGATCATCGTGAAAAGCGAGTCCAGCCAGTCGCTTTCGGTCTTGTTCATGTCCCAGAGAAGTACAACGTCGCATCCCTGAGTCAGTTCCTGTTCGCACCGCTGCATGTTCGTCAGTCAGGGCGCATGCCTGATATGAAACTGAAACCCGACGAAGCTTTGTCGATAGCGGCCTATCTGGCCGGAGATAGTAAGGTCGACGAATCGTTAAAAACCGACGAACGTCTCGTGCACCGTGGACGACAATATTTTCAAGAGCTGAATTGTGCGGCTTGTCACTCGCTTTCTGGTATCACTGCTGCCAAGCGGGTGAATCGTCTGACAGAGACCAGCCTTTCCCGTGGTTGTTTGACGGGCAAGGGCGG
>JAIXUU010000169.1 GCA_027483405.1 Planctomyces sp. | reverse complement strand
ACTGGAGCATTTTGGTGCCGCCAGAATTTTTGTCGATGAAGCCGCCATTGGTCTGGCATTGGCAACATCCATACTCAAAGACCTCGGTGCCACGGGTGAGCAACTGGATCGAGAGCGTGATCGGGTAGAGCGAGAGTTCTTCAATACCAAACCGTCAACCACCACCAGCCAGGTTTCGGCAGAAACTCCCATGGTATCTTCTCAGGATTCACTGGGAACATAAAAAGTTCACGATGTTATGAACTCAAAGAATCCAGCGACCGAGATTGAAGTAGAAGAGCAACGTCACCACGTCGCTTAATGCGAGTGCAATCGGGCCGGAGGCCAACTGAGGATCGCGTCGAATCAATCGAAGCACGAAGGGAATACTCAGGCCCACCAGTGCTGAAGCAGTCACCCCAGCGGCGATTCCCAGAAACAGACTGGCAGAAACCGCCCAGCTTCCTTTCCAGAGGAAGGCAATGACTCCCACAGAGAGTCCGCAACTGATTCCCAGCAGGGCACCGACGATCACTTCAAAAGCCGCTTTTCGGGAAAAGATTGCTCAGGTGGGATGTTGACCATGAAGCGCCTGCAGTGCCAGGCTGACCGACTGGATACTGACGCTTTCAGCCAGAGCGGTGACCAGAGCAATAAACGGGGCCACTACTGCCAAAGTCGCCACGTCGTCGTAGGCATCGGCAATAAAGGCAGCCAGCATCCCTCCCAGAACATTGCATAACAACCATGGGAACCGGCCCACGAATGCCGCCCGCGAGTTTCTCTGCGAGGCTTCTGTCAGATGCACACCGATCAACTGAAACAGATCGTCGCTGTCTTGCCGACGATCAATTTCCATGATTTCAGCGGTGTAGAGATCAACATCAACCGCACCGAGAATCTTCTGATCTTCATCGACAACAGGAAACGCCAGCAGTTTATAGCGAGTAAAGTATTCACAGGCTTCGAGCACCGTGGCTGTCGAGGGAATCGAAATGACGGTTGCAGACATGATGCTTCGGATGATCGTCTCTGACGGTGAAAGCAGCAGCCGGCGGCTGGCAACCACGCCGAGCAACCGGTGGTCTTCATCCACGACATAGAAGTACACGATCCGCCCGACATCATTCGATGCCCGCAAGGCTGTCAGCGACTGCTGCACTGTGTCGTCCGCTTTGAGAATCGGTGAAGCCGAGACAAGATGCTTTGTGACGGGATCGGCAAGCACATCATGCACATTGAACGGTGTTCGTGCCGGTACAACCATCGGTTCTTGTTCGATCACAGGAACAGAAGTCGCCACGACTTGTTCCAGTCATATCCAGCACTCGCTTCGATGGGTAACTATGTTGAAGCGGGGCGATCTTCCGGCGCATGTTCTGGCGATGGCATCAATCGTGGTTCCTTGGGAAAAAGGTGAGTGAATCCCTGCTACCTGGAGATGTCATGCTGTACTGGAATTTATTGACCGTTGCTGAGTGATTTGCGGATGTTGAAAAATTGTTTCCAGCCTGAAGAACGGCTGAATGCCAGGACCAGTACGCTGTTGTATGTGAAAAACAGGAGCAGTGACCAGCGATTCAACCACAAAAACCAATCATTACGCACGTCAGGATCACTGACCGCCAGACCATCCAGTTTCCATTCACACCAGATAAAGCCCGCCAGCGTCATGAACAGAAGAATCATCGCCATCAGATAAGCGGCCACCCGGCAGCTATGCCAGAGCAGGCGATGTCCGTGTTGAGTCTGAATTTCTCGATAAAGCAGCAGTATCGTGCCGACGATCGCCAGCAGAGAAATCACCGAAAGGCCATGAGTTTCCAGCCAGTGAAGACCGCTCATTGCTTGAACCTTTCGTATATCACAGGATTGATGAGGAAGAACTCCCTCGAATGCACACCTGAGTTTGATCTCCGACAGGAAGTCGCAGGGCATCTGCCAGGTTCAACGCAGAACACATCAGAATGGATCATGCTTTTCGTCAGGCGGGTCGGTCTTCTTTTCCTTCGGCAGGAAGTTCCAACAACTCAATGGCCGTTTCAAACTGTTCCGGCTGGCCAAGGAGTACGAGAACATCACCCAGTTCCAATTTCAGGTCAGCAGCGGGATTGGTCACGACCTGCCCTTTGCGTTTGACAGCCACAATGGTCACCCCCGTTAAGTTTCGCAGTCTGAGCTGCCCTAGTGTCTTCCCGATCGCATGCGAATGCGGGGCCAGTTGGCAGCTTTCAAATTGAGCGTCGAGATTCCCATCGGGAGTAAAGGAAAGAAGTGTTCGTCCCAGAGCCTGCCCTCGGAATGCCTGATAATGATCCGAGCGAATATTGGCCACCAGACGGTTAATCATATTGCCAGGAATATGATACTCCCGCAGAACGTGAGCAAAGATCTCGAGCGAAGTTTCAAACTCTTCGGAAATAATGCTATTCGCACCCAGCCTCTTCAAATCGAACGATTCGGTAAAGTAGCGGGTGCGCACGACGATATGCAGATCAGGATTCATCTGACGGGCCAGTTGAACTGTGCGGCGTGCAGAGATCGGGTCATTAATCGCCACCACCAGTGCTTTGGCTTTCTCGATATGCACATGTTCCAGCACGGATTCCCGGCCTGAATCACCATAATAAATCGATTGTCCCTGGGCTCTTTCCCGACGGACTGTCTGCGGATTCATTTCCAGCACGACATAAGGAATCTTCAATTCTTTAAGTACCGTCGCCAGATTCCTGCCATTAAACCCATATCCAGCAATCACGACATGGCCGTGAAGTTCGTCAATCGAGTCATCTTCGGGAGGAGTGTACTTCTGCCACGACTTAACCAGTGGCGATTGCTCAATCAGATCAATCAATCGAGGCAACCCAGCGAGGACTAAAGGCGTCGCAACCATCGATAGCACGGACACGGCGAGAAAGAGCTGATATTGATCTGCAGTCATCAGCTTGACTTCGAGGCCGCTTTTCGCAAGTACGAAAGAAAACTCACCAATCTGTGCCAGCGAAACCCCTGCGAGCACTGCCGTACGGAATGAATACCCAGCCAGCAGTGAAGGGACTGTCGCAGTTAATGCCTTCAATAGCAGAATGGCTATCAGTAACAGTGAAATCGACCATCCGTGGGTCATCAGATAGTTGATATCGAGCAACATCCCGACTGAGATAAAGAACAGACTGCTCAGCGTATCTCGAAATGGCATGACCTCCGCGAGTGTCTGATGACCATACTCGGATTCGGCAATAATCAGTCCCGCCAGAAATGCTCCCAGTGGCAAAGAGAGATCAACCATGTTGGTCAGTGCGGCTGTACCAATACAGATCACGAAAATACAAATGAGAAAGAGTTCCCGGTTGCGAGTCTGGACGATCTGGTAAAGCAGTGGGGGAACAACAAACCGTCCGACGATGATAATCGCCAGCACCATCGCCAGACCTTGGGAAACATCCCATATGAATGAATGATGCTGGCCCGATTCCGCAGCCAAAAGCGGCACCACAAGTACACAGACGACGACCAGCAAGTCTTGAAACAGCAGCACCGCGACTGAGATCCTCCCATGCGGCGTTCCCAGTTCTCCCCGATCAGCCAGAAGCTTGATCACGATGGCCGTCGAAGACATCGCCATCAACATCCCGGCAAAGACCGATGAATTCCAGGCAATGCCGGTCGCCATGCAGGCCACTGTCCCGGCCAGTAATGAAAACCCGACTTGAGGAACTCCGACCTGCACCATCATCGTGGCCATTTTGACCACACGGGAAAGTGAGAACTCTAAACCGACAGTAAAGAGCAGCACCACCACCCCGATTTCGGCCAGAAGTTCCACCCGGTGAACATCATCGACCACCTGCAAACCATAGGGGCCGACCACAATTCCAGTCGCCAGCAATCCCACCACCGTCGGAATCTTGAGCCGGTGGAAGAGATAGACGACTACGCCCGCGCAGAGAAACACTAACAGAAGATCTTTCAGAAACACGGCTTCATCCTCGCGATGGACACAGCTGGCAGGAGGGTTGTCAGCGAGGAGAGTCGTAGCAGAGTTACGCTTGGAGAGCGAGTCCGAGTCGATTGGCCACACACTCACTTTGGTAAGTTTTGATGCGACACCACAATTCGGGAGTGACCAATCCCTGAAACTGGCTAGAAGGCAAAATTCGGAATCAGCCTTGGGGAGTGAGGCCTAACCCACGCCGGGTGTTGATTCAAAGGGGGAATCTGAGGCTGGGGAGTCCACAATCAGGCAATGGGCTCCTTCGGCCTGTGGCGCTCGAACGAGCGACGTTCCTTGCACTCGAGTCCACAATGCCAGCCCGCCGATCAACCCGAGAATATTCTGCACCAGCCGGACATCAGCCGGAAGCGAAGCTTCATGGAGCATGCGCGCATTCCCGCCGCCAATGTAGAGGCAGTCAAAATTAAATGTGGCTCTTAACAAAGCAATGGCTCTCGACAGGGAAGCCTGCCATTCCTCAAGCCCCAGACGCTCCAGAGCAGCCTGGCCGAGTCGTTGCTCATAGGTTGCATTCTGCTCGAATGGATGATGGGGCAATTCGAGATTGGGGACCAGAATGCCATCGATGAACAATGCAGACCCCATCCCTGTCCCCAGTGTGAGTACCAGCTCAACCCCTTTACCGGAAATGGCACCAAACCCCTGCACGTCGGCATCGTTGGCAATCCGGACGGGAACTTTCAAACGCTGCTCGAGTTCTCCTTCGAGAAAGAAGTCTTTCCAGGCCGGGGATAAGTTTGGTGCCGTCCGGGTGATCCCCTTTTGCACGACTCCCGGAAAACCGATAGCCACGCGGTCAAACGGAGCCAGTCGTTCCGCGAGCGTTTCGATCACACTCAGTACAACCGGCGGTGTGGCTGGTGAGGGAGTGGGCAATGATTCCCGCGGACGAACGATCTCACCGCTGTTTTTAAGGACCAGTGCCTTGATGTTTGTGCCGCCAACATCGACCGTCAGCGTCAACGGATCCGAGGCCTTCATTCCCCGATTACTGACTATTGCGGCCGCAGGGCTGAAGACATCGTTTCCCGGTTCAAGTGGGCCCATATTCAAGCCGGTGTTCAAACCTGTATTCAAAGAAGACTCTCCCGGCTTCACTGGCTGTCAGTCGTGCGATGTTGAAAGAGGCTTGACTTTCCCATCGCGTCTGAACTGTTCGGTGGCGCTCAACCTCCGGTCTTTACACGACAATAATGAATCTTATCTGATCCACCAAGAAACCAAAGTCGAGACTCGGAAAATCAACTTTGGCATCACGAGCGATGCGGCCTTCGCACAATGCACGCAAGATCATTCCGTGCTCAAGGAACGAAATTCATCGAGCGACTGGCAAGGAGCAGTTTAAGAGACCTGTGCATTGAGAGGTCTGTGCGGCGAAAGATCTGGGGTGGCTTGAGCAGATTCCACGTTTTACCACCGTCAGGTGTGCCATGCTTGCGGCTCGGAGGAAGCATGCCTGATAGACTCTCGAAAGGTCATCTATTTCCGGGATAGGCATCAAACGTGTGCCCATCTGCATGATGACTGGAGACTATGTGGCTCAAGTCAAACGTCCTCGCTCGCGCCCAGAACATCAGGCACAGTTCGCATGTGACGAAGATCGTTGGGCAAAGCCATCATACGCTACTAGTTGAGTTCATAGATCGGCGTAGAGCCGCTCGCGCCCCAGACTTTAATGCTGCCATCAAGTCCGCCAGTCAGCAGGCGTTCTCCATTGTTGACAAAACAGACTTGCCTCACGGCCCCTGTATGACCCTTCAGGACTCGAATCTGTGCCAGAGTGTCCGCATTCAGCAACTGGCAATTCTTGTCAAATCCACCTGCTGCAATCACCGATCCATCCGGACTGAAGGCCAGCGAGCAAATCTGGTCCTGAGCAATCTTTTCTTTGACAGGAAGCTGGCTGGCATCTTCTGAAAGACAGACTACTGTCCCGTTCAAATAACCAGCAGCAACAGTATTTCGCTGGCTCCAGGCCAGGCTGATTGCCCGATCGGTCACACAGATCTCATGTCGCAGACAGGCTTTCGTCTTGGCATCCAGGATCGTGAGGCTTCCATCGGTACCGGCAATCACGATGCGCGAACCATCTGGGCTGTATTTGGCCAGTAAAGCCGATTCACTGAGATTGCCACCTTGAGGGCAGGAAATGTCATCCAGCGATCTTTCGATCACCTCACCTGATGACATCGTAATCAGCAGTTTTTCGTTGTCCGGAGCAAAAGAGAAATCAGCGGGCCATTGGCTGCCAAAAGTTTCTCGCAGATTGAGGGCATTGGCTTCACCAATCGAACGGTACAGCACGGAGTTGTTTCCCAATTCGGAAACGGAGAGGTAAGTCTCTCCATCAGCAGAGGCTGTGAATGTGGGATAGCACCGGGAAGAGATGTCGAAGGATCGCAGAACTTCTCCCGATGAAATCGCCACCAGGCGAATGGGGCCATGGGCACGCACAATCCAGACTGCATTTTCACTTTCCATCGGAAAGAGGCGAATTACACCTGATTCACTGGTGCTTGAGGCAGCGACGGGACTCTCAGAATCTGTCGATTGAGTCATGCCTGAACCAAGGCACACAATTCCCGCGAAAACAAAGCCGATCATGAGCAGCTCTCGCCCCCAGGCCACCACACATTGCAGCATGACCCGAATTCCGCCGGTCGCTCCAGGACCTTGAGTCTCAGAGGCTGTTGATGAATAGATTCCCGAAACATCGTGGTTCAGTAAGTCGGCAGACATGAAAACATCTCCGGGTCGAGCACATTCGTCTCGATGAAGCGGACTGCAATCGGCCATCGCTGTTTCATGCTGAAATGATTCAACACTCACATGACCGAACGGGGCGGGAAGTCAATCGGCGGGAAGCATTGGCAGGACTGAAATAGCAATCGCATCATTTCATCAAGTTGTGATGAAGAGGATGTGAAACATCACTGTTAACGATACAGAGCAGATTGTGTGCCAAACTAGGGTTTCGGCGTCTATTCGCTCTGTAAGTTCCTGTCAAGTATAAGGTTGCACGACTCAATCATGGTTCGTGTTCTCATGATTATCAGTTGATAACAGCGGTTTCATCGCCCGAAACCTGAGCATACATGCCACGGATTAACAGCGAATTAAACGTCTATCAGATAGACATAATGCACAACGCTGGTCTTCCTGCAACTTGCTCAAGTGCTACATAGATCATCCGAGGTGCCTCAGGGAGAAGAAGATCATCCTGGTCAGATTCAGGTGTGGAAAAGAGCCGCTTCGGGCAATCAACACCCGTTGGCTCGACAAGCCAGAGCTCTCCAGATCCTCTGATCGAGCTATTGAGTCAGTTGCTTTTCGGCCACTTCAATCGCCCTCAAGAGAGCCTTGGCTTTATTGAGCGTCTCTTCGTATTCCAGTGCAGGAACACTGTCAGCCACAATCCCGGCACCGGCCTGCAGATATACCACGCCATCTTTCACAACCAGTGTTCGCAGTGCGATGCACGTATCGAGATTGCCTGAAAAGTCGATATAGCCAACCGCACCTCCATAAGGCCCGCGGCGATGAGGTTCAAGCTCATCAATGATTTGCATGGCACGCACTTTGGGTGCACCAGACACGGTCCCTGCCGGCAACCCCGATCTCAGGGCATCCAGTGGTGTTTTCCCTTCCGCCAGTTGACCAGAAACATTCGAAGTGATGTGCATCACATGGCTGTAGCGTTCCACTCGCATCATGTCGGAAAGGCGAATCGTGCCAAAAGCCGCCACTCGTCCCACATCGTTCCGAGCGAGATCAACCAGCATGATATGCTCCGCCAGTTCCTTCTCATCGGCGAGCAGTTCAACTTCGAGGGCTCGGTCTTCTTCAATCGTGCGGCCTCTTCGTCGAGTACCGGCCAGTGGCCTAATGGTTGTCTCCCCCTCCTCGACACGCACCATGATCTCTGGCGAAGCACCAATCAGTTGAGAATCGGCGGTCTCTAAAAGAAACATGAACGGGCTGGGGTTCACCACTCGCAGCGCTCGGTAGATATCCAAAGGTGAGGCTTTGCTGCGACGCGTCAGACGCTGGCTCAGAACCACCTGGAAGATATCGCCCGAACGAATGTATTCTTTGGCCTTCTCGACAATCTCCTCGAACCCTGCCTGAGAGAAATTTGAGGTGTACCCTTCGCTCACCGGCCCCAGGGGTTTTACGTCGGCAATCGCGAGTTGATCCGGTTGCGACAGCTTCTCGACCAGCAGGTCAATTCTTTCACAGGCACTTTCGTAATCAGCCAGACTCACTTTGCCATAGACGGGCACATGAGCCACGACCAGCACGGTCTTCTGAATGTGATCAAAGATCACCATCAGATCATAAATCGAAAAGACCAGATCCGGGAGTTGCCGGTCATCATGAGGTGCCTTGGGCAGATGCTCGACATATCTCACGGTGTCATAACCGGCATACCCGACGGCACCGCCAATAAAGCGCGGGAGTTCCGGGAGGTGGACACCAGGGTAGCGTCCCAGAAGTGCTTCCAATTCTCCCAGAGGATCTTGAGACGTATACGTTGTCGGTACTTCCATTGTCCGTGAAGGATCTGTCTCGATGACGACCGACTCACCAGAAGCACTGATCGTGAGAAATGGATTCGCACCGGAAAAGCTGTAGCGGCCGACCTGTTCCCCTCCCACGACGCTCTCAAACAGAAACGAACACGTCGAGGAACGAATTCGCGAATAGGCACTCACTGGCGTGAGCGTATCGCTGAACAGCTGGCGATACACCGGCACCATGACGGCAAATGGTTTTCCCTCAGCGTTGGCCTGCTCTGCCGTGGTCCGATTTTTTTCTAATCCCTGGTTGGCCAGATCTTGAAACTGATCCCAATTCGGATAATGGACTGCATGTCCTGTTCCGGAACCAGGGAAAGCCAAATCGGTTTGAGGCGAAGAACTCGACGACATGACATGCCTTCGGTGATGCAGTTGTAGGAATCTTGAGGTGGCACCCGTTGATGAAACAATTGCCACAGGGTGATAACAGGCAGAGACAATTGGCAGGTGGCTGATTTCATTAAAAAGTCGTCACATTACAAAGAGTCGTGTGCCAACAAAAGGTTCAACGGAGACAGCCGCTCAGAACATCAGGTTCTCTGGAAGTGGCTTGCACTTTGAATTCGGTCTCAAAATGGGGGAGGAGCATCCGTAATCGAAGAAAGGACTTCCTGCAGGAAAGACTGTGAGCACTTGGCGACGGCTGAGTCGGGGAGGCTGAGCATGGCAGGTTGAGACTGGCCGGATGAGAATAAAACGGGTGCTGAACGAAACTCCCCATTTGGTAAAGACTTGGAGCCTTGACAGTCCGCGGGCTCCCACCTTGACAGTCACCCGGAGAGGGATAGAATTCTGTTAATCAGATTACTTGGATGTCAGACGAAGTGATTGTTGGCAAGGTACTTACGTCATTTTTGATCAAGGTTTGATACGTTCGATTCAGGTCATGGAGAAATTTCCCGTACTTCCATGCCAATCGGAACATCAACTGAGAATGGCTGGAGAACTCGCTGGAACGTTTCCTGAGCTGACCTGTATCCGCCCTGAGTTGACTGCATCCGCACAGTGGGTGAATCGTTTTGAATGAGTGGCGAAATGAGAGACTGCAGTTAGCAGTGTTTGCTTGAAATCAAGGGGCCGCAGACCCTGAGTCAGATCCTGGAGAAGAAAGGTCGAGCATGAAAAAGTGCGAGCATTGCTCAAAACCTGCAGTTCTCCACATTACCGAACTTCAAGACGGCAGCGTTGAGGCACACCACCTTTGCGAGTCTTGTGCGAAAGAGTATCTGACACAAAATTCTGAGCCGGAATCTGTCGAAGTCGAATCGTCTCTCTCGATCGATGAGAGTGACGACTCCGAAACCTCTGAAGCTGTTCCCCAGGAGCAGCCGCCCTGCCCGAACTGCGGAATCACCTTCAAAGAATTTCGCAGCCTGGGCCGCTTAGGGTGTGCACACGATTACTCGCATTTTCGCGAGGAACTGACTCGACTGATCGAGAATATTCACAGCGAAGTGCAGCATGTGGGTAAAGTTCCCAAAAGGCAGCCCGATGCCAGCCGACAGCAGTTTGATCTCATTCGGCTCAAGTTGCAGCTTAAGGAAGCCATCGACGAAGAGAATTACGAAAAAGCAGCAGGACTTAGAGATCAGATCCGGCAGGTAGAACTCGAACTGCGAAGTTCCTCTCCTGCCACCTAGCGTCAGATCGTAACGGAAGACCCCTGATACCAGGCGGATGGTTTGTAACCGTGACGCAAAACTGATCCAATCTGCTGATTCTGAAACAATTGTGAGAGAGGGAGAGTGGGCCTGTGAATCTGGATGTCCTCACACAACGCAGCGGAGAATGGTTGCGAGGCACCGGGCCAGAGGCCGACATCGTGATTTCCAGCCGGATTCGTCTGGCCAGAAATCTCGCTGAGTTTCCCTTTGTGAATCGTGCTTCCGATGCTGTCCGGGCACAGATTGAGGACTTCCTGCGGGAACGTATTGAAAAGCTGCAAGGTCGCCGTCCACTCACTTACTTGAGAACGAGTGATCTGGAACCTCTCGATCGTCAGTTTCTGGTGGAACGTCAACTCATCAGCCGCGAGCATGCCGAAGATCATGGCCAATGCGGCGTTGGTGTCTCTTCCGAAGAAAATGTCAGCTTGATGGTCAATGAGGAAGATCATCTGCGGATGCAGGTGCTCCGCAGTGGGATGGATCTGGATGCCGCCTGGGCGGAGATCAATGAAATCGACGATCTCATGGAGCAGGAGGTCGCTTACGCTTTCGACTCCCAGTTTGGCTACCTGACCGCCTGCCCCACCAATGTCGGGACAGGGATCCGCGTGAGTGTGATGCTGCACTTACCAGCACTGGTCGCCACCAAAGAAATTCAGAAAGTCTTCCAGGCTTTGCAGAAAATTGGTCTGGCTGTACGGGGCCTGTATGGCGAAGGCAGCCAGGCCATGGGGGATTTTTATCAAATCTCCAACCAGGTCACGCTCGGGAAGAGCGAAATCGACATCATGAAATCGATCAAAGATGTCGTCGCCCAGATTCTTGGCTACGAGCGCCGCGTGCGGACAGCACTCGTCAAAGAAAATCGACAGGCGCTGCATGATCAGGTCTCGCGAGCATTTGGCATTCTGCAGAACGCGCAGACCATCAGCTCCGAAGAGACCATGCACCTGCTGAGCAGTGTGCGGATGGGTGTGAATCTCGGCCTGATTGACGATGTGGAGATCCCCACAGTCAATGAACTCTTCATTCAGACTCAGCCCGCACACTTGCAAAAACTCAGGCATCAGAAGCTGGAATCGGCTGAACGGAACATCGCTCGTGCAGCCTATATTCGCCAAAGGTTAGCAGAGAACAACCCGCACACCTCGGCTTGATGTTTTTTAGCCCGTTCATCCAAGCTTTGCTCTCAACTGGCTGCGTGCCGTGCTTGAAGTTATGGGCAAGCATGTCTATGCCAGCTTCAACGCTCGTTGTCCCTTTGCGATTCCTATGGGGCCTGATTAGAGATCGAGCAGGTTCACCGATCTGGGCTCCCGGAGATCATCCAGAGCTCTCTCTTTCGGAAGCTGATCAATCAGTGCATGGGCCATGCGTAAATCGTCTGGTGTCGTGATTTTCAGGTTGCAAGCCGAGCACTCGACGACATGAATGCTCTGCCCGGCCTCCTCGAGCATCTGAGCTTCGTCGGTCGGTTGTGCGGTTCGTCGAACGGAAACTGCCGCGAGAAGATCCTTCCGCCGAAAGACCTGAGGCGTCTGTGCCAGCCAGAGCTGGTTCCGCGGGATTGTGGCCGTAATCCGTCCTTCTTCATTCACCTGTTTGACGGTGCTGGTCACTTTCTGGGCCAGGATTGCAGCGCCATATTGCTTTGCTGCGGCGAAAACATCGTCAATCCAGAGCTTGCTGATCAGCGGCCGGGCGGCATCGTGAATCGCGACAAACTCGGCTTCTGGCTTCACTCGCTGCAGTGCTGCCTGCACCGAATCCGATCTCTCGGCACCACCTTCGCATAACTCAATATTCAGTAATGCCAGATGAGAGCGGAATTTCTCTTTGAACCACTCGATGTCTTCAGGCGAGAGCACCACAATCGTCTGAATGACATCTGGCCGTTCGACAAAATGTTCGACGGCCCTGAGCCACACAGGACGGCCTTTAAGGTCGGCAAACACCTTTTTGCGACTGGCTGCTGAAGCCATGCGGTTATTGCCAGTAAATCGTGTGCTTTTCCCCGCAGCCGGGAGTACGACAGCAAACTTGCTCACCACAAGGCTCCTCAAAGATCGCTCGACCATTCATCACATTATAAGGTGCATGATACGACAAGGAAGTCATTGATCGCGAACTCGCTGCTTGACGTCTCGAATCAGACGTTGTCTGATGACAAACGATGAACTTCAGTAAATCCGGTGGATGATGCATGTCAATGTTCGTCAAGTGCCGGTAAATCATGTTGAGAGGAGTTGCGAGATGAGTTTGAATGGTGTCCTGCGACTTGCGTGCAGTTTTCTGCTGGTAGCGGGTGTTGTCTCTGTTTCGACGGAAAAAACATCGGCCGATGAGCCTAAGACCACTAAGGTCACGATCAAGGGATTGGAATTAGAAGTTCCTGCCGCCTGGAGTTCTCAGCCACCCGCCAACAGCATGCGACTGGCTCAGTTTGTTGTGCCAGGAGCGACTCCCGAGGCTTCCGCCGAACTCGTGATCAGTTCGTTTGGTGGAGCTGTCGATGCGAACCTCAATCGCTGGGCTGCTCAGTTTGCTGCTGATGGTCGGGAAGTAAAGGTCACTCGCGGGAAAGTTCCTCAAGGTGAGTATTACCTCAGTGACATCACCGGGACATTCAACCAGCCGGTCGGGCCACCGATGGCGGGTAAGACGAAAGCTGTTCCGGGGACTCGTTCCCTCTCTGTGATGCTGCTTACACCCGAAAAAGGGACTTTCTTTCTCAAACTCACGGGGCCGGATGCCACTGTCAAATCTGCCGCCGATGATTTGAGAAAGACCTTCGGAGCATCTGCAAAAGACGAAACTCCATATACTCCACAGTAGTTCAGGCTCAATAACTGACAGCAGTCACCCGTACCAGAGAGTGATGTAAATATCACTCTCTGGTGCCGCTGTCTGCTGCAGGCTGCGAACTGGAGAGTGGACTGTTGGGAGCAGGGGCCGGGCTGGCTTCGATCATTTGCCAGGTTTGCGTCGCCACAAGCTGGCCACTCTGTGCATCCCGCAAGGTCTGCTCCCACTGAATCGTTCCAAAAGGAACTTCATCCGACAGCCATAAATCCCTGCGATATCTCAGCACGGGTTGAGTCGATTTCGTGTTCGATTCCTGTGGAAAAGTGACCTCGCTCGCAGCACGTTGCGTCCGGAAGGCATCTCGCCTGAGTGGCGTCTTCAGATAACGAATCGGCCCGGGCGCATAAGGTCTCAGTAGTGGCAGACCACGGAGAAAGTTGAGATCATCCAGCTGCTGTGCGAGGGTGACTGGCTCGAACCATCTCAGAATGTTCGCCGGGCTTTTTCCGGCCATTAAACCCTCTCGATCAATCCAGAGTGTTCGTTTTTGTGTCGAGATGACCTTTGCCTGTGGGTCTGCATTCCAGTCCCCTGTCGATTCTTCAACGTCAAGGCGAGTGTAGCTATTTCCCCCCTGTTGACGAACTTCACCCATGGTTTCAAGCCTCAATGTTTGTCGCAAGCCGGTGTTGGAAACTGCCTGCCAGACAGCCGAGGCGGGTTTTGCAGGAATGCTGGAAAACCATGTGGAGAGCTCAGCCTTGAAGGGAGGTGGAGCCTGGTGATAGTTCAGCCAGCCCTGGCGTGCCATCGCCGTGAAGATCCAGGGCTGTTGCCACGGATTCCCCAGGGGGAGCCAGGCCGAGAAAATCGATATCGAGGCCAACCCGACGATAAGTGCATATCGAGGCCAACTGCTGAACCAGACGGTGAGTCTCGTAGCCGCTGAGACCATTCCGAAGGGAACCAGCCACAAGGCCCACCGCAGCGTGACGCTCACACCACCATAATTGTAGTTCTGCGTGCGTGTCATATAAAACGACAGCACGATCACCCAGGTGGCAAGACCGAGTAACCCCAACTGTTCCTGGATCGTCAGATTCCAGCGAAACTTCTCCCTCCAGATGCTTGGCAGAATGATGATCCAGGCAGGGATGGCCAGCAGCAGAAATGGCATCTGAGAGAACAGCCCGTGGTGACCCGCCAGGCAATGAAACAGATAAACCGGGAACGAATCGAGATTCAGATCCACGCCTTGAGGTTCCATCCAGTAACTGGGAATCCCCTCCTCCACAAAGCGATATCGTTCCGTTCCATACGAGGCATACAGCGGAATGACTTCTCCGGAGGCCACAAAATTGCAGAGCAGAAAGACTCCCAGAGGAATCGCCGCACCACAGCCGAATCCCATGGCTTCTTTGAATAGTCCATCTCGCCGAGAGTTGAAACAGACTCGAACACAGGGAATGGCGACCAGCAGCACAGCCGCAGGCAATTCGAAACAGAACAGGAGCCCAGCCAATAGTCCTGTCAGGCTGGCCCACAGCTTTGGTGATCTCTGGCGAAGAGCATGCTTGATTTCTGACTCCACCTCGGGGACGTCATTCACCACTGGCAACAGTGAGACTAGCCAGCCTGTCAGACTCCAGAGCACCATCAGAGAAATGGCGAAAGCAGGGACATGATTGTTCAATGTGGCCAGAAAGGGAATGGCCATCGTTCCAAATGTGAGCACGACCAGGACGACGCTGGCTGTCCTCAGGCCACTCGAAATCACAGGCAGGACTCGTGAAATCAGCCACAGTCCCCCGAGATAAGGGACCAGATTCAGGATCAATAAGGTGATGCCGGAAACCCATTGGGTGTGCTGAATCAGATCCCAGCCCAACAATCGCAGTGGTGCGTAGATACCGGCTGCCAGCATGGCCAGCATCGGTGGCTTGGTGCTGTAAAAGTGACCGTCGATCTTGACCATGTCGATGGTATCCCAGCCGGGAACTCGGCGGATTTCATCGATCTGGAAAGTCCCGCGTTCAACAATCGACCAGACCGCACACCAGCGCGAACGGTCATTCGCACTTTGTAGAGGACGCGCCTGCAGGATGACGGCGGCTTGAATCACACCTGCGATCAGCAGGATCCAGAAGACAAAGTCGCGGTAATGATGCAGTGTACTTTTGGAACTGCCAGTACCTGAATGCGAGTTTGATAAGGTTTCGTTCGACATTGAAGAGCGTTCAAATCATCAGGAGGAGCATATTCGGGTGGGAACCATGGATCTCAAGCCGAGTGTAATCCATCGATCCCTAGACGAGAGATCGGAAAATGGTGAGGTCCCAGCTTCCCGCCATAATTACCAGCCGAAATGACTGTTAATCCCCGGACGCTGAGCAACGATTGAAACGCCGCTTTCATTGAACGTTCCACCGCATCGAAATCGACACCGTCAATCACGATCTCATAGACGGCAACTGTCCCTTCAGGGAGCAGGGGATCTTTGTGGATGGCACCGATTGTCGGGCAGAATTGATCATTTGTGCTGGCCCTGAGACCTGCATATTTCGACCCCACTTTACTTCCACTGCGAACAATTCCACCGGGGAAAGGGAGAATCACTCCCGGAATTGATCGAGCCGCCACGACGGCCTCTTCAGCGGCGAGCAACGTCTGTGCTTGAGTCGTTCCACCAAAGATCAGGTTACCACCTGCGACCCCTTTGCCAGTCCCGATAGAATCCTCGCACACAAATTCTCCATCCATGACGGGAATTCGCCAGTAGCGCTGATCACCAAGCATCTTGGACATCTGATACCCGTCTCCGAAGTACCTTAATCCATCCCCCAGGGGAATTCGCTTTTGAGGATCTCCTTGCGGCCAGCCATCAAAGACCGCAGTGGTGGCACATGTTAAAAGACATTGGCCCACTCGATTCAACACAGCTTTGGCGAGTTGATCGCGACTGAAACTGAACATCAGTAACGCCACACCGGGCCGGCCGTCCGGCGTTTCTTCGGGTTTTAGTTTCCGTTCAATGCCCGCTTCAAGATCACATCCGATCACACTCGTCGCGTACCCGGTAAATGTCACAGACGCAATCTCGACCCATCGCTCCGTTTCGGCTGTCACAATCAAACGGGCAAATGACATCGGGAAGGCTTCGGCAAAAGTCTGCTCGACAAGGACGCCCGATGAAGTTCGCAGCCAGCGCAGTCCTGCATGTGCGGGGTCTTCTTGCGAGAACCCCTTCAGTGTTGAACCCTCCAGCGTGGAACTCGGGAGTTTTGCAGAATCCTGTTTTGCCGGCTCAGTCAAAACAATTTCTTTCCGACGCAAGGCTTAAATCGATCGTAATCATTCATGCTGACGAGGAATTGGCCAGCAGAAGAACATGGTTATCACAAGTTGAGAGAGTTCTCGAAAGCATGCCGATCAATTTTGCCCTCGGTATCTGAAGTTGATTATCGCGAGTCACATTCTGACATAAAGGGATCTAAAAGCCATGCCCATTGATGCATCGTGATTGCAAAAACGAAGGTGTTGGGTGATGATCGAAAGACGATTCTCATTCTTCAAAGTTCCGTTCTGCGATCATCACACCGTTCGATCGGCGTACCAATTCCTGGCAGTCACATCACATCGGAAGGACTTGCACCATCTCCTGCTGTCATCGCTGAAATGACTTCGTTCGGACGTTCCGCACTGTTCGAAACTTCCGCACTGTGCGGAGGCACACACCTCCCGTGATCAATTACTAACGACCGGAAAGCCGGTGAAATGCTCGAAGCGAGTTTACTGACAAAAGATTTTGGAGAAGGAGCCAGCCGCGTTCGGGCTGTGCATGACCTCTCTTTGACTGTTCCAGCGGGTGAGGTTTATGGCCTTCTAGGAGCTAATGGTGCTGGCAAGACCACGACGTTACGCATGATCATGGGGCTATTGCCTCCCACTTCAGGAGAAGTGACTGTCGATGGCTTTCGCGTGACACGAGAGCCGGAAGAGGTGAAACGCCGGATTGGACTGGTCTCGGCAAGCACTGGCATTTACCAGTGGCTTACCCCGCGTGAGATGCTGGAATACTTTGGAAATATCTACAGTCTGAGTGCTGAGCAGATTTCCCAACGCATCCTGGAATTAAGCCAATTGCTCGATTTTGCCAAATTCCTCGATCGAGCCTGTGGCAATCTCTCAACCGGGCAGAAGCAGCGGATCAATCTGGCTCGCGCGCTCCTGCATGATCCGCCCATGATGCTCCTCGACGAACCGACACGAGGCCTTGATATTCTCGGGACTCAGGTGATCTTCGAATACATCGGCCTGCTGAAATCTCAAGGAAAAGCCGTTGTCCTCTCGACCCACCGGCTCGATGAAGCAGAAAGGTTCGCTGACCGATTTGGCCTGATCGACCAGGGCTCACTTCGATTCGAGGGAACTTTATCCCAGTTGCAGGAACAGACAGGTTGTACCCATCTGGTGGACATGTTCGTCAAACATCTGGGGAAATCGCTCCTTGCCCCAGCTTCTGATTCTCCGGCAGCAGTTTAAGTACGCCAATAAGCAAGTACGCAGATAAGTACACGAAATGCACAGCCCTGTCGAAAGAAACTCTTTGATGGCACCATCGACCAGGCAGCAGAGTTATTCGTTCTATCGTCAACTGGCTCGGCTCTGGAAGCTGGCCCAGAAAGAACTTCGCGAGACATTGCGAGATCGTCGCACTCTGCTCACGCTGCTGGTGATGCCGCTGATCACATATCCTCTGGTGGGAAGCGTCTTACAGAAATTCATGGTCTCCGGACTCACAGCCATCGAGCGGCCTGTCTATCGAGTGGTGGCCACAGATCTGGAGCTTTCTCAGCAAGTGGCTGCCATTCTCCGGGAAGCAGATGACCTGGAGGAATCGCACGCTTCGGCGACGGCAGACGACGTGGCAGATGCATCATCCCCGCGTGACCAGAGTCTGCCGGGATCTCCGATCCTGAACAGTATCGAGGGTCTGGCCACAAAGTCAGCAACCGATCCGACAACATCGGGGACACAGGAATTCGGCGAAAACATCCGTGCCAAGCTGCGGCCAGACATCCGCGTGGTATTGCCACAAGACCAGAACTCCACACTGGATGTGAAACTTCTGGTGGAGGAAGGGTATGCCGATGTCGGCATTCGTCGAGGATCAGAAGGTCGTTGGGAACTGGTGTATGCACCGCAGTTCACTGCCAGCCAGAATGCTCACGAAACGCTTCTTTCCCGTTTCAAAATCGTCAATCAGAAGTTTGTGGATGATCTGTTAGCGGCACAACATCCCCCCGCTCGACTTCCGGCAGCCACCACAGATCTCGTCTTGAAACTTTCACAGGGAGGCCCGCTGGTTTCGATTGGAGCATTGATCCCGCTGATGCTCATCTTGATGACGATTACCGGGGCTGTTTATCCAGCAATTGATCTGACAGCCGGTGAACGTGAACGAGGAACACTGGAAACATTGATGGCAGCTCCATTGCCACGTTTAGAGATCCTCACGGCCAAGTACATTGCTGTCGTGGCTGTGGCCATGCTTACGGGAGCAGTCAACTTATTTGCGATGTTTGTGACACTCAGCTCCACCGGGCTCTCGTCCACGTTGCTGGGAGAAGATGGGATCACCATTGGTTTGATCTTACGTCTGGCAGCGATGCTGGCGCTCTTTGCCAGTTTCTTTTCGGCAGCGCTATTGGCAATCACCAGCCATGCACGCAGTTTCAAAGAAGCTCAGGCGTATCTGATTCCACTGATGATCGTTTCGCTGGCTCCCGGAGTGGCGAGTCTGCTGCCGCAGTTTCAGTTGTCTCCCACCATGGCGTGTATCCCGGTATTGAACCTGGTGCTCGCCACCCGCGATGTTTTTTCGGCTACCATCGACTGGTCGCTTTTGGCACTGACGATCGGCACGACGGCGATTGCCACAGGGGCCTGCCTCGCTCTCGCAGCCCGTTCATTCGGTGGAGACGCACTGCTGGGGGTCTCACAAACATCGTGGCGAGAATTTTTTCAGCGCCCCCAGGAGAGCCCCCTCCTGCACAAATCCTTGATCCCACCAGTCGCCGGCTGGGTGGCTTTACTGGTTGTGACGCCACTCTTCATCGTCATCGGAGGAATTGCTGGGAGCTTGAGTCATTTAACTCTGGAGGTTCGTCTATTGCTCAATGGTCTGGTGACCATCGCATTATTCGCAGGTGTCCCTGGCCTGATGATGTTCTGGAATCGGTGGCCCCCTGTGCGAACACTGGCACTCCAACGCCCCAGATTTCTGGCTTTGCTCTTAAGTTCTCTGGCAGGTCTCTCGCTCTGGATTGTCCTGCTGCAGGTGGAATCGGGAATGATGTCCGACGCCAGAAAGGCAGAACTCGTCAAACTGTTTGGCAGTCTTCAGATTCAGATTGGTGCCATCCCACTGCCGATCAAGTTGCTGGCTCTGGCGATCATTCCCGCGTTTTGCGAAGAGATTTTCTTTCGTGGATTGCTGTTTTCCGCCTGGAGACGATCACTGGGTGCCTGGCCCACAATCATCCTCACCGGTCTGGTTTTTGGCTTGTTTCATATTCTCATCCGGGATGCAGTCGTGCTCGAACGGTTTTTGCCGACGGCACTCTTGGGCATACTCCTTGGTGCAGTCCGGGAAAAAACCAACTCGCTCTGGCCGGGAATTCTGCTCCACGTCCTCAATAACGGGACAGTACTCATCTTCGGCCAGTATGCCGAAGCTTTGATCGCCTGGGGTTTTGATACACGCGAGCTGAAAACATTGCCGATCGCGTGGTGGCTCAGTGCCCTGGTGATCAGCGCGACTTCGGTCGGCCTGTTATTGAGCATTGGCCGACCGGTTCGATCAGCAGAAAACGCGGCACCATTGCCTCAGGGTTTGACTGTCTGAGCGACTTCAACAAATGGCTTGAGATGGCAAACCGTCTGGCCTTTGAGATTGCGAATCGAGAAGACTTCAGGGGAGACTTCCAGAATCTCATACTGATGTTCTGCACCCCACGATTTACCCAACGATTCAGTGGTCGCCTTAGGACGACCACCCTTCATTTTCATTTCCAGAATGTTGCCAGCCACTGACCACTGGAAATCGAACTCAAGTTTCGAGCCATACAGCAGTGCGCCAACAGTATCGAGTTCCAGAATCATCACCCCTGTGCCATCTTCAGCGAATTTCATGATCCTGCGGCCATGAAAATGGTCTGTCCATTCGCCCAGGAATTTCACTGGTTCTACACTGCCGGAAAGTTCTGATTTGGCCTGATCGACAGCTTCTAATGGATTCGTGCTGTTGACAGATGCGTTTTCTTTTGCAGGAGCCGGCGCCGACTCCGCAATTGTCGATGAAGCTGTCTGATTATCATCTTTCGGGGTCTCATTCGATGTGCTGACCGTCTGGCTATCGAATTGCCCCGACGTGGCTTGAACTGTCGGCAGACCGCTTTCGGCCACTGATCCACAACCAGTGAATGATGTTGTGGCCGCCAGAGAGAGCACAGCAAGCACCAGCCCGAGCTGATACTTCTTAAGCAGACATATCTTGTGTCGAACCGACGACGACATTGAAAAATACTCCATTCACAAAGCTCTTCTCGCGAACTTTCCAGAGCTTTTATTTTTTCCGTATCAGAAACTTTCCGAGACAGCCCTGCACGATGAATGCACTTCTCTCACCTTAGTTTCCCGCTGAAGTTCTCAGGCGAGGTTCATGGTTATGGGCGCGTCTCGCAAATAATCAGTGTCGCGAAAAAAAGGATTCCTGTTAAGAGGATTTGCCCCTGGTTTTAAGTTATGAGTCTTTTCTGCGCGTGGTGTTCAAATTTCCTGAATCGCGAGGCCACAGGCTGACTTGCAGCGGTTGAGGACTTCTCTGGCTTTTTTACGGGCTTTGGCCGCTCCTGCCTGAAGAATTTCTTCCACATGATCTGGCTGAAGTGCTAATTCATCCCGGCGGGCTCGGGCGACGCCAAAGTGTTCCATCGCTGCTTCGTAAAGCGTGTTTTTCGCTTCGCCATAACCCATTCCGCCAGCGCGATAGCGTGCTGCCAGCACCTCCTGCTGTTCGGTCGTCGCAAAGAGTTTATACAAGGTAAAGAGGTGGCAGGTTTCAGGATTTTTGGGAGATTCCACAGGCGTGGAATCTGTCTTGATCGAATTGATTTTCTTTTTGAGTGATTTGGCCGATTCGAAGAGTTCGATGGTGTTGCCGTAACTTTTGGACATCTTTTCGCCATCAGTTCCAACGACTTTGGCCGAATCGTCCAGCACGCGGGCTGTGGGAAGCTTGAGAAATTCCCCGCCATAGAACGAGTTGAATCTCTGGGCCACATCCCGGGTGACTTCGATGTGCTGCACCTGATCCACACCGACAGGTACGACTTCGCTGTCGTAGGCGAGAATATCAGCAGCCATCAGGACGGGATAAGTAAACAGTCCCGCATCAGCCGGTATTCCCCGAGCGACCTTGTCCTTATAGGCATGGCATTTTTCGAGCAGGCTCATCTGGGTGACCGTCATGAGCAGCCAGGTCAGTTCGGTCACTTCGGGGACATCTGACTGTCGAAACAAAGTGGCCTTTTCAGGATCGAGCCCTAAAGCCAGCAGGTCTAAAGCGGCATCCAGTGTATTCTGCTTGAGGAGCGCCGCATCGCGAATGGTGGTCAGCGCATGCAGATCAGCAATGAAGTAGAACGATTGTTCGTGTCCCTGCAGGGCCAGATACTGGCGGATCGCTCCGAAATAGTTTCCCCAGTGGAATCGCCCGGTTGGCTGGATTCCTGATAGCACCCGCATGCTGCTTCCCTTCGTGATCATGATTTTGTGAGCAGTTGGCCCAATATCAGAATGAGTTCGTGAGCCTTGGAAATACCTAGCAGGTTTTCCGCTGATTCTTGGGAACTTTGACGGTTTTGATGAGTTCCTGAACTCGCGAACAACCTCGATCCTGCAAAACTTTTTCCAACCCGCTCGTCAACTGACTCGACAACGATGGATTGTAAAAGTTCGCCGTTCCCACCTGCACAGCAGTCGCTCCGCAGACCAGAAATTCGAGGACATCATCGAGTGATTGAATCCCGCCGACACCAATGATCGGGCAATCCACCGCCTGCGCGACCTGCCAGACAATTCTTAACGCCAGAGGTTTGATCGCTGGGCCACTGAGTCCCCCCAGACCATTCCCCAGCCGCGGCTCGCCCGTTTTCCAATCGACGGCAAAACCTTGAAAAGTATTGACCAGCGAAAGGGCATCGGCACCGGCACTGGCCGCTGCACGGGCAATCTCCACGACGCTCGTTACATTGGGTGTTAACTTGGCAATAATCGGCTTGGATGTCGCCTGCCGCACCGCGGCCACGACTTCGGCTGTCATCGTCGGATTCGTACCGTAATCGACACCCCCGCTGACGTTCGGGCAACTGATATTCAGCTCCAGCGCCTGAATCACATTGAACTCATCCAGTCGCCGAGCCATCACGACAAAGTCGTCGGTACTCTTCCCGGCAATATTGACAATTAACGCCGTCGGCAGCAGCGAAAGAGCTTCGAGATGCTTGGTGATAAAGACTTCGATGCCGTCGTTATCGAGGCCAATCGAATTCAAAAGACCTGCCGTCGTTTCGACAGTTCGCGGTGGTGGATTTCCAGCGCGCGGCTCGCGAGTAACCGTTTTGGGTATGATCCCTCCCACTCGCGCATCATCGACAAATGCCGACATTCCGCGGGCATAGCCGAATGTTCCAGAGGCCACAAGAATCGGGTTCTTAAGTGACAATCTTCCCAGTTGGACATTGAGAGACACCGGCAGATTCGAAGTCAATGACATCACGGAAGACTTTTTGATGAAGGAAACACGGTTT
>JAIXUU010000116.1 GCA_027483405.1 Planctomyces sp. | reverse complement strand
TGGGAAGCAGAGTTTCCAGTCAGGATTCGACGGCGGTGCTCGGAGCAAATGACGGGCACCAGTTACTCGAATCAAACACTGAACGTGTACCTCTGTCATGTGGGCAGGTTACACGTAATATCAGTTTTCATCGCCATTTGAGGTGATGCATGGCTGATGATGTGACCCATTGGTGCCCAAATGAGGCAGATGTTCGACGGCAGACGTTTATTCGCCAATCGCTTTTCTTACGGATGGGATGGGCGATGTGTGAAATCTTTGCCCCTTGGCGGCGAATTTTCTGGGCAGTCGCGCTAAACTTCACTTGTTCTGGGGATCGATCGGCTTCCGCATCCTGCACTCTTTTGGCCGAGGGATCCTCAAGATCATTTCGCTTCTCGAAAATCTGAACCTGGCAATGCCAGCCATGCCTGTTCAGTTGACGCCAGCTAACCCTCTGAGCTTTCCATGACCAGATCTGAAATCACGATTCGTGGTGCCCGAGAACATAATCTGCGTGACGTCAGCCTGGTTTTGCCCAAGAACAAACTGATTGTCATGACGGGCGTCAGTGGCTCCGGAAAAAGCTCTCTCGCCTTTGATACGCTTTATGCCGAAGGGCAAAGGCGGTATATCGAATCGCTCTCGACGTATGCCCGTCAGTTTCTGGGTTCCATGCCCAAGCCGGATGTCGATTCGATCACCGGGCTGGCTCCTTCGATCTCGATTCAACAGAAAACGGCTGGTCGAAATCCACGCAGTACCGTCGGCACGATTACCGAGATATACGATTACCTGCGAGTGCTGTTTGCCCGGGTTGGCCAAGCCGAATGCCACCAGTGCCATCGCCCGATTACTTCCCAGGCTCCTGAGAACATTGTCGAGCAGATTCTCATTTTACCTGCCGGAACAAAGTTTCAGATCCTTGCACCACTCATTCAACGTCAGAAGGGCGAGTTTAAGGATCTCTTTGTTGATCTACTCAAGCAGGGTTATCTCCGCGCCAGGGTCGATGGCAAATTCATTTCGCTGAGCGAAAGTCTGCAACTCGACAAGCAGATGAAGCACACGATTGACGTGGTGATTGACCGCCTGGTGGCCGGGAAATCGACTCGCCAGCGTGTGGCCGAAGCTGTAGAAAACGCGCTCAAACTGGCGAATGGGCAACTCATTGTTTTGCAGGATTCTCCCGAAGAATTCCTCTCCGCAGCCATTCAGAGCGACGACGATTCGCCGTCTCAGGAGAACCCGAGTGAACAGTTTTTCGCCACCGCTTATGCCTGCACCCACTGCGGCATCAGCTACGATCCTCCCTCGCCGCAACTTTTCAGTTTCAACAGCCCTCAAGGGATGTGTGCCGACTGCAACGGCCTTGGCATGCGGCACGATTTTTTACTTGATCGGCTCATTCCCGATGAATCACTATCCATCCAGAAGGGAGCACTCGCACTCTCTGGCAAACTTTCCAAGCTGGGCCGTTGGCGCAGGCATCTTATTGATGGCGTGGCTGCGGCAATTGAAAAAACACTGAGCCTCAAGCCCGGTGAGTTCCTGAAAACCCCGTGGAATGAACTGCCCCAGGGGGCGCGCGATCTCTTCCTAGATGGATTGGGCAATCAGCATGTGACGTACAGTTTCAAGCACTCGGGCGGTGTGTGGAAGCACGGCGGGAAATACACTGGCTACGTTCGCGAACTGCTCGAAGAGTACCGCAAAGCCAAAAACCCGATGCGCCGCAGGCAGCTTGAAAAGTATATGGAAGTTGTGGGTTGTAGCACTTGCCACGGTTCGCGACTCAACGCTCAGGCCTGCAACTATTTTATCTCCAGCCAAGCATTGGAGATGACTACGCCGGCGACAATACGCAGCGGTTCCTCATCGGCGGCTTCCCCAGCGAAGAAACAGCGTCTGTCACTTCCTGGGGTTTGCCATCTCAGTGTGGGTGAAGCTTTCGAGTTTTTTGAACAGCTCGATCTGGATCCGACTTCACAATATATCGCTGAAGAAGTTCTTAAAGAGATTCGTGGCCGCCTGGGTTTTCTTTTGCGCTGCGGTCTCGATTACCTGGCGCTGGATCGGACAGCACCTACTCTCAGTGGTGGCGAAAGTCAGCGGATTCGTCTGGCTGGGCAGATTGGCTGTGGCCTTGTGGGTGTGGTTTATATTCTCGATGAACCCTCCATTGGCCTGCATCCGCGTGACAACGAAATGCTACTGGGGAGCCTGCAGGATCTTCGCGATCAGGGCAACACAGTGATCGTCGTCGAACATGACGACGAAACGATGAAGGCTGCCGATCATATTATCGACTTTGGCCCCGGCCCTGGTGTTCGGGGTGGAAGAGTTGTTCATGAAGGGAGTCTTGAGGCACTTCTGGCGAATGAAGAAAGTGAAACGGGAGCTTATCTCTCAGGCCGCAAGCAGATCGAAATCCGCGAAACACGCCGCGAAGGAGCAGGAGCATCCATCTCAATCACAGGTTGCACGCATCACAACCTGCAGAATGTTGATGTCGAGTTTCCATTGGGGAAGTTTATCTGTGTTACCGGCGTTTCCGGTTCAGGCAAGAGCTCGCTGATTAACGATATTCTGTGGCCGCTGCTCAATCGTGAAGTCAATCTGGGTGAAGGTGCTCCCGGTGCACATCAGAGTTTTGACAATCTCGCATTGGTCGATAAGGCCATCGATATTGATCAGTCACCGATTGGTCGTACACCTCGGTCGAACCCTGCCACCTATGTCAAACTCTTCGACCTGATTCGCGATCTTTACACACAACTTCCCGATTCCAAAACCCGCGGGTTTAAGCCGGGACGCTTCAGCTTTAACGTCCCTGGCGGTCGTTGCGAAGCCTGCGAAGGGCATGGCTCGAACAAGCTCGAAATGGATTTTCTCGCCGATATCTGGGTCACCTGCCCTGTCTGCCAGGGACGCCGATTTAATAAAGAAACGCTGGAGGTGCGTTTCAAGGGTAAGAACGTTGCTGAAGTCCTCGATATGGATGTTCAGACGGCACTTGAACATTTTGAAAACCTCCCCAAGATCAAAAATCTGCTGCAGACTTTGCACGATGTGGGCCTCGACTACATCAAGCTGGGGCAGCCCTCTCCTACCCTCTCTGGTGGTGAAGCTCAGCGGATTAAACTCGCGAAAGAACTTGGCAAACGCAGCACTGGCAAAACCGTCTACATTCTCGACGAACCGACAACGGGCCTGCACTTCGTTGATATCGCCCACCTGCTGCGGGTGTTGCATGGCTTTGTGGATGCCGGGAATACCGTCATTGTCGTGGAGCATAATCTTGATGTCATCAAGACGGCCGACTGGGTGATCGATCTGGGGCCCGAAGGTGGCAAAGGTGGTGGCAAGATTATCGCACAGGGAACACCTGAGATGGTGGCCCAATGTGAGGCCTCGTACACAGGTCGCTTTCTGGCAAAAGTGCTTGAGGCCCACGGGCGACCAGTATCTCAGCCCGCTTCACTCGGGTTTGCAGCCTCCACCACAGGCAAGGGGCAGGGGACGAAGAAAAAACGCAAAAGCACGGCGGATCAGGTGGTTGAGTTGCCACAAAAAAGTGTGGCTCGAACTCTTCCTCCCGAGACAAAAGTCGCTTCACCTTCCCGCTGGCAAGCAGCTTTGCCACTCAAGCAGCAAGACCGTGAAGCACAAACCAACATCGTCATTCGCGGGGCCTCCCAGCACAACCTGCAAAAAATCAGTCTCGATATCCCTCGCGATCAGATGAGTGTCTTCTGTGGCCCGAGTGGTTCTGGCAAAACGTCACTCGCCATGGATACGCTCTATGCCGAAGGCCAGCGGCGATACGTCGAGTCCCTCTCGTCGTATGCCCGGCAGTTTCTTGGTCAGATGCCCAAGCCCAAAGTCGAGCATATTCACGGTCTTCAGCCTTCGATTGCTATTGAGCAGAAGACGGTCGGCCACACCCCTCGCTCGACTGTCGGCACCACGACGGAAATCTACGATTATCTACGTGTCCTCTATGCCCGGTTGGGAACGCAACATTGCCCTGATTGCCGCATTCCGGTCGAATCGCAAACCACCGATGACGTGATCGATCTCCTGATGGCCAAGCCGGAAGGCACCAGACTGCTGGTTCTGGCACCGCAGGAAGTTCCCGTTGGCCAGCAGTACGCGAAACTGTGGGAACGGCTAAAAGAGCAGGGCTTCAGCAGGGTGCGTGTGGACGGCACCACCTATCGACTCGAAGAAGTGCCCGAGATCGACCGCCGGCGAAAACATCTCGTCGAAATTGTCATTGATCGTGTCACCATCGCATCGGGAAGCCGCCGTCGTCTGGCCGATTCTGTTGAAGCGGC
>JAIXUU010000463.1 GCA_027483405.1 Planctomyces sp. | reverse complement strand
TAATGTCGATTGTCCAGGGGGCGAATGAAGACATCCGACCCCTGCCTCCCCAGCAGCTTCAAGACGTGACGTTGAAATGCGTAAAGACCACGCCCTTTCGCAGAGCCTCCAGGGTCGTGCCACCCGAGGCTGAGTGAAAGGTTGTGGCAAAACACTCGCATTGCGCGGCTTCTTGTTGTCGTGGAACTGCACAACAACCCGGCCACGAGTTGGTCGGGCGAGTCGAATTCAAGATGCGAGTGAAGATGGTGCAATCCGTCGGAACTTCTTGCACCATGCCACTATCACAAAGCCTGAAAGCAACCGGGGTTATTTTTTGTCGATGTTGCGAGACTGTTCGAGCAGCCAGCGGTCGAGGCGGGCCTGGACATCAGGGATGCGTCCCTGCTGGCTATCCCAGATGACTTTCAGTGGATAGTCGTCGGAGGGAGTTTCGCCACTGAGTTTGAGAATGTACTGCCACATGAGCACTGCAGTCAGTGCGTCTTCGAGCAGCAGGTCATCGTATTGCAGGAGGTCGGGATACTTCTTGAGCATGGCCGCGAAGTTCTTCATGCCCGATTCCACCAGGGCTTTCGCTTCGGTCAAACGCTGTTCGCTGTAAGCGACCTGTGCTTCGTAGATCTCCCGGTGAGCATCAGCCATCTGCGGTTCACGTTCACAACGGGCACGTTCTCGCCAGTAGCGATAGTTGCAGATTTTCTGATAGTCATCGACGGCTTTACGAAGCCGGCGTTCTTCGTCGCCCGTCTTGGCCTGTCGGCTGATATCGTCCTCAGTCATTTCCATCGACATACCGACTTCGGGGACTTCGGGAACATAGAAGACTTCCCGGCCGAACTTCGTTGTCCAGTCGCGATAGGCATCATCCCAGGCCACGCGTGTCTGCTCGCCGAAGACGCCATCTTTTTGCAGAGCGGCGGCATAGTCGAAGTACGAGCGTGCGGGATAAGACCGGAAGAGAGTCCGGTCAAGAATGCGCTGGCGCTGATTGAGTTCGCGATCGTTGGCCTTCAGATACCAGTCACGGGCGACGAGGTAGTTATCGAGCCCCTGTTCGTTGAGTTTCGGATCGGGCCCGCCTTTGTAAAGTTCGGTGTCCGGATCGTTCTTGAAGAACTTGCGGAAGTAGCGGGCTTCGTCGGACATACCAATTTTGAAGCCGATGATCCGGCCTTCTTCCCAGGCGAGATCCGGGTTTTTGGCGTTGATATCAATCCCGTTCTGCAGAAACTTGGCTCCTTCCTTCACCCAGTGGAAGCGATCTTTGACGCTGTCCCATTCGGCACTCACATTGAAGGCCAGGTTCCAGCTGGTGAATCGCCAGACTGAGATGAAGTGCGGCTGCAAGCGGATGATGGCATCCGACGTGGACTTCATTTGAGCCCAGTTTTTCGTGTTCTTGTAATGATCCATATTGGACCACAGGGTGTTCACGGCAATCCCTCGAAAACCGAGCAGCACCATATTCATGGCGGCACTGGTGGGATCGATCTTGCCGATATCGGATTCACCCAGCTCGAACTTGGATCTCATTGAAGAGAGCAGACCCGGAGGGGTGGAGCTTCCACCACCTGGCATCCCCAGGAGAACGATGGGAACGAGGAGCAGGACGATAAAGCCGAGATAGGCCAGTTTTCGATTACGTGATTCGGACTGGTTCATTTTGCCTCCAGTTCACGCGAACGCAGACAGTAGTAGCCAATAAGTACACAGGGAATAAAGTAGCCAATCGTGACCAGCACTGCGGGAAGCAGTGTGTTCCAGTTATCTACGTCGAAACCGTTGGCAACGTAGCCAGTCATATTGAAATAACTGACATTCGGGAGAATCTGCTGGATGAGCCACAAGAACCCATTCATGATCCAGTCGACCCACTTGATGAGTTGAGTGCCCGGATTGCTGGGCAAATCGGTCGTATCGTTCATGTAGGTCGGGATGCGGTAAGCCGATTCGAAGGCCCCACCACCTTTCCATTCGTCAGAAAGCAGCTTCCTGATGAATTCACGGCCAGTAATGCTGACGGTCAGGAAGGTGAAGATCGTCATAATGGCAAACGGGCCCTTCACAAACGTACTGGCTGTGACACCCAAGGTGACAGTCAGTACCATGAATAACCAGATGCCCAGAATGGCTTTGAAGAATGTGACTGCAAAGGGTGCGTCAGGAAGGCGAATGAAGAGATCTGACCTGGCCATCCCCAGGTATTGGCCGGGATCGGTACAGGCGACGGCAATGGTGAGGCTGCCATCTTTGGCGACGAGATCGTTGATTAAGTCGACCGTCTTGGACTCATTGTCTTTCGTTTCGGCAATCAGCGTGCGGCGAATGCCATCGGTTCGGCCGCTGAATTCATCACCAATTTCGAGAGTGGCGGCAGTCACCTCCAGATTTCGCTCGGGATTCAGGATGATGTACTGAAAGCGGGTGGTGCGATCCATATTCCCTTTATGAGAACGGAACGCTTCGATACGGGATTCGAGCCGGAGAGCTTCGTACGTTTTGCCATCTTCGTCCGTCATGGTTGTCAGCATGGCGGGAGTAACGTTTTCGAAGCGCCAGATGGCCCGACTTTTGGTGGCCCCTTCGATATAGCTGCGGTAGTCCCAGATATCGCCCACATTAATCCCAGCTGTGGTCTCGTTACCCATGCGATCAAGAAAACTCAACTGACCCCAGATGGGCTGTCTGGCAGTGAGTTCTGAACGGGCAGATACCGGTACCTGGCGATAAATCCAGACCAGTGACGTGGCGGACATGATTCCCAGCAGCACTGTCCCGACGCCGACGTAACCCAGGATACGCGAGAGAACAATTTCGAATCGCCGGGCGGGTTTGGTAACGACCGTGTGAATGGATCGCAGCCGGATATCTTCGGGAATGCCGATGCAGGCCAGCAGCAGCATGACAATCATCGTCAGCCAGGTGAGGACGTTGAGAATAAAGGTCACGTGGATTTTGACTGCATCTTTGGCGTACTTGGCGGATTGATCGGGGTCGGAAAGGAACCACCCGGCAAACATGAACAGGACGGCAAAGACCACAAAAACGAAGAGGGCTTTGCGGCGAATGGCCTCGGTAAACGTCAGTTTTGCCAGGGCATAACAGCGAGAAACAGAAGTCGAAAAGATCTCGACAAGGCTTTGGCCCAATGATTGGCCATACAGGGCAGCACCTCTGGCACCGTTTGAAACCAGATTCGAAGTGAACGTGATGAGCAGGACGCTCGAAAAAATGACCACGATCACAGCCAGCCATTGCAAGAAGGCCGAGAGCAGCGGAAAGGGATCCGGAAGGAAGTCCATATTCGATTACGCCGTAGAAAACTGATGATGATAAAGAGAAAATCCCAAACGCATTCACGGGCCATCCCTGAATGCCTGCCCTCGATGATTTTCAAAGAAGACAGGCAAGTGGCCACAGGCTTTGTGGCCGGGGTTGCCTAGACCGAAATGCGGCGACCAGGACGTTCGCGGCTTTCTTGAACGGTGCGCAGGAAGAGGTCTTCCAGCGACGATGTGGGTTGATCGATCTGCACGTCGGTGACGCCATGTTTCTTGAGGACATCGAGCACTTCGCTGGCAGCGGCTTCGGAAAGCTTGCTCGAACGGATTTGCGTGGCATCCTGTTCTTTGACCAGTTCATCGACCCGGCCCATCACCTTCAGTTCGCCACCGTAGAGAATCGCGATGCGGTCGCAGACGTCCTGCACGTCGGCAAGGAGGTGGCTGCACATGACGATGGTTTTGCCCTGCTCTTTGAGCTTGAGGATGAGGTCTTTCATATCCCGGTTCCCCAGGGGATCGAGACCGCTGGTGGGTTCATCGAGAAGAATCAGCTCGGGATCGTTGATCAGAGCTTGAGCCAGACCGATGCGTCGAGTCATCCCTTTGGAGTACTCTTTAAGTTGCCGCTTGCGGGCATGAGAGACTTTGACGAGTTCGAGAAGTTCGTTTGTGCGCTGCTTGCGAACATCGGCGGGGAGACGGAAGAGGCGACCGTAGAAATCGAGCGTTTCTTCAGCATTGAGGAAACGGTAGAGATACGACTCTTCGGGCAGGTAACCAATGCGTTCGTTTTTGGAGACATCGGTCGCGGGTTTGCCGAGGATGGAGATTTCGCCTTCTGTCGGGAAGAGCAGACCGAGCAGCAGCTTCATGGTGGTGGTTTTGCCGGAACCATTGGGGCCGAGGAGGCCGAAAACTTCGCCTTTGCGAACTTCCATGGTGAGCGATTTGAGCGCCTTCACCTTGGGGCGACCCCAGAAATCCCGATAGTCTTTCGACAGGTTTCGAATCGAAATGACGGGTTCATTCCCGGAAGACAGGGAGGATGAATCTTTAGCCGCTGTCGGAGAGGCGACATCTGTGCTCATCAGTGACTCAACTCTCAGAATGTGCTGGCTTGGCCAGCGGGTAAAATGAACAAATCACCAGTATAAAGACGGATCAATCTCGCTCATCGGTGGCAAACTCTGGAATTGATTTTGAAGGGCTGATTCCAGATTTCGCAAGTGTCAATCGATCATGTCTTCACCAGCCACTCTCCGCAACCGGTGGAGGCACTGGATATACGAGGCTCATCGAGAATTCGCGGGAGAATACGAATTCGCGGGGGATTTCGCGGGTTGAGGAGGCTTAAGATTCGTGGAAACTTCATGAAATGGGAGTTTTCGCTGATCGAAAGCCATTGCGGAGGCACGCCAGAAGTGGCTTTATGTACACAAGTTTCTGCCTTGGAGATCCGGAGAAACAGGCAGAACAGCGATTTGCCCTTGGGAATTTTTCAGCAGGTCGACTCCAGGTTAAACCGAGTCGGAAGGAACAACGGCCGGTGCAGTTTCCTGCGGAACGGACGCTTTGGAGGTGGAAGCGGGTTTTTTTCGGCCGGCCAGCGGATGCAGGGAAAACGGTGTATGGTCATCGAGGCCGACCACTTCGAAGGATGGACTGCTGCTCTGGAATTTTGTTTCGAGTTCGTGGAGTTTTTCCATGACGGTATGATCGACAAAAGTCGTTTCTGTGAGATCGAGGATGACTCGCTCTCGCAGGGTAAGCTGCTCTTCGATCGTCTTCTGGAGCCTGGGCCAGTTGCTGAAGACGACAGCCCCACTCATTTCGAGTGTGACCGCAGATTCCGTCTCAGCTTCGATTGAAAGCTGTGGTGTCAGCATGCTGCGGGGTGACCGGCTGTGCCAGAGATTGATCATCAGCTTGCAGCCCACTCCGGTCACAATGCCAATCAGGAGATCGGTGGCCAGCGTCGTGACAATCGTGACCATGAAGATGGCCAGTTGCCCACTCCCCACGCGATAAGTACGCACAAAGGTGGCTGGCGAAGCGAGGCGAAAACCGGTGTAAACCAGCATGGCAGCCAGTGCTGCCAGTGGAATACTGTGAATCAGACCCGGAAAAAGGAGCACGAATGCGAATAAGAACAATCCGTGCCAGAGATTTGCGAACCGGCTTTTGGCACCACTCGCGATATTGGCCGATGACCGCACGATTTCGGAAATCATGGGGAGTCCGCCGATCGCAGCAGCGATGGAGTTCGCCACTCCCACGGCCAGCAGATCGCGGTCGTAATTCGTTTTGCGTTTTGCGGGATCGAGCAGATCGACGGCTTTGGCACTCAGGATTGATTCAAGGCTGCCAATCAGCGTGAAGAGCAACAGATACTTCAGACCAACCCAGCTTGAAAGACTGCGAAAATCGGGGAAGGCAATCGCTGCGAGTGGATCGCTCAGCACATCAGGAATCGTTACGAGAAACTTGGGGCCGACCACGTACTCGATGGCTGTTTCTGAGGAGAAGGCACCAATTGGAAACAGGTATTTGTGCTCGTGTTCGAGATCGAACCACAGACCCATGCCAATCGAGACCACAATCACAACCAGTTGTGCAGGGACTAAGCGGAAAAGCTTCCAATAATGTCCGATGATGGGGAGGGTGAACATGATCAGCAGGCTAATGGCGCCAATCAGAAAGATTTCCGGATTGGACTGCAGAATCGCTGCAGGGAGATTTGCGAGTAGTACCAGTGGAGACGCTGGTTCGTGCCCATGGCCCAGTGGAGCATCAGCTCCCAGGAGACCATAAGCCTGTTTGGCGATGACGATTAAGCCAATGGAGACCAGCATGCCATGCACTGGGGTGGAGGGGAATAAGTCGGAGACTTTCCCGAGTTTCAGCAAACCAATCAGCACCTGAAGCAGGCCGGCAGCGAATCCGATTCCCAAAGTCAGGCGATAACCCAGCAGCATCCCTTCGGCTGTCGTTGTGTCTCCACCAAAAGCAGCGCTCAGTTCCATAACAGCACCAGCGACAATCACAATCAGACCGGCGGCAGGCCCTTTGATGGTCAACTGAGAATTGCTGATGAACGTACAGACAATTCCACCAATCACGGCTGTCCAGATACCGGCAATCGGCGGGAAATTGCTGGCCTTGGAGATGGCCAGGCATAATGGCAAGGCAATGAGAAAGACGAGAAATCCCGAGACGAGATCAGCAGTCATCCCCGAGATGATTGACGTGGAATGAGGCGACTTTCGCCCTGAAGGATTCAAGACCTGGGAATTCTCCAAAGTACTCGGCGTTTCCATCTGCATGTTCGCAACACACTCAAGCGGTTGTCAGGTCAATTTCTCTGATGATTTTCAAGGTCAAGCCTATCGTTCTGGTCACCTTCCACTGGCAAAGCCCGCAACCGGGCGAATTCCTGTCTCGATTATCCCCAAAATTCTGCAATTGCAACTGCCACGCCAATTCGTCGGCTTGATCGCTGAATTCGTGGAGAAGAGTTGGCATTCCCAGTGAAACGGCTCGCCAGAAAACGATCTCCGAGAGTTTGACATGCAGTTGGCCGGGGGCGATTGTCGGATTCGAAGGCTGACAAAACTTTCAGGAAAAGCTTGTCGCTTTGCCAGATGTTCGTGATCAACGACCTGGAAAAACGTCGTGTTTGCCGATCGAATGAGCTGTAATGACAGCTTTTCCAGCAGGAGTGCCTGCTGAGTTGAGCGGCAGAATGACGACACCTCGGGTTCAGAACAAGCTGAATTGTGAGTCAACAGGGACAGAAATTGTCCGTTCTCCCAAGATAGAACAACGCTCTGTGGGTTGGGAAGACAGGCTTGCCCGGTATTAACTCAAGAGAGGCTGCAAGCATGGCACATTACTGGAGAATGGGTGGCTGGAGATGATGTGGTTGGGGTCAAACGAAAGTCTAATAGACTCTCTGGCAGCGGAAGACCCAGACGTGGATGAACGCTGGGCCCACATCCGCTGCCTCAAACCCCGCAACACATCCCCATCGAATGTCTTGTCGGCTCTCTGGCAGCGGAAGACCCAAACGTGGATGAACGTTGGGCCCACATCCGCTGCCCCAAACCCCGATAGGGGGTTACTTGACTTTGAGAGTTTCGACGAGGAAGTGGAGTTTGGCGTTGGGGGGGATGACGCCACCGGCACCGCGAGCGCCGTAGCCGAGTTCGGAGGGGATTTCGAGTTCGATCATGCCACCTTCGCCGACGAGTTGCATCCCTTCGGTCCAGCCGGGGATGACCTGGTTGAGTCCGAAGGAGATCGATTCCTTGCGGTCGTAGCTGCTGTCGAAGACTTTGCCATTATCGAGCCAGCCGTGATAGTGAACTTCGACGGCGTTGGTGGCTTTGGGCTTGGCCCCTTTGCCTTCGCGGAGAACGCGGTACTTCAGACCTGATTTGGTGGTGGTGAAGGTCTTGGGGGCATTGGCATCGACGGCCCCGGCACCGGCTGGCAGCTTGGGAAGTGGAACTTCGGTCTCAGCACTCATAGCGACTCCTGTAATGCTCATTGTCAAAACGACAGCCATGGCCCGGAAGGCAATTTCCTGAAAGGCAAATCTCAGCAGAGAACTTTTCATCTGGGTCTAACTCCCTGAAATGTGATCGCCACGATCACTGGACTGACGGCAGACGCACCTGGTCTGACGATGAATAGCAGCGGACAGTGGCTGCAACATCCTCATACCGTAGCGAAACCCGTCTTTCGAGGAAAACCAGCCACTCAAGAAACCATGTTTCAGCCAGTAAAAAGACCCGGAACCTTGATGGTCCCGGGCCGATTGGAAATTCGAGTTCCTGATACCTTCGAGAGGTCAAAGGGATCAGTTGATGGTGGCTGTCAGAGAGTTATGCTCGGGTTGATAGTTGAGTTTGCGACGGCGGAGCGATGGCTTGGCCCCGGTTTCCGGACGCACTCCGCGGATAACTTCCTGAACATCGACCTGGCTGGGTTGGAAGTATTCACAAAGAACTTCGGCGGCAGCGACAGGCCGCGTAGTCTGGCCGCAGGTAAAGACGTCGGCGGCCAGGTAGCCATGCTCAGGCCAGCTATGAACCGAAAGGTGGGATTCCGTCAGAACAGCAACTCCCGTCACTCCCTGGGGGTCGAACTTGTGAACGTCAATATACAAGAGCGTGGCTCGAGCAGCTTTGACGGCGTCCAACATGGCTTGCTTCATCAGATCGGCGTCGTCGATCCCGCTGTTGCAGCCCCACAATTCGATAATCACGTGCTGACCCAAGTGTTCCATCAAAACCCTCCTTTTGGCATCTGTTGGCCGATGCCCACCATGTGGCGTCGCTAGGACATAAAACCTCAAACTGACTCGGACACGGACAACCCACCCGTCAGAAACTTGCGGCTCCAGCCGTCTTGATGGCTCCCATCTCGATGACCAGTGCCAGAGCGAGGCTTCCGCGGGAACATGCAGATTCTCAGAGAATTGGGGGGCGTAAAGCCCTGCCCAGGTGCGGGGGGATAAAATTATGGGAGTCACCATGCGAAAGGTCAAGTCGCACAGACTTTTCCGACAGTAAAACCCACTGGATCACCCCTGCAATCGACATAATCGCGCGCCTCTCAGAGGGTTCATCGACACCTGGTCAATGTACCTTATTAAGAGCGACTCGATGTCATCGTCACCCCAGGGTGGCCCGGCCAACTTGTGCCCATCTCCTTACAAACTTGTTGTCGTGCAAGGTCACGACAACAAGAAGCCGCGCCATGCGCGTTCATTTGCCAGGCAATGCCACCCCCTTCGCGCGTGTGATTGACACTGGATCAAACTCGGCGCGTAAATCATGCACAGGTAGTGATTTGGGCGGATTTGAGGCCCCCGAGAAAAATATTCAAGTTTTTCTCAAGTTTCTTTCCAAAACCGTCGATTCCATCTTGCAGTGGAAGAATTGCTCGCGTTGGTGGGAAAGTCTTCCTGAGAAAATCCATTTTGGAACAGATCATGTCCCGCTCGGGTTATCGCGCATTCAGCCTGCTGGCTCTTGCAGCTTGCAGTGTGGTGTGTGGCCTGCCCGAGTCGGCCCAGGCTCAGCTCACGCGGAACTGGTGGACACGTTCTCAAATGGCCTGCCCTTCCTGTTCGCTCGCCTCATCTCATAAGCACTCACAGACTCCTGCCTACTTTCATTCGTCTTCCATGATTCCCACAACCGAGGCTCAAGCACCCGGCTGCGATTGTCAGTCCGTGGGTGAGTGGCCATCGGCGGAACAATTCACGCCTCAATATCCATCCTCGCCAGGAGTTCTCCTCCCGGAGTACTACCAGCCGAGGCTGCCCGATGTTCGTTCTCAATCGACCGATCTGAATCCGCAGTCACCGCCTGTCGATCCTGCTGCGATTGCTCCGTTACCTGTTGATCTCACACTCATTCCTCCCTCACCGGCAGCGAAAATCACCACGCGGCCCGTGGGAACATCCGTACCTTCAACATCGTCATTCAATCCACCACCCGAGTGGCAGCCCGTGCTGCCGCCCGAACCCCGGATTGTCCGCAATCCCAAGTCGGGCCCCATTCCTACCACACCAGTGCGCTCCTCGGCTGTTCTCGATCTCCCGGTCATGAACATCCTTCCTGAAAAAACCGGCCCGATCACAGTTCAGCCCTCAAAGGCTGATTCTCAGATCACGGAACTACCAACAATCACGGTCCCAGCACCACGAACTGCCGTACGAGACGATTGGGAGACGATTCCCGCTCGAATCTCCAACGAAAAACCTGCGTCCACTCCCCGTTGATTTTCTTGTCGAATCAAGTGCCTGTTCCTGTGAGAGAAGCGTCGTCCCCCGAGTTCGCAGGCGGGGGACGACGCTTCGGCGTTTTGATTTGTTCAAAATTGAGCTTTTCATCGTTCGCTCACAAATGTGCTGTGAAGCTCAGCCCGCCGCTATCTTCTGACCAGATCTCCCTGATACGATTCATCTGCGGTCATGTTTCCCGGGAGAATCTGTGTGGCTGCTGAAGTCAGTTTGAATGTTCGTATCGAGACGCCGGAAAATGTCCGGCTCGCCTACCAACTGGCAGGCCCAGCCCTGCGCAGTGCGGCTTACGCCATCGACTGCCTCTTCCGCGTGTTGCTCATCACAGCACTCCTGATTGGTGCCTGCCTGATTGCTGCCATCCTGCCCGGATTCACAATTGGTGGCATTCTGCTGGCACTTTTCTTTATCGAGTGGCTGTACTACATCGTTCAGGAAGGCTTCTGGAATGGCTATTCGATGGGCAAATGGCTGGTGGGGATCCGGGTGATTCATACCTCGGGGGCACCACTCACCTTCTGGGGGGCTGTTCTGCGGAATCTTTTACGTGTGGCCGACATGCTGCCTATTGCCATGGTGTTTGAGGATGTGGCCTGGCTCGGGATTCTCCCTTTCTATGGCCCGGGGCTTCTGGCCATGTCGATGACCCAGAAGTTCCAAAGGCTGGGCGATCTCGCTGCGGGAACAATGGTCGTGCAGGTTCACCCGATTGTCCTGCCGAAACAACCGATGATCCTCGACCAAATTGCCCCGATCACCCGGTACGAATCGAACGGCTTTACCCCCACTCAGGCGCAATTATCGACGATTGCCGAGTTCCTCGGGCGACGATCCAAACTGACGTATCAGCGCGGGCATCAGTTGGCTTCCGAACTGGCGGATACTCTGGCAGAGCGGATGGAATTCACCGGTGACCGCGAACAGGTGCGCAAGTTCCCGATGGCCTTTCTCGCCCGGGTCTGTGCTACATTTCAAACCGCACGAGATGAGAAAGCGGCCGTCATCACGCCTGCGAAAGCGAGGCTCATGTGAAGCGCGCCACTTTTCTGGCCCAGCGAAAACCCGCGTGGCAAAACTTCGAAAAATCGCTCAGACGTGTCGAAACCGTCAACCAGCGGCGGCTCTCGTCTGAGGAAGTGCTGGCCTTTTCGCGTCAACTGCGCGAAGTCGCCCACGATCTCGAACTGGTTCGTACGCGCGACTGGGGCCTTGATCTCGAAGAATATCTGAACCGGCTGTTGGCTAGAGGGCATGATTATTTCCACGCCCCTCGCGCGGGAACGTGGCATACCATCGGTCAGTTCCTGTTCATGGAATTTCCCCGCATCTTCCGCACCTGGTGGGGCTATCAACTGCTGGCCGCTCTTCTGTTCTTTGGGCCGCTGATCATCAGTTGGATTCTGATTCAGAATGAGCCCCCACTTGCAGCACGTTTCATGTCGCAGGAAGCGCTCGATCAGTACGACATGATGTACTCCAGCGAAGATTCAGCCTCTCTCGACGACTCGGCCTTCTCGTTTGATTCGTGGAACGATTATGGCAACGAGCGGGCTTCGATGGCTGGCTTCTATGTCCAGCATAACGTTGGGATTGCCCTGCAATGTTTTGCCCGCGGAATTCTCCTGGGCATCGGGACCATCTACACGCTGCTCTTCAATGGCATTTCGATTGGAGCCACGGCTGGTTATGTCCTTTCGCTCGGTCATGCCGATCGCTTTCTGGGGTTCGTCGTTTCTCACGGCTCATTTGAATTAACAGCCATTGCGATTGCTGGTGGGGCCGGGCTGCTTGTGGGAGATGCAGCACTTCATCCGGGCCAGTTGTCACGCTGGTCGGCACTGCGTTTGCGCGGGAGAGATGCGGGGCAACTGGCCGTTGGAGCAGCCTTTATGCTGGTGGTGGCGGCACTCATTGAAGCCTTCTGGTCACCTGCCCCGATTCCATCTGAGTACAAATTTCTTGTCGGTGGATTTCTGTGGTTCAGCGTCGCCATGTATCTGGGCTGGTCAGGCAGGGAGCGCGCATGAACCAGAATCCAACTCTTGATGCCGCTTCTTCGGATCGACGAGAACCAGCCGCTGTCCCTCAGGTCGATCTGCGTGGCCTTTCGCTGCTGAACTCGATCGATCTGGCCTTCCATGCTCTCCGCTGGCAGTGGAAAGGTTTGATTCTGACCTACCTGGCAATCGCCTTGCCCACGGCATGTGCGATTGCCGGGTTGTCGATGATTGATTATCGCCTGGCGTGGTGCGCCCCGGTTCTCTGGATACTGGTTTCGGGCCCCCTGGGTGCCGTCATTGCCACCACCATGACGGCTTTACTGATGGGAAATGCCACCACCTATCGAGAAGCCTTAGGGCAAGTCCATTCCAAGCTCATCGTCATGTCGATTCTCCGTCGGATGGCAGCACTGGCGGGTCTTTTGATGTGTGGAATTGGCAGCCTGGTGGCTGCTGTCCATTTCACTTTTCAGCCCGAAAATCATGCGTTGCGATCGCGCCGGAAAAGTGGACACGAACACCATTTGAAGAAGCTGATCAGCTCACATCATTCCGATCTCGTGGTCAATGCCTTCGGTCTGGGGATCTGGATCTTCTGCCTGTCGATCGTGCTCCTGATCTCTGCGGATGTCCTGGCGGAAGTCTGGATTGGTGCTTCGTTCTGCCTGGGGCCACTGCTGAAAATGAATCAAGGCTTAGCAGCCGTCGATGCTGTCCCCGAAGAGTACTGGGAAATCTCGACGTTGTTTCTCACGACAGATCCGCGACTGCTCTTTGCAGCTACGTTATGTGTGCTGGCGGCTTTTTCGCTGGGTCGTCTCGCGTGGGTGGGTGAATATATCAATCTGCGTGTGCGTGAAGACTGCTGGGATCTCGAACTGGCGATGAACCAGGCGGCTCACGACATTCGCAAAAAATCGACACCCAGGCCTTTACGCGTGGGTATGCTGGCTCTGGCCACGATGGGAGCACTTTCGCTGATACTGGGAAATGCACCGCTATCGGCCCGCGCTGCCGATGCTGCTCAAGTTCCCAGTCATCCCGTTGTTCCTCAGGCGCGGAAAACACTCGAACAACCGGAGTACCGTTACTTCGAGCACTTCAATGCCGACGACGTTGAAGGCGTTGAACAGGCACGGGAATCGTTATTGCCGCCCCGAGCGCGCTCGTCTAACAGCGATACCAGCAGTTCCCGCACCTTGCCAGGTTCCATGCGATCTTCAAAGAAGGGTTCTGGCGATGGTACAGAAAAAAAGGTCCAGCGATCGAAATCACGTTCCAGTTCCAAGGGGAGTGAATCCTCCAGTTCAAAGAGCCAACCTTCGTCATCCAAAAGCTCTTCTCCTTCGGAACCCGCCACACCTTCCTCCGGGATGAATGCACCCTCTCTGGATCTGAGCTCTCTGCTCGGGTTGGGGGCCGTCGGAACTTTTCTGGCCTATCTGATTGTGGCGGTCGTCGTCGTGGCCATCATTGTCGCAATTGTCATGTCGATTATGGCATCTCTACGTTCCCGAGAACTCGAGTTCACCGACGCGAATACGACAGCCCTTGAAGAAGGTGAAATTCTCTCGGAGCCTGGCCTCATCCCGGCTGACATCTATCTGGCCCGGGCTGACGAACTGGCAGGGCTGGGTCGTTATCGCGATGCGATTGCCCAATTACTTCTCAGTGGGATGAGTTTCGCCGAACGATCGGGCGTGGTGCGTTATCGGCGGGGTTTGACTCTCCGTGACTATCAGCGGGCCATGGGATTTGAAACCGATCTTTCGCAGGGATTCTCAGCCATTGTGCGAGTTTTTGAACCACTCGAGTTCGGCAGGCAACCTCACACAGCCGAGGCATGGCTGGCCGCCCGCACCGCTTACGCCAGCACTTTTGAACCGCTGATTCGCAATGAATCACTCCCAGCAGCTCTCCGCACAGGAGATCACTCATGAGTCGATTTCCTGCGGATCGATCGGCAGGCGCTCCCCCGGGGACAATGAACCCTCAGAGCCGGTCGGCAACTGCTCCCCTTCTGACAAAGGGGACTCGAAAACCCGCGTGGAAGCAGCAGCAGTGGTTGATTCCCAGTCTGATCTGGGGTTCGTTGGCAGCCGTTGTGCTGGGAATGCACTTTTACTTTCCCCCGATCCCTGCTCCTCGCACAGCGACGAGTTACAGCGCTTCTGCCGATGGTTTTAAGGCGTTGTACGAGATTCTCGAACAGGATGCTTTTGTCTATCGCAACGATGCGCCACTGGATCGACTGATGGAACTGGTTGACCCCGATGGCACACTCTTGTTGATTTTGAACCCGCCGCGAATTCCGAATGAAGCCGAGTGGAATAGCCTCTATTCGTGGGTCAATATGGGTGGTCGCCTGGTCTATGCGCCTCCTCCGGGTGAAGTCGACTCTTTGGGCCCATTCGATGGCGAAATCACGCCCGACAAAGGCCCGGCTGACGACCGCATTCCACCGCAGTTGAACCTCCCGTTAGGAGGCCGATTTCTCTGGTGGCCGGAAGGGGAAGTGACATCGACTCCCGGCGGAAAAGTGCTTGTTTCTCAGGATGGCTCGCCTCAGGCGGTCATGGTGAACGCGGGGCGAGGGTCGGCTCTTTTTGTGGCCAGCCCGTGGATCTTTTCCAACCAGCTTCTGACCTATGGCGATAACAGTGCTCTGGCTTTTGAACTGATTCGCGAAGCAGCCGGGCCCGGGCAAAGCCTGGACGATGTCGTCATCGCTTTTGATGAATCTCTCAATACCCGGGCGACACCCCAGATGATGGGTGTCTTGTTTCAGCCACCACTGCGTTCGATTTCTGTGCAGATTCTGCTGCTGTTCATGCTCTATGGCTGGTGGAACAGTTGCCGGTTCGGGCCCACGGTTGTTCTCGAAGAAACGTCTCAGCGGGAAATTGTCGAACACACCAATGCACTGGGGCGAATTCTCTGGCGATCGGCGGATTGTCAGTTCGTGTTGTTTCAGTATTTAAGATACTGGCTGACGGAATATCGACTGCAGGAAGCTTCCGGTCGCAAACGCCGCCTGTCGAGTCGATTACAGAATGATGCTCAACAGGTCGATCAGGCACTGGAAGCGATCCATCAGGCCGAGATCGCCGCGATGACACCCAGGCTGGGCCATCGCGAAGCGGCACGCCACATTCGAGCACTTTCATTGATTGGCCAGAGCCTGCAGCGATAATTTCTCGCGCAACAGAAGCTGAAAAGATGAAGGGCGAGTGATCTGCGAATTTGCTCACGTCGTTCAGCAACCCTGTGAAACTGATGCGATTTGGACAATTTGCTTAAATCAACACAACATCTTTTGTGTGTTCAACTTATGTGCATTTATGAGCCGCTGCAGTTCTGCCCGATGCGGATTGACCGAAAATCGATTGCAGTCTATCTTTCCCATCCCGCTACCCAGGCTTTGAACGCGTTGTGGGAAGAGAGTTCTGGTCTGTTCATGGAGGATCAGTCATGAGTGCGCGACCTGCTGCCGCCGCGTCGGCCTTCGAGCCCGCGCGCCATGCTGACGAAGCAGCCATGATCACTCCCCTCGATGAACTGCGCGAAGGTCGGGAAATTCTTCGTACGGAAGGTCAGGCGCTGCTCGATCTTTCCCGTCGGCTCGATGCTTCGTTCTGTGCGGCTGTCGAATACCTTTCGAATACTCGCGGCGCTGTGATTGTCACCGGGATTGGCAAAGCGGGCCTCATTGGCCAGAAGATCACCGCCACGTTGTGCTCGACCGGCTCGCGCGCTTATTTTCTCCATCCCACAGAAGCCTTGCACGGCGACCTGGGCTGTGTGGGGCCAGACGATGTGATCCTCGCCTTTTCCAACAGTGGCGAGACCGCAGAACTGCTCGCCTTGTTGCCGATTTTTGAAGCACGGGGCATTCCCGTGGTCAGTATCACCGCTTCGCCCGTCAGTACTCTGGGCCGGGCCTCGCAAGTGGTCGTCACCATGGGTCGCCTGCATGAGTGTGGTGTCCAGGGACTCGCTCCTTCGACCTCGACAACCGCCATGCTCGCCATTGGCGATGCACTCGCGTTTGTCACTTGTAAACGTCGATCGTTTTCGGCTCGTGATTTTGCCCGATTGCACCCTGCCGGGACCTTGGGCCGCCGCTTGACGGTTGTCAGTGAAGTCATGCGAAAAGCACAGGATGTCCGTATTGCTCTCGAAACGACTTCCGTGCGGAATGTCTTTATTGGACAATCCAGACCCGGGCGACGGACTGGGGCCGTCATGCTCGTCGATGAAGAGGGCTTGCTGACGGGCATTTTTACTGATAGCGATCTCGCCCGATTGCTCGAACAGAAACGTGACGAGCAACTCGATGCCCCCATTCGTAACGTGATGACCAGCCGCCCCACGACAATTTCACCCACCATGCTGCTCGAAGAAGTGCTGCAGCTGTTTGCCGAACGCCGCCTGAGTGAATTCCCTGTTGTCGATGAATCAGGACATCCCGTCGGACTGGTTGATATCACCGACATGATTGGCCTGACGCCTCTCGAAACGGCAGCTCCTGTCGATCCTTCCTCGAAGGGGCAGGAACATTCACCCAGAGATTCCGCTTCGCCTCATACCATCACCTTTCCCGCCAGGACTGCGGGACATTCCCCGGATACAAAGCCCTCCGCATGAAGCGACTGATGCTGACAGGGACTGTCGTATCGGGCCTGTTGGGCCTCTTTATGGCCTATCGCGTGGCGAGTGGCTGGCTCCTGGCCCGTCCCGAGAGACAGGTCACCATAGCGGTCGCGGAACCCCACGAACGTCTCTCCAGCAGTGCCGAGAACGTACGGATTGCCCGCGAACATCTGCCGCATGTCCCCTGGGCGATCGATTCTCAGTATCAGATTCGTTCGGATCATACCTACCTGTATGCCAACGAGTGGATGCCGGAAGGAAATCGAGGTGAAATTCGCTTTCGTCCACTCGCCATGGTGATGGTGAATGAGCGTAAAGGGAAAACGCAGATCACTACACTGGTCGCGGAATCGGCACTGCTTAAGTTTGCCTCGCAATTCGATGTCCGCTCACCAAACCCGGGGCGTATCATCGCCGGTGCACTGGAAGGCGAGGTCTCTGTGGCTGGCCCGGAAGGGCTGATGATCAAAGGGCGCAACTTTTATCTGTCGGAATCGGCAGCTCGCATGTACAGCGATCACCCGGTTTCGTTTGCTCTGGGGCCTCATCGTGGGACTGCCGGTCAATTGCAGGCTGAGCTGATCCCCGCTGAATACACCATGCACTCTGATCGACCCGCCATTATCGGTCTCAAAAGTGTCAGGCTCCGGCGGAATGTCAAGATGGAAGTGGTGCTCAAGAACAAGCAGGAACCACTTCCTCTGCACATCAAAACGGCAGGCAGCTTTGAGTATCTGGTCGAAGATGAAGTGGCCATCTTCGAAGCCGAACGCGCTCAAAAGGACGACGTGCTTGTTTATCGCGAACCCGTGGCCGGACAGACAGACTGGCTGCGCTGCGAACGGCTGACTCTCGGCTTTGTTCCCCGAAAGCCGGAGGATGTCACGCAAGTCCCTGCTCCTCCCACAGCGAAGCCCGAAGAGGCCGAGTTCCGCAGGATTCGTACCGATCTGCGATTTGCATCATTGAAGGCCGAAGGACGACTGGTCCGCACCGTTTCGACTCAGCAGAACTTCAAAGGCGAGATGACTTCTCTCGTTTACAATGCCGTCGATCGCATTCTTGTGATGAGTGATCCCAAAGGGGTGCAGCTCTGGCATGGCGAAAATCGATTGCAGTCGCCCGGCGTGCAGATCGCCATTGGCGAGGCCGACACCATTGGCGACATTCTCTGCGCAGGGCCAGGCGTACTCGAAACGCGCGATCCAGCGACACAACTCATTCAATACGCCGCCGGCTGGAAAACTCACCTCAGAAAATTTGCCGATCCCGAAACCCGGCTCGATGTCATCGAACTGAACAATCAGGCGTCCTTCCGACAGCCGGGCCAGAAAACCGCCCTGGGTGCCGACCAGATCCGTGTCTGGGTCACACCTCTCAGCCTGGCTCCCGGCATGCCCGCGCCTTCAGTGGCGAGCCAGCAGAGTGGCAGTTTACAGCCGGACGCTTTGAATATTCAGCCTCGCCGTCTCCTCGCGGAAAAGAACGTCGCCATGCTTTCGCCTCAACTCGAAGCCGAAGCCGAGACGTTACTGGTCGATTTCGAGGGCGACTTCAATCGTCAGCCAGGTGAAAAAAAGCCAGAAAGCCAAAAGTCTGCCGGTAACAGTTCCGAAGGGATGCTTCCCGCGTCAGGCACTCCATCATCGGCTGCCAACTCGAAGCCATTTCGCATGAAGGCCGGGCATTTGAAGGTGCTCATGAAGCCCGATCTGAAAACGGGCGAGCCGATGGTGAGCGATGTCTGGACAGAAAAAGATTTTCAGCTCAGCCAGGCACGCATCGACAACAAGCCACCTCTCGATTTGCGCGGACAGAAGCTCCATCTCAAGAACGATGGTGAAGCCCGGCAGGTCGTGCATGTTTACGGCTCTCCCGCAGAGATTCGCGATAGTGGTATGCTCATTCGCGGGCCAGCCGTGCACCTCGATCGCACCGAGAATCTGGCGTGGGTCGATGGGGCAGGAAACATTCAGTTACCCATCGAAAAAGATACTTCGGGTCAACTGATGGCGCAGCCCGAAATTCTGGATATCTCGTGGCAGGAAAAAATGATCTTCGATGGCCGTAAAGCCTCCTTCGATGGAAACATCTTCGCCAGTTTTGCGAGCCACACTCCCGAGGCGATCAATAACCACCGGATGAACTGTCAGCAGATGGAAGTCGAACTGACGCAGCGCATCCTGTTCGCACAGCAGCAAGGCCAGCAACCGAAGACCGATCTGGCGGTGATTTTGTGTAAAGATGGTGTGCGTCTGGAAAGTTATGAACGTAAGCAAGGCCTGCTCACGCAGATTCGCCGGGCCAATGTCTGGCAGTTAAGGCTGGAACCGGCGACTGGTGCCGCCAGTGCGATTGGCAAAGGGAAATTACAGATCTGGCGCCGGGAGCCGGAATCGACGATCCAGCAAGCTTCTGCCACATCCGCCCGCGCCAACCGGCCACTCGCTGCCGACCAGAGCCCGTGGGACTACACCAGTGTCGATTTCAATGGCAAAATGATCGGGAATATCGAATCACGCGGCACGACCTTCCATGATCGAGTTCAGGTGGTTCACGGGCCTGTCGATACCTCTGTCGCGACCATTCATCCCGATCAACTGACCAAAAACGCCGGCTCGATGCGTTGCGACAGTCTGGAACTCATCCAGCGTCAGCCACTGGAGAGTGCAGCGAATTCCGGCCAGAAACCATGGATGGAACTATTCGCCAATGGCAACACGATCCTCGAAGGCAACGGCTTTCATGCCCGGGCCGATCAAGTGAGCTACGATCAATCGAAGGGACTATTCATTCTCAAAGCCGTGGGGAATCGTGAAGCCACCATCTGGCGCGAAGGCCCGGGAGGCGGCGTACCTCAAACGGCTAAACGCATCGAATTTAACCCCACGACAGGTAAGCTGGATGTCAACCAGGCCACGTCCGCCGGTGGAAGTGGTTAATTGCCAGCGTGAATAGGCGTGTGCTGCTGGCTCATCCATTCTCGGACTACTCTGCCGAGACATGTGCCCCTTTTCCCGGGGCCGACCTCTTTACAAACAAGAGCAGGAATAGCAGACAGATGGCGATCACTGCAAACAGATAGAAATCATCATAATAAGCCAGTGAGGCCGCTTGAATCTGCCTTGTATCTGCCATCGCCTGCAATGCCATCGATCGAGCCATGACAGGATCCGATGTCAATGATTGAAAGTACGCGGTCGTCTGATTCAAGAACTCGGTCACGGCAGGATTCAGAGGATCAAGAAACTCACCCATACGCCAGGTGTGAAACTGCTCACGACGAATTTCCATCGTCTGGGCAATCGATGTTCCCACACTTCCCCCCTCGTTTCGCAGCAACGCAAATATCCCCACTGCTGAAGCACGCAGATCCCTGGGAATATAGCGGTAAGCTGCCACATTTAATGGAGCAAACATCATGGACAGACCCGTGATGAGTACAATCCGCGGCCAAATGACCTGAAACGGGCTGATATCCAACGTCATCATCGACATCCAGTACGATCCAATTGCCATCAATACCAGACCGCCAGCAATGAACCAGCGGGAATCGAAACCTCTCGAGAAAATCGCTCCTGTAATCAGGATCGTAATAACCGCAAAGATTCCGGATGGTGACATCACTAATCCTGAAGCGAAAGCGTCGTAACCGTATAGTGCCTGTAACATCCCAGGCAGAGTTGTGCTTGCTCCATAGAGCACTGCATACGCACAAAAGCAAATTATACAACAGACAACAAAATTGACATCTTTTAACGGCTTGAGATTGATGAGCGGCTCTTGAATAACCAATTGTCGCCAGATCATTACCCCCCCGCCAAGGAAAAAACACGCTACGAGAACTTGAACTCTCCAGTAAGGATCACCGAACCAATCCCATTCCTGGCCTTTACTTAGAAGTACCTCCCAGGAGGAAATCGCCAAGGCCAGTAATCCTAAACCAATAAAGTCAAGATTCCAGCCCTTCTTGAGAAGTTCACTCCGTTGTGTTTTTAAATACTCTGGATCTTCCAGAACATAGAACGCAGCTATAAAAGCGCCACATCCTATTGGCAAGTTAATAAAGAAAATCCATCTCCAGTCGTAATTTACTGTTAAATAACCACCGAGAGTGGGTCCGATGATTGGGGCAATGAGAGCTGCCATTCCAAATAATGTCATCGCCGATCCCTGCTTCTCAGGCGGGAACGAATCGAGCAGCACTGCCTGGCTGGACGGTTGCAGTCCACCGCCAGCGAGCCCTTGTAGAATTCGATAGAAGATCAGTTCTTCCAGGCTCGTTGCAGAACCACAGAGTCCTGAAGCAATTGTAAAAACAGCAATCGATCCGAGAAAATAGTTTCGTCTTCCCAGTCGTGACGAAAGCCATCCTGAGATTGGTAGAATTGTTGCATTGGCTGCTAAATAACTGGTGATCACCCACTCACTGTCCGTAACGGCCGCCGACAAACCACCGGCAATGTATCGTAAGGCAACATTGGCAATCGTTGTATCCAACACTTCCATAAATGTGGGGACCACAACGCACGCCGCAATGACCCACGGATTGATGGCTCGGCGGGCCGGTGGAACAGTCACTGGCGGATTGAGCGTAATGACAGTTGCCATAAACCATCCTCAGTCTACATCTGCGAATGTCCGCCGGAAGTGAGCACTATACTGTGTACCGTATCCATGGCACATGAGACATAACCATATCTCTGACCCAGGAAGTGCGTTACTATCGACAACTCTTTCCTTGGAGACGCACAAGTCTGCACAAGAAAATGCTCATTGAGATCCGATTGGAAG
>JAIXUU010000217.1 GCA_027483405.1 Planctomyces sp. | reverse complement strand
GGGTCCCATCGCGGTAATCAACGATGGCAAATAGCGCGGGTGATGGCTGAGACCTGCATCCATGTTGATGAGATAGTCAAAAGAGCTCTGACAGGCTTTCCGAAAGGAGGCCAGTTGTGCAGCACCCAGCCCTTCTTTATTCAGTCTGAGAAACAATTCGATATGCCGATCGTTTTGCGATAAGTCGCGCACGACTTGGGCCGTTCCATCGGGTGAATTGTCATCCACAACCATGATGTGTGCGGCAGGCAGGACCTCCCGGATCATGGGGAGCAGCCTTTGGATGTTCTCCTTTTCGTTGTAAGTACAGATGGAGATCAGAATCTGTGCGTCGTGCACATTGCTCATGCTTCCCTGTCCAGAATCAGATGGTGACTCAATAACGCGACATCGATGAAAACATTTTATCGGATGCCAAATGGCGAAAAGTTGGACGTAATCTCGCCTGTTGTCGAGCCCCATGCAACTCAATTTGGTGACATCGCTTCGAACGAATTCTGAGAACGGTTTGAATCGACGAGAGATGACTGCCACCGCCCCTTCAGAGTCAGGGATCACGGATCACGGGCTGGGAGGTGGCAACATGGGGCCCGTGCTGCCGCCGCCGGTTGTTTTGGATTTGGTGGGAACTTGCGGCGAGGTTCCGGCTGTCGCTCCGCTCACGCCGGGGAGTGGGGGGACGACGACTGGCATGTTGCCAGAACTGCCCGCTTCAGGAACCGTCGGTCTGGTGGGTGGTTCGTCCTCAGGAAGAGGTGCGACTGGTGGGGGCGGCAAAGGCGAAGGCTGCATTGGCAGCGAATCCCGGCCTGCTTCCTGAGGGATCGCCGGGACGGGTGGCTGCTGATCAATGACGTTCTTCGATGGTAACGGTGGTAAATCACTCTGAGGGACTGGTTCTGGACGAACAGGGTCAAACAGCGGTTCCCGAGGCAAGGTTCTCGGCGGAATTGTGGGATTGTTTTGGGCACCACGTGGCTGAATGACGGTATAGCTCGAAGTGGGAGGATTGACCGGAGAGTGCCGGGGTTGTTGGGGGTGAGCCCTGCCCTGCCCCTGCTGCCTTACAGATGGGTTTGATGATGGATTTGAGGGATTGAGTCCTGCAGGGTTTTGTCCAGGGATGGCTGGAAACTGATCTTGTACTTCGCCAGGGGCTGACTGGGCGGCAGCCAACTGGCTGGCCAGAAGTGTTTCAAAATGAGGGCCGCGACCAGCCATCTGCAGGCCCGCCGTCAGAACTTCAACAGATCGCGGGTCGCGATCAAAATGTAGCAGCAGACCCAGTAGAAACAGGCGGTCGGTATCTCGGATGTCACCGCGCACCCAGTCACTGACGCGATGAATCGTATTCAATCGTGCGAGATCGTGGTCTTCGCCGAAAAGCATCACGAGCGATTCACCGTCTCGGGCGATTTCCGGATTCAGATACAAAGCCCGTTTGAAGTACGCCACAGACGAGGTGAACTGACCCATGGCAGCCAGACATAAACCGGTGCGGAAATGGGCCTCACCTCGGTCATCTGCCAGGCTCACTGCTTTGCGGTACTCAGTAAAGGCTTTCGCCCATTGCTGCTGGCGGAACCAGTGATCTCCCAGACTTTGGGCCTCCAGGCTTTTGATTTTTGAGTCAGGACTGGAAGCTGCGACAGGGCGTTGGGCCGGATCGACCAGAGCGGCATCAATCCCAAATTGATCGACGATCGGGCCACCGGGGATGTTCCCGGGTTGCATGTTTCCTTGAGGGCCGATAATTCCCGCGCCAATGGGGACACCACCATTAATGCCGGGGAGTGGAGAAACTGGCGAAGGGGAATTGATGATGCTGCCCCCTAGAGGGCCGAGGCCATAGGTGCCCACATACCTGTTTTCGAAGCCGTTGGGCCCCAGCACGGGTGTGTAGACGCTGCCACCAATGGGTGGCCCCCAACCCGGCCCGGTCTGGGTAACACCCCAGGAATAACCGCCAATGGGCCCAGCCATGCCTGGCGCAAAGGCACCCCAGGTGGAGTAGTAAGGCACTGCTCCGTAATTGCCCCAGCCGCCATAATAAGCGGGGAATAATGGCAGGTTGTAGGTGATCATGCCACCGGAAGTGAAGGTTCCACCCACCCAGCCCGGGCCTTGTGAGCTGACCACACCCCAGCCGCCATACGATCGTCCGCGATATCCACCATAGCCAGAATTACCACCATGGGGTGGATAGTAAGGTTGACCTTGCGGGAACGCGGAACGTGAGGTTCGCGGAGTTGGTTGATGCTGGGCGCTCGCTTCGGTTGGCAGGGAAAAGATCCCGCCACCAGTCACGACCAGGCAGATCAAGGTCTTCAACGTGTTCGTTGTGAACTTAGACCAATCGACAGAACACCGGCTCGCTCGATCAATGAAGTGCGGAATGATTGAGACATCGCTCAACAGCGAGACTTTGCTCAGCAGCCGAATGGAATCGGCACCAATCGTGAACTGCCCTGGATCACCTTGGTCATGGGAAAGAGGCTGCTGTCTGGAAAGCATGGTTCAACCTCGAAAGTAAGCCAGCGAGACCGCTCTCTGGCGGTAGGTCGTCGTGCCAGAACCTGCTCAGAACTTCTGGGGAGTTCAGGGGACAGTGAGATTCTGACTTCAATTAAGTATCGCACCCCGCTGGTGAACTGTAAAGATGCTGCTGAAAAGTTAGCTCGAGCGACATTCGTGATGAGTGTCGCCACCTGCAAGATAGCTTCCTGGAAACATGAATTGCTTCACGGGCCGCAAAGTGAACGGGAAGATGTTATTGGTCACCGACCGTTGATATGATCGGTCAAACTCAGGCCTAATTGCGACCGGAGAGCCTTTCCAACATTTTCGATCGACCACTTCTAAAGACGGGACAGCAGATGCGAATGGATCAATCTCTCAACAAAACTCGGGCCATGTTGGCAATCGCGATCCTGGCGTGTGGTGTCATGGCCGTGTCACTCGGGAATGTCGCTTATGCGCAAGGGGAACAACCTGTTGCCGCCAAAGCGGGCGAGAGTGTGGCACCAATTCGAGCTCTGCTGATTTCCGGTGGGTGCTGCCACGATTATCCCCGGCAGGGTGTGATTATCTCGAAGGGATTGGCACAGCGGGCGCGGATTCAGGTCGATGTGGTTGAAGAAGGCGATGGCAAAAAAGACCATCAAGTATCGAAATACAACGAGGCGAACTGGGCCGATGGTTACGACGTGATCATCCACAATGAATGCTTCGGGGATGTCAAGGACGAGGCGTTCATTCGCAAGATCTTGAAGGCTCACATGGAAGGGAAGCCGGCGATTTTCATTCACTGCTCGATGCACAGTTACCGCAATGCGGGAGATATTGCCGATGGTTGGCGGGAGTTGATTGGCGTCACTTCACGCCGTCATGAGAGTGCCCGGCCCGAAAATGTGGTCAACATCATGCCGCAGCACCCCGTGTTGAAAGGCTTCCCCGAAAAGTGGACGACTCCAAATGGTGAACTTTATGTGATTGAAAAGGTGTGGCCGAACTGCACTCCGCTGGCCACCGCGTTCGGACCTCAAACCAAGGCCGAGCATCCCGTGATCTGGGTGAACACATTGGGAAAAACCAAGGTCTTCGGGACGACTTTGGGGCACCACAATGAGACGATGCTGAGCGAGGAGTGGCTGGGAGTGGTCACTCGAGGCGTGCTCTGGACAGTGGACAAACTGCAGGAGAATGGCCAGCCAGTGCCAGGCTACGAGGGTAGCGGCATCGCACCTATTGAACTTCCGGGACTGAAGCCAATCCCCGAAAAGTCTTTGCCGGTCACACGTTAAGGTGAATTAGTGGAGAAGACTCAAAGGGTCGCCAGCTTTTGAGTATTTTCACTGAAGACAGCAATTCAGGTGTCAGAATTCT
>JAIXUU010000281.1 GCA_027483405.1 Planctomyces sp. | reverse complement strand
GGGATGTAATGTGGGAGCCGATTCATAGGGTGCAGACAATGGATGTTGTGCACTCATCCCGGGAGGAACTTGAGCGTAAAGGCCAGAGGGAGGAGGTGTGACAGGTCTGGCTGGCTGTATGCCGGGGGTCTGTAATGGTGGCCCGTAAGCACTCTGGTTTTGCTGCGCCTGCAGCTGCTGGGCAGGTGTATAAGGCGATGTATGCAATTCGACAGGCTGATACTTGGGGCGAATGCTGGGCAAATCCATCAGGACGATGAACTTCCCTTTTTCAATCAGTCGAAAGCCGAGAGGTTCGATCTCTTTGTTGAGAATGCGAATGGCATCAGCCCGCGAGTATTCCTGCTTATCAATGCGTGTAAAGCGGCCTGTCGGGACGCGCTCCATAATCAACTCAGACTGCGATTCTTCGGCAAGCTGCTCGAAGACTTTCTGCCAGTTCGAGCCCCAGTGATTGAGCTTCACGCGAGGGCCGGAATCCTGCTGATCGCCGACAGCAGGAGCGTTCACTCCAAAACCAGAGTTGGTATGGTGCGGCGAAACCTTCTGCTGGCCATTCGTCAGTGGCACAATCGGCTCGCGGCCATAGACCATCTCGCTCGGACTGAGCAGTGTGCAGGCCGTACCCAGCAGCAACTGAGCACAACCCCACCAGACACTTTTCTGAGTCTGTGGAAATAATGTTCTTACAGCCCGCAATCCGGGAGGGATTGATGTCAGCATGTGACTACCATAGGAAAGGAGGTGTGGCAGGTATTGCCGGTGGGAAGATGCACGATCAGAGATGGCGTACATCCAATGAAGTATTCGGAAGAATAAACCATCAGGTATGAAGGAAAGGTCGCTGAGTTTCGCCGGAATTCAGGTTGGTAAGATGTCTGAGCGAACGATTTCGCCACTCTTCGGCAACTCCTGCCGCCAGGCATTCCCAGAGAGGGGTGAATGACGAAATTTCGAACATTTTGACTACAGAATCGGCATCGGCAAAATCTGCCACCCGATTCCGATCAGGACTTGTTAAGCACCCTGCTGCTGTTGAAGTCACTCCCCGCATGAGACACTTGTCACCCGGCGTGTTAAGCTGAAAAATCGAACACATAACAAATAAAAAACCATCCATAGGTTTTGATGGAGATTGGCCCCATGGCGGAACTTCTCGACAACCCTCTCCTGGCAACCAGCGGGTTACCAGATTTTGCCCGGATCGAAGCCTCACATGTCGTCCCGGCTGTGCGTGCGACTGTCGAGACCGCTCTCAAAAAACTCGATGCCATCGAATCCCATCTGCAGCCAACATGGGCTGGCATTATGTCCCCCATCGAAGAGATGGAACGCCCCTTCACCTGGAGTTGGGGCCCCGTGGGACATCTTCTGGGTGTTCGCAACAGTCCCGAACTGCGCGCTGCCTATGAAGAGGTCAATCCTGAAGTCGTACGCTACAGCCTGCGCGTCAGGCAAAGCGAACCGATCTATAAAGCCCTGGTGACTCTGGCCCAGTCGCCGGAGTGGGAGAGGCTTTCGCCCGCTCAAAAGCGGATCATTAAGGATCGCATTAAGGATGCCGAGCTCGCAGGGATTGGTTTGCAAGGCGACGCGCGAAAGCGATTTGGCGAGATCGAAGAGAGGCTGGCTGTCCTTTCCACACAATTCATGAACAACTGCCTCGATGAAATCAAAGCCTTCTCTCTCGAACTCACCACGGAGGAGGAAATCGCCGGGTTCACCCCCACACTCAGACATTTGACGGCCCAATCGTGGAATCGTGCTCACCCGGAAAGTGAAACCAAAGCGACCGCGGAGCATGGCCCCTGGCGCATCACGCTCGATTTCCCGGTCTATGGCCCTTTCATGGAGCACGCGAAAAGACGCGACTTGCGCGAAAACCTCTATCGGGCATTCATCACTCTCGCTTCCCAGGGTGAACACAACAACGAACCCATCATGCGGGAACTGCTAAGCTTGCGCAAAGAGAAGGCGCACCTGCTGGGCAAGAACTCGTTTGCGGAGGTCAGCCTGATGCGCAAGATGGCTCCCAGTGTGGATGCCATTCGCCACATGCTGCATGAACTTCGCGATACGAGCTGGGGAGCAGCACAACAGGATCTCGCCGATCTGAAGGCGTTCAAAGTTTCCAGTGGCGATACCGATGAGATCAAACCCTGGGATGTTCCCTTCTGGGCTGAACGACTGCGCGAAAGCCGGTATTCGTTCACTGACGAACAGATTCGCCCCTACTTCCCGTTTGAACGTGTGCTTGAAGGATTGTTCGGGCTGATTCATCGACTCTTTGGTGTCACGATTGAACAGGCGCAAGAACCCGTCTCGGTCTGGTGCAGCGATGTCCGCTTTTACCATGTCCTCGATGAGTCGGGCCAGAAGATGGCCGCTTTCTTTCTGGATCCTTACTCGCGCCCCGAAAACAAACGGGCCGGTGCCTGGATGGATACCTGCCTTTTGAGGCAAAAGGTTGGCGATGAACTTCAGCTTCCCGTCGCGTATCTCGTTTGTAATCAAACCCCACCTGTGGGTGAGCGGCCCGCCCTCATGACCTTTCGCGAAGTGGAGACGTTGTTCCACGAGTTTGGTCACGGTCTCCAGCACATGCTGACCATCATCGATCATCCCGATGCCTCGGGAATCAACGGCGTCGAATGGGATGCTGTCGAACTCCCCAGTCAGTTTATGGAGAACTGGTGCTATCACAAGCCGGTGCTGATGGGGATGACTCGTCACTACGAGACTGGGGCACCATTGCCAGAAGATCTGTTCAACAAGATCGTCTCAGCTCGCACTTATCGCGCCGGGTCGATGATGCTCAGGCAGCTTCTCTTTGGTCTGACGGATCTCGAGTTGCACCACGATTACGATCCTGCGGGAAGCGAATCCCCTTTTGATGTGCAGCGCCGCATCAGCCAGACCTGCGCTGTCATTCCGCTCATACCGGAAGATCGCTCGTTGTGCTCATTCCAGCACATTTTTTCGGGCGGCTACGCAGCGGGATACTACAGCTACAAGTGGGCCGAAGTTCTCTCAGCCGATGCCTTCAGTGCCTTTGAAGAGGCGGGTCTTGATGATGACAAGGCCATTGAACAGGTGGGCCGCCGCTTCCGCAATACGGTACTGTCCATGGGTGGCAGCCGACATCCGATGGAAGTCTTCCGCGATTTCCGTGGTCGCGAACCCAGCCCTGAAGCGCTTCTCAGACACATGGGTCTGTCGAAAGTGTGATGGTTCGAATAGGCTCTCTCGCGTCTGCGCGGGAGAAGGAGTAATTAAGTTGGGGCCAAACGACGGCGTTTGGCCCCAGCTGTGTGCCATGCTTGCAGCTCTGGGCAAGCATGTCTTCACGACCAACAACGCGCTGTTGTTTCCTGGGAAGCGTGTTACTTGGCTTTGACAGCCAGACTCATCTGGACGTTTTCGTCGATCTTGCCAG
>JAIXUU010000038.1 GCA_027483405.1 Planctomyces sp. | reverse complement strand
GAGTCCTGAGACGTCACCGGTTCAATGACTGAGTGAAAATCACTCTCCCTGGTGTTCGACTTCTGCAAAAACTTACTGGCAGACATGACGCCGCCAGATGTTCGTCACGGCTGACATGGGATTGGCAATCGAGCGATACTCTGAAACTTCTCAGAGTTCGGTGGATACGAGAAGCATGACGACAACATCGGCTGGCCCACGACCCTCGACAGGGAATCCTTCTGCAGCCTCGGCCTCACCTCGTGAACCTCAAGCCGTGGCCCAACTGTTGGGACGGCTCAACTGGCCATTGTCGGTGACTGCTCTTGAACCAGAATCAGCACCCCATGACTATCGCATTGAGCCCTGGCATGGATCCGCAAAAGGACATTTACTGGGTATCATTCCCGCACTCCACCCTCACCAACTGGGCTCGGCCGCCTTCAGGCAATATCACGGCGTCAAATATGCCTACATGTCAGGTGCCATGGCGGCAGGGATTGGTTCCGAATCCATTGTCGAAGAGATGGCTCAGTCGGGCATGCTGGGGATTTTTGGAGCAGCCGGACTTTCGCCAGAACGTGTTGAACAGGCCCTGACCAGGCTGGAGCAGAATTGTGCCGGGAAGCCATGGGGCGCCAACCTGATTCACAGCCCCAGTGAACCTCGGCTCGAAGCGTCTGTGACAGATCTGTATCTCCGGCGAAATCTCCGGCTGGTCGAAGCTTCTGCATTTTTGGATCTGACACCCAATATCATTCGATACCGGCTCGCCGGTGTACATCAGCGTGGACACGAAATCGTGGTCCCTAACCGTGTCGTTGCCAAAGTTTCCCGCGTGGAAGTGGCGACGAAATTCATGTCCCCGGCACCTCCCAAACTGGTTGCCCACATGGTCTCTACGGGAGTGCTGACTGAAGAACAGGGACGTCTGGCGGCTTACATTCCTGTCGCTCAGGATGTGACTGCTGAAGCTGATTCGGGCGGCCATACGGATAACCGCCCGCTGGTGTCGCTGCTGCCTTCGCTGATTGCCCTGCGCGATCGACTTCAGGATGAATTCAAGTTTGCCGAACCAGTGCGAGTCGGTGCAGCGGGAGGGATTGCCACACCCCAATCGACAGCCGCAGCCTATCTGATGGGTGCCGCCTACGTGATGGTGGGCTCCGTTCATCAGGCGTGTGTGGAATCAGGTACCAGTGATGTTGTGCGAAAACTGTTAGCCGAAGCACAGCAGGCCGACTGCATCATGGCACCGGCGGCTGACATGTTCGAGATGGGCGTTAAGTTGCAGGTGTTGCGACGAGGTACCATGTTCGCGATGCGAGCCGCCAAGCTGCACGAACTCTATCGCACCTATGCATCGGTTGATGACATCCCTGTCGCTGAACGTCAGCAGATCGAAAAGACAATGTTCCAGACCACACTCGACCACGTTTGGCAACAGACCGTCGAATTCTTTACCAGGCGAGACCCTCGTCAGCTTGAACGTGCTGAAAAAGAGCCGAAACATAAAATGGCGTTGATTTTCCGATGGTATCTGGGCCAGTCCTCACGCTGGGCCAATCAAGGTTTGCCAGAACGTCGACTCGACTACCAGATCTGGTGCGGCCCTTCGATGGGAGCTTTCAATGAATGGACAAAGGGGACGTTCCTCGCCGAACCTGCCGCCAGAAAAGTGAGTACTGTCGCTCTGAATCTGCTCTACGGTGCGGCTTATGTGCAACGAGCCAATGCCTTGCAATGGACAGGCTTTCCTGTTCATCCTGATTGGCAGAGAGTTGTCCCTCAAGAGAGACAAACGCTACTCGACTTGATCAACTGATGGCTGTGATCACAATCGATAGTTTGCATCCTGTCCAGATTTTGCATCCTGTCCAGATCCTGAAGAATAAATGACCGGCATGGCTCCATCGACAATGTCTCAACTTGCTACGACACCACAGCAACATGGATCTGCTCAAGAACCGATTGCGGTCATCGGTCTGTCGTGTCTGTTTCCGGAAGCGGCCAGTGCCGAGGAGTTCTGGTCAAATATCCGGCGTGGCGTCGACTGCATTCGCGAGATTCCCGAGACACACTGGAACGTCGAAGACTACTTCGATTCCGACCCGAAATCACCTGATAGAACCTATGCCCGTAGGGGTGGGTTTTTGAAAGCTGTTGATTTCGACCCGCTCGAATTTGGCATCTCACCGAATAATCTTGAAGCGATTGATACCTCCCAGCTGTTGGGGTTGGTGGCCGCCAAAAGAGCGTTGGAAAACGCAGGTTACGGGCAGGAACGCACATTCAACAGATCGCGGGTTTCGTGCATTCTCGGAGTCACCGGTACTCTCGAAATGGTCATTCCACTGGGTGCTCGACTGGGACATCCGCATTGGAAACGAGCTCTTGAAGAAGCGGGTGTGGCCCCCTCAGTGGCACAGGATGTCATCGAGCGCATCTCGGCAGCGTATGTCCCCTGGCAGGAAAACTCGTTCCCCGGACTATTGGGAAATGTTGTTGCCGGTCGTATTGCCAATAAGCTCGACTTGTGGGGCACAAACTGCGTGGTCGATGCTGCCTGCGCCAGTTCATTAAGCGCGTTACACCTGGCCCTGCTTGAACTGCAAGCGGGGCGAAGCGATATGGTGCTTACGGGAGGTGTCGATACTTTCAATGACATCTTCATGTATATGTGCTTCAGCAAAACACCGGCACTCTCTTCGACTGGAGATGCCCGGCCATTCAGCCAAAACTCAGACGGCACAATGCTGGGTGAAGGTGTCGGGCTGATGGTCCTCAAGCGACTGGCCGATGCAAAACGCGATGGCGACCGCGTTCTGGGTGTCATTCGAAGTGTGGGGACATCCAGCGATGGCAAAGGGACTGCGGTCTATGCTCCCAAAGCCGAGGGACAGATTCGCTGCCTGGAAGATGCCTATCAGCAGGCGGGGATTTCTCCCCACGAAATCGATCTGGTGGAAGCTCACGGGACGGGAACTAAAGTTGGCGATGCCACCGAAATCAAAGGTCTGACGACGATCTTTGAGGCCGCTGCCAGAACTGTTGCCGGTGAGAAGAAAAACGCCTGGTGTGCTGTCGGCTCCGTCAAGTCGCAGGTTGGTCACACCAAAGCGGCTGCAGGCATTGCCAGTCTGATCAAAGTGCTCCTCGCACTTCACCACGAGGTCCTGCCCCCGACAATTAAAGTCGATCAACCGGCTGATGCTCTCCGCTCCAATTCCGGCGATCGTCAAAGCCCGTTCTATGTCAACATTCAGAGCCGCCCTTGGCTGCCGGGCCTGAATCGCAAGCGGCGGGCGGGAGTCAGTGCGTTTGGCTTTGGCGGAAGTAACTTTCACTGTGTGATGGAAGAAGCACCGGCTGAATGCCGCCCGCCACGCCAACCGGGCTGGGATGGTCAGATTCAACTGCTCACGTTCAGTGGCCCCGATGAAGATCAACTCATTCGAACGATCCATGAGTTTCTCGCGCAGGCTCGTCGTTCACAAAATACAGTTCGCCAGCTCGCCTCACAATTGCGAAGCCAGTTTCGTGCTCAGGATCTCTGCCGACTGGCCATGGTGGCTGATGTATCGTCGACCGACTGGCCAACACCGGCAACACGAGCGATCGAGCAGATCGGCCGCACGCGGCAAACTCCTGTCGAGACACCTGTGCAATGGACACTTCCCGAAGGAGTCGCCTATTCGCGAGGATTCGCCTCTGGATCGATCGGACTTTTATTCCCTGGACAGGGATCACAGTATCCGGGAATGCTCCGCGATCTGGCTTGTCTCTTCCCCGAAATGCGGGATGTGCTGGCTGCTGCCAATCACGCCTTCGCAGATGCTCCTAAAACTGGAAATCGGGCCTTTTCCTGGGCGTTATCGGACGCGATTTACCCTGTTAACGTCTGGGATGACGAAGAGCGTGCTTTGGCCACTACCCGGCTGAAGTCCACGGATGTCGCACAGCCTGCCTTAGGTGCCGTCAGCCTGGGGGGCTGGAGAGTTCTTCAACGGTTTGGCATTCGACCGACCGCTGTAGCTGGGCATAGCTATGGGGAATTGACCGCTTTGTGTGCTGCGGGCCGATTTTCGCCTGAAGAGCTCTATCGACTCAGTATGCTGCGCGGGCAACTCATGGCGGAAGGAGAACTTCAGCCGGGTGGCATGCTCGCAATCCATGCTTCAAGTGAAGTTGTCGAGCAGGCACTTCGCGAATTGAATCTCGAACTGGTGATTGCCAACCATAACAGCCCTTCTCAGGTGGTGATCTCGGGTCGGCTGGATCAGATTACCCGGGCTGGTGAACTGCTGGGCCAGCGGAATCTGCGTGGCAAACAACTGGCGGTGGCTGCGGCATTCCATAGCCCGCTGGTCGCACAGGCGGCCCACAAATTCCGTCCTGCACTCGAACAGATTCCCTTTCATGGCGGATCGATTCCTGTTTACGCCAATTCCTCGGCCAAAGTCTATCCACAGGAAGCAGACGCTGCCCGCGAACTGCTGGCCAGTCAGCTGGCCAGGCCTGTCCATTTTGTGGATGAGATTCGTGCTATGTATCAGTCCGGGGTGCGCACATTTATCGAAGTGGGCCCCGGCCACGTGTTGACGGGGCTGGTCTCTTCGATCCTGAGTGGGCAACCTCATCAGGCTCTGGCACTCGACAGTTCACAAGGACGCCGACGAGGTGAATGGGATCTGGCCTGGTTACTGGGCCAACTGGCTGTGAGTGGTCACGATCTTCAACTCGCCCACTGGGATGCCCCCACGCTCTGGAGCAATCACCATCTTCCCGAACCACGGGAAGGCACCATTCCGATCTGTGGTGCCAACTATACGAGGCCAAGGCCACCTCTGCCTGTCAAAACGAAGTTGGCTGAGCCGGTTCAAATCCCGGCAACGAGCTCTGACCTGCCGAGAGCCAATTTGACCAACGCTATTGGTTCGATGCCTCAAAGCTCTTCTGATGTTGCTCAACAGCATGCTTCATTCACACCACCAAAGTCATCGATGTCACCTGAGTTAAGTTCACACACTACGGCGTCTTCATCGACAGGCGCATCAGCTAAGTCTTCCGAATTTTCACTGAATTCTATGGAAGATCGTTTCGTTACCAACAGCATCACGAACACCGCACAGATCAACCAAACACAACCGCTCACTCATCCCGTTCAGATCAAGGATTCTTCCCCCGTGGCATCCTATCTTGAGACACTGCAGGCCATTCAGCAGCAGACCGCTCTGGCACATCAGACATTTCTCGCGCAGCAGCAGCAGGCTTTACAGTTGTTGACACAACTCATTCAGCATGTGCCAGCCGCCAGCCCCAATGGATCAATTTCCAGCCCTGCGACCCAGGCACTGGCAGCACCTCTGCCACCGGCAATGCCACCCATAGTGACACCTGCGGTGCCCGCCACAACGATCTCGGCTATACCGCCAGTCGCCGTCTTGCCACCGGCCCCACCCATGATCACACCCGCCCAACCTGTGGTCTCAGCAGTGGTACCAGCAGCAGTGCCAGTCACAGTACCAGCTCCTGTGCCAGTTATGGCACCTCCAGCCGGAAAGACAAACTCCGAACTGGCAGCATCACTTTTAGAAGTGGTCTCTGAAAAGACGGGTTATCCCAAGGAGATGCTGCAACTGAAGATGAGTCTTGATCATGATCTGGGAATCGATTCGATCAAGCGGGTCGAAATTCTCAGTGCCATGCAGGAACGTTTCCCGAACCTGCCCGCCGTGTCTCCAGAACAGCTCGGCTCGCTTCAGACTCTCGCCGATGTCGTCGCAGCCTATCCGCAATCGACAACAGGTACTGCACCAGCAGTTGCGAAGATTCCCGAGGAACTGACCGCACCAGTACCGACTTCCAGCCGATCGCAGACGAGTTCTGCCAGCGAATCCAGCGGTCTGGCTGCCTCACTATTAGAAGTGGTCGCAGAAAAAACAGGCTATCCGAAGGAGATGCTGCAACTGCGGATGAGTCTTGATCATGATCTGGGGATCGATTCGATCAAGCGAGTCGAAATTCTCAGTGCCATGCAGGAACGTTTCCCGAACCTCCCTGTTGTGTCTCCAGAACAGCTTGGCTCGCTCCAGACACTCGCTGATGTCGTCGCTGCCTACCCGGGCGAAACAGTGCCGTCCGCAGGCATCGCGGGTTCCTCGGGAGTGTTTCAGAGTTCGGCCTCTCCTTCCGTGAGCATGCCAGCAGCTTCCCATGGAACCAATGGTTCAAACGGACATTCTGGCGGATCTGATCTCGCCAATGCCTTGCTGCAGGTCGTCGCCGAAAAGACGGGTTATCCCAAGGAGATGCTGCAACTGCGGATGAGTCTTGATCACGATCTGGGGATCGATTCGATCAAGCGTGTCGAGATTCTCAGTGCCATGCAGGAACGATTCCCGAACCTGCCCGTCGTGTCTCCAGAACAACTCGGCTCGCTCCAGACACTTGCCGATGTCGTCGCGGCCTACCCGGAGGCCACTCCTGCAGGCACTCCAGAAAATACGCACGAGTTAAAAAAAAACACTTCATCTGATGCACTAGGCTCATCCGGACTCATTGTTGAATCCACTCACAAAGAGAATGAGCTTCCCCCGACTGCCATTGCTGGTAGCACACAGGCCATGCATCGCGAGGTTCGTTTCCCGGAACCACACACACTCCAGCGTGGCCTTTTGAAAACAGTGGCTATCGCACCTGCCAGCGAACGCCGCACTAAGGATGTATTCCGGCACGAAGTCTGGATCACTGATGATGACCTCGGAGAGAGCGGTCTTTCCCGCGCACTCGCCAGTGCTCTGTTAAATCAAGACATTAGCTCTCGAATTGTGCCTCAGACTGCCACCTTGCAGGGGGCGTCTGCGGTTAATGTTCCCGATGTTCTGAGCGGCTTGATCATACTTCCAAGTGCAGCGGCCCAGGATCCTTTGATAAACCTGTGGCAGAACCTCGAATGGCTGCAGCAGGTCTCATCGGCACTTCGCAAAGATATTGTGGCCGGTGAAAGACGATTGTTAGGCGGCGTTGTCCGTCTCAATGGCCACTTTGGAGTTATGAATGCCAATACTCGTGGCCACATCGTCTCTCCAGAATCGGGCGGATTGACGGGGCTGATCAAAACCGCCAGGCACGAATGGCCCGAGGTCACTGCGAGAGTGTTCGACATCGGACAACTTTCCACCTCAGAGGCTGCACCACAACTTCTCGAAGAACTCCTGGCGACAGGCCCCCTGGAAACGGGGATCGCGCAGTTTCCGGGAGGATCTCCTGTAGAAGTTCAGGTGGAATGGAACACGCTCGATGTGCAGGCAGCATCTGCCCAGGCGAACCCAGTCCTGACTTCTGACGATCTCGTCGTTGTCTCAGGTGGTGCCCGCGGCGTAACCATGGAAGCCGCCCTTGAATTTGGCAAAACCCTGGGGACAACCATGGTGCTTCTGGGGCGAACTCCGCCTCCTGAACTTTCTGCGACGACCGACGGGAATGACCGACCACTGACGGAAATCGAATTCCGTCAGCAGATCATGAGCGAAAATCCCGTCGGCTGGACACCTCGAATGGTAGCGGATGAAGCCCGTCAACGATTGGCGCAGCAGGAACTCCGTACCAATCTGCATCGTTTTGCGAAGGCTGGTGTGCGAGCCGTTTATCGACAATTGGATGTGTCGATTCCCTCCAGTGTCCGCCACGCGTTGGCAGAGATCGTCGCCTCGATGGGCCCCATCCGGGGTTTGATTCACGGGGCCGGTGTGATTGCCGATGCGCGCATTGAGCGTAAGACCCGCGAGCAATTTGAAGATGTCATGCGTGTGAAGGTTCAGGGGCTGAAGCATCTCCTTGCCGCCATTGATCCATCTCAATTGCGCATGCTGGGTTTGTTCTCATCGTTCACCGGTCGATATGGCCGAACGGGACAGGCCGACTATGCGATTGCTAATGAGATTCTGAATAAGCAGGCGCGGGCCTGGGCAGCGCAACATCCCGAATGTCATGTGACCTCTTGGAACTGGGGGCCGTGGGATGGCGGGATGGTGAATGATCAGTTGCGAGCCATTTTTGCCAAAGAACAGGTGGGATTGATTCCCCTGCGGGAAGGTGCTTCGATTTTTGCCAGCGAGTATTGCCAGTCGAGCGAGCGGCCGGTCGAAATCGTCGTCCTGGCTCCTGTCCAACCGACGGCTGCGGCAACACTCGTTGAGTCACAAACGCCTATTGAAAAGCCAAAGCCAGTCGTGGCCAGTCGACAGGGGTTTGATCGATTACTGTCAGTCAATGACCATCCTTTTCTGGATGATCATGTGATTGGAGGAAAAGCGGTCCTTCCGCTGGCGATGATGCTCGAATGGATGGCTCATGGGGCAGCACATCTTTCCCCGGGGATGGCACTGAGTGGTTTTGAGAACGTCAAAGTGATGAAGGGTGTCCGCCTCAGTTCTCATGAACTCGCTCACCTCAAGGTTCAACTGGAGCCTTTAGCCGAAGCTGACAGCCCCCGCCACACCAGTGGATGGGTTCAACCATGGCAAGCCCGGTTGACCAGCGAAACGGCTGGACGAACGCTGCTGCACGCCACAGCAGACGTCATCATGACGGGGCAGACCATCGATCAAACTCCCGTAACCACCACCAACGAATTGCGTGGAGACTCGTTTGATCGTTCAATCCTGCCTGCTGATCTGTATCAGGTATGGTTGTTTCATGGCCCCCTGATGCAGGGTATTGAGCAGGTTCTGGCCTGCAATGAACGACAACTCAGCGTGATCTCGCGCGTGGCAGAGGCCCCTCGGTTGTGGATGCATAAACCTCATCGCCACAGTTGGCTTATTGATCCCCTTGTCTTGGATGTGATCTTTCAGATGGCGATTGTCTGGGCATGGCAACAGCGTGGCATGCCGTCGTTACCGACTGGAATTCGCCGCATTGAACTTCTCCAAAGAAAGTGGCCTGCCGAAGGTGTGATCATCACGTGCCGCATCCAGAGGATGACAGCCCATGTCGTGAGCATGGATGTGGAAATCCTGAATCGCCAAGGCCAGATACTGGCACGACTGGAAGGAGTGGATTCTCTGATGGATGCCTCTCTCAAGCCGGCATTTGCAGCCCGCAGGCTGAGCCCTGGGCAACTCCTCAATCGATAGTTGATCGCATCACGACATTGGACTGTTGATCCAGCGAGAAAGACAATGCATTGGGGATGCAAGCGTCTGGGCCATACTCGATGATTTTTTTTGAAGCCAATAGAAGCGACGATCCAACACTTGACTTGATTCAGAATCACTCTCCAGGACGTGCTGTGATCAGTGATGAGTCTTCAATGCAAGGGCAATTTCACTGGCTTTTCAGCAGAAAAATCTTGGGAAATGTTGCGGTACTTCTTGACGTTGAGAAGGTTTACGGAACTATGCGCCAAGATGATTTTCCGACTTGTGCGAGTTGATGTCCGTCGGCAGAATGACCCCTCAATTGATGACATCACTCGGACGCGAAATGCCTGGCTCATACTCGCAGGTCGTGTGGAAGTGATACCGGAATACAACTGATGAGGTTCAGGATGCTTGAGTTTTCACGAGCTGTGAACGAGTGTCTCATTGTCGGTGATGATACGATCATTCGTGTGATTGAGATTCAGCCAGCCTTCGTCAGGCTTGAGATTCTTCAGACCCGGCAGCCGGAAACCCGACGCATCGAAACGCTGTGGCTCAATCCTGAAGATGATTCGTCCCATGATTCATCGACTGAGGATGTTCCATTCGGTGACTCGAGCACGGGTGAGACTTTTTTTACACAGCCTCACTTGAGCGCAGGTTCGAATCACTATTCATCGACTACCGATGAAAACGAACTGGACGATGGATTTCTCGACTTCAGTGACCTCGTCAACTGGAAGCCACAGGAAGGCCGAGAAGAAGACGATTCCCGCTTTGACCTGGAAACCGATCTTTTGCCATTACGTTAGGTCATAGCGTTTGAATGACGCGATGGTTGAATCATCGGGTCAGAGTACCGAAGGAAAGGCATGGCGATAGTGCCTGAGCTCACAATCTGGGATTTCTGGCTCTCCCGTGATCGTGATGACATCGATCCTTGATTGTCGATGCAACCAACCTTTCGACTTCAAGAGCGCCATCGCCACTCTTGATAGCTGCTTTTGTTTTCGCGGATGAATCGCCTCTTCCGGTCGACCGCGAGCATTCGACCTGCGGGTTTTCACCTCGATGAAGACAATCGTCTCGCCTTCGAGTGCCAGAAGATCAATCTCACCCAGCCGGGTGCGTAGATTTCTGGCGAGGATCTGATACCCCAACCCCTTGAGGTACAACTCGGCTCTGGCTTCGCCCTGCTCCCCGATATTCAGAGTCCGGTGAGATGATGGCGAAAGAGGAGATCTCTGCCAGAAATCGACACACCATCGGCATGTGCTGACACGTTGCCACCAGCCAGAAAGCCACTGCCTCCATGAGGTCTGTCGTCTGACCTTCAACTCTGCCCGTTGATTAGGATCGTTTTCGATCGTGCGTTTCTGTTGATGTTCGTCGGGCATCACACAGATTCCATGACTTCCATGAAAAAGGGTCGCTCGTCAGAAACAGACGTAGGATTCTTACTGCGAACTTTCACAGTTCGTCAGGTGTCAATCCATGGTGTTGATTGACTGAAGCATTTCGATTTCCGTAAACCTTCTCATGAGAACAACCAACGGCGTTTTGTGTCGGAAGGATTCTGCAGGACAAACTCACCTGACAAATTTGTTTGCTGAAAGGGTTTTCCCTCCCAGACTGTAAAGCCTCTCAGAAATGAGCTCTCGTGAGTACCGGAATTCTTTCTCAACAACTCCATTTTCGCCGACGAATCGCTTTCGCTGACTCTTTTCGCTTTTTGAATTGTGTTCATAATGATCGACATCTATCGACCTGACATCGACGATTTTCCTCAGAATGACGACCGTACTGACCCGGTGCCCACGAGGCACGGGAATCAGGAGGGACTCCGCACGTGGTCATTTCATGGGGCTCATCTCCCGCTCGCCAGAAGTGGTCAGTCAACAACAGACGAAACATCACTGGCTTTTGGCAATTCTGGTCAGACCAGTATTCGTCCTTTTGAGCAGGGATTTTCTCGCAGGTCACTTGCTGGAACAGG
>JAIXUU010000297.1 GCA_027483405.1 Planctomyces sp. | reverse complement strand
TCAGCTGCAGACGACTGGCAATGCCTGGCTTGAGGGAGCTGCTGTTTTCGTCAATTCTGCTGAAGTGTCTTTGAAGCCATGCTCGAAAAACTGAGCCCAAAGATGCAGTTTTGGCAGGAATCAACGAGCTGCTGTCCGTTTGTGACGGTTCTTACGAAGAGCGAAAATTGGTAAGAGGAATCCAGTTTGACCTGTGCACAGGGCGACCTATAGTCGTTTTGTTCGGACAACAGAAGTTTCATTAAAGAAACATTGCTGTTGCCCACTTCCACTCGTCACGCTGTCTGAAGAAGGTTTTGCCACGCGGGTAGCGCAAGACCTTTTCCGATTGCAGACGTTCTCGTTCGATCCTTGAGGGGGGCTTCAAGGTGCATCCACCATTTGGACTGCGCTCAAATTCCGTTTGGACTTATCTCGCATTTCTGGCATTGGGCTGGTCCGTGGCATTCGCCCCGACGGCTCAAGCAACAGAAAGCGAACCAGCCACTGAGAAAGCCGCCATCGAGCGTGCGGCTGATTTCGAAAGAAGTCGACAGTGGGTGGACGCCATCGGCCTGTACGAGAAGGCCCTCAAACAGTGGCCAGAAAATCCCCAGCTCAAATACGGCCTCAGACGAACTCGCATTCAGTTCTCGGTCGATCGTCGCTATGCCGACAAAAGCTATACCGATGGACTGACGGCCTCATCACTCGACGAATCGCTCGTCTTCCTCGATGACGCACTGCTCAAAGTTCGCAAATACTATGTTGATACGATCAGCCCCACTGCATTCATCGCCCACGGCACCGAGAGTCTTTACGTCGCTCTCACCAACGAAAAATTCCTCGCGAAGAATGTCTCCTCCGCCTCGCAAAGATCCATTGGTGCCTTCCGTGCCATGCTTCGTGATCGCTACTGGAATCGTCCTTGTAGCAGCATGGAAGAAGCCCGCATGGTTGTGACCGAAGTCGCACGCTCTGCCTATTCCGAACTGCGAATCGCGCCCGGTGCGATTGTCATGGAGTATGTCTTCGGTGGCTGCAATGCCCTTGATGAATACAGCAGCTTCCTGACACCCGGCCGCCTGGATGATCTCTACAGCAATATCGAAGGCGAATTCGTCGGGATCGGCATTGAAATGAAGGCCGAAGCTGGTAAAGGGATGCTGTTGATCAACGTCCTCAGCGAGAGTCCAGCCGAAGAAGGTGGTGCTGCCCCGGGCGACTACATCGTCGCGATTGATGGGATCAACTGCCTCAACATGAGTACTGAAGAAGCAGCCCAGCATCTGCAGGGAACTCCCGATAGCCGTGTGCGTCTCGATCTGAAAAATCCACGCACAGAACAGATCCGCCAGACCGAACTGAGCCGCCGTGCCGTTAAGGTGAAGAGTATCCCCATTGTGCGAATTGTCGATCCTGCGAACGGGATTGGCTACATCAAGATGACTGGCTTCCAGAAAAACTCAGCCGCTGAACTCGATGCGGCACTGAAAGATCTCCGCGGCCAGGGGATGCAGGCGCTCATCTGGGATTTGCGAGGCAATCCAGGTGGTCTCCTGACAGCGGCTGTCGAAGTTCTCGACCGCTTCCTTGATGATGGCATGATTGTTTCCACCAAAGGTCGCACACAGGATCAAAACTGGAGCTACACCGCCACTCGCGGTAATGATTGGAATGTTCCACTCGTCATTCTTGTCGATGGCGATAGTGCCAGTGCCAGCGAAATTGTCGCCGGTGCCATTCACGACCATGGCCGCGGTGTGCTGGTCGGCCGCAAAACCTATGGCAAGTGGAGCGTCCAAAGCATTCTTCCCGGTCGAGCTTCGACAGGTCTTCGGCTCACAACGGCCAAGTTCTACTCGCCCAATGGCAACACTTACGGCAAAATTGGTGTTGAACCCGATGTCCAAGTGCCAGCAAGTTCTGAGCAGTTAACCGCCTATCGCGGCCTGCGAAATGAAAATCCCGAAGACGATCAGGATCTCGCGGCAGGGATGAACTCCCTGCGCAGGCAACTCGCCCGCAGGTAAACTGGCAACTTCCAGTTCCTCTCCAAACAGCGAATTCTAAGAACGCCCGATCCTCACCAGCAGGATCGGGCGTTTGCTGTTTTTCATGATGTTCAATGATCTCACTCAGCTGAATCGAGATCACATTCTCCGGCAAATCTGGAAAATCCTGGAAAATTCTGGCACAGATGATTCCTGCTTCTCGCATGTCATAGCGTCAGGAAAGCGCAGAGTTGCATCAGTCGATTGAGCAATCACGAATCGCCGGGAGAGAACATGAGAAAAAAGCCAAACAGCAGATTCCGTGGGTTGATGGCCGGCCTGTGGTTGATCGCCGTCGTGGGTCTTGTCGGCATCACCAGTACGCTACAAGCTGCTCAGGGAACGCCCTCTCTGGCAGAAGGCAAACGCTTGGTCACATCGAAGGCGGCGGCCGATCAGCAGCAGGCCTTCGAGATCTTCCAATCGCTCAGCAGAAAAGGGAACATCGAAGCTCATATCGAATTGGGACTCTGTTATCTCGATGGGATTGGTGTTTCCAAAGATGACTCGAAAGCCTTTGAACTCTTCAAGAAAGCTGCCGATGCCAAAGACGGCAGGGCGCTCTCCTTGTTGGGGAATATGTACCACTTTGGCCGTGGCGTTAAAGCCGAATCGACCAAAGCGTTTGACCTCTATCGCCAGTCGGCAGCCACAGGCAATCTGACAGGTCAGACCAATCTGGCCCGCTGCTATCTGGAAGGCAAAGGAGTCACAAAAAACTGGGCCAAAGGCGAAGAACTGCTCCGGGAAGCAGCAGCCAAAAATCACGCCGACGCCATGGTCACATTAGCTGCGGTATTGATTGACAGCCGCTCGAAAAAGGTGGATGCAGCCGAATCATTTCGCTGGATGAAACAAGCTGCTGAACTTCAAGATCCCGAAGCGATGACTTTGCTCGGCCATATGTATCGCGAAGGTGTCGGGACATCTGCCAATCCATCGTCAGCCGTTGAATGGTATCGAAAAGCCGCAACTGCGAATGATACGAATGGCATGGTGGGACTGGCCGATTGCTACTTGCTGGGAACAGGTGTGGCCAAAAATGTGCAGACCTGTCAGACGCATTACCGCACAGCGGCAGATCGCGGCAACGCCCTGGCCATGAAGCGACTGGGCGATCTCTACCTGAATAACCAGGCACTCCCGCGTGATCTTCCGAAAGCGATCGAGTGGTACGAGAAGGCCGCCAAACTGGGGCAGCCCGATGCCCTCAATACGATGGGAGTCCTGTATGTCACGGGGACTGGTTTTACCCTCGATGAAAAGAAGGCTCTTGAATACTTCCTCCAGAGTGCCAATGCCGGTAATCCGTTAGCGATGCTCCATGCCGCCAAGTTTTTTGCGATGGGCCGGGGTGGAGTGAAGCAGAACTTCAAGACCTATGCCGCCTGGGTTCGCAAATCCGCCGATCTGGGCTACCCCGAAGGAATGTATGAATACGGCTTATGCTTTGCTTATGGCGATGGCGTTAAGCGAAACGACAAGACAGCCGCACTCTGGATTCGTAAGGCGGCTGATGCCGGGTATGCACAGGCAAAAAAGGATCTCCCAGCAGCCGAGGCCGGTAATCTGGCCGAGATGCAAATGATCGGTCAGTTCGCTGAGCAGATGGGAAAAGTCATGAATGCTCTCGATGAAATTTCCAAAAGCATGCCCAGTTCCAATCAACCTGCCTGGGAAGGTTTTGGTGGTGGCTTGAGCGAAGGAACGAAAGAGGCCATTCGAGAAAACCGAGCCTGGAACGACGACATTCGCCGGATGAATGGCAATTGAATCCAGTCGTTCGATTCAGCCACTCAGCAAGACTCTATGGCTTTAACTCAGATGCTCAATGAGTCTTGCTCAATCTGCGGACGACTAGAGTTTCTTTTGCTTGGAACGCTCAATCTGCAATTCGAGGATACCAATCAGAAACGAGCCAAACATGGTCTGGGTGCCCAGTACGAGCAGCGTTCCCGAGAGAATCCACAATGCCGGTTGAGACACAGTTCCCGAGCGAAACCATTCGCTGACGACAGGGATTGTCAGGCCGAGTCCGATCAGGGAAAGCACGCCACCACTGATCAATCCTCGCTCCACCGAAAACGTTCTCAACAGCCAATCCATACGCGGACTGGCAAACACCGGATCGACCCGATGAGCCTGCAGACGGGCAATCAACCCGAGGAAGAAAATCTGTGCTCCGGCAATCGCCATAAAGGCCGCCATAATCAGAAAGTTCGGGCCGAAAATGGTCTCGTAGGTTCCATAACCAGCCAACAAAGCCACTGGGGCAGCCAACAGTCCCAGAGCAATCATCACCACTGCAGGCAATAGGAACAGGAACGAAGGCGAGTACATCAGAATCAGCTTGAGATGTCGCCAGCCATCTCGAAAACTTCGCAAATGAGGTGGTCGATCTCGTCCATCGGGTGAGAGCACAATCGGAATTTCACGGATTTTCAGTCGTGCCTTGCTGGCCTTGATGACCATCTCGCTGGCGAACTCCATCCCTGGCATATGGCAGCCCAGCGACTGGTAAGCCTCTTTACGAAAACCTCTCATCCCGCAGTGGCAGTCACCCACTCCTGTGCGAAAGAGCAGATTCAAAAAGCCACTCAGCACCGGGTTTCCAAAATAGCGATGAAGTGGTGGCATCGCCCCAGGCTTGATTTCACCTTTGAGACGATTGCCCATCACCAGATCGGCCCCGCCGCGAAGTTCCTGGATGTACCGCTCCAGATCTGTGAAATCATAGCTGTCGTCGCAGTCACCCATAATGATGAATTTGCCGCGGGCTTCTTCAAATCCCTTCTGGAGAGCGCTGCCGTATCCCTTCTGCGACTGATGCACCACTCGCGCACCGGCCTCAGTCGCCAGTTCAACGCTCTTGTCCGTTGATCCATTATCGGCAATCACCACTTCACCCATGACACCCAGGCGGCTCATGGTCTGCAGGGCTTTTTCGACACAAACCACAACTGTCCGCTCTTCATTCAGACAGGGCATCACCACGGAAACTTCAATTGCTGGCAAAGCATACTCACCAGAAAAGTCGGCAATCGTCACGCCGTCGTCAATCGTTTCAGGAAGCAACCGGGAAGAAATCATTTCGCGCACCATGATTCGAGAAGCCAAGAGATCGTCGAGGTGCTGAGATCTTTCTGTCCTTTCGCGAATCACCGGTGAAGTCACTGTGAATTTCGGTTCACAAAGGACGACTTTTGCCAGTTAGCAGCCAATTCTTCTGACGGATAGACTGCGGGTGCCAATCACAGGACTCATAGTCAACAGCTTCTCAGCGAATGGGCTACTCTTTGAGAATTCTTCAACGGCAAAGCGACTCGAAAAGTTGTTCGTATTTTGAAACTGTCTCGTTCCAATCCCATAGGCCGCGAGCATAATTGGCAATCTGCCGCCTCCGAGAATCATCCAGAGGTGACTGCGCTTCCAATCGCTGAAGAACGGCTTTTAAGGATTCGGCTCGAGGATCACAGGTACTGAGTTCGGGAAGATCACCACTCACACCCGATGCCGTTTCATGTGTGATCAAACATGGCGTACCACTCGCCATCGCCTCCTGCACAACCAGCGGGAAGCCCTCACCAATCGAAGGTAAGACTAGCAGATCTGCCAATTGATAAAGTTCGACCAGTGCGTCAGGCTTTTGCCAGGGCAGCACCTTTAATCGTGGCGGCTTCTCAGATTCATGCCATTTCTCCGGGCTGAGCGGCCCCTGACCCACAAAACACCACTGGATGTTGGCAAGGTGCTGGCAGACTCTCTGTAAAAGTCTGAGCCCCTTCTTCTCGACAAACCTGCCGACAAACAGCCAGACTGGGGCGTCTGTTGAGAATCCCCATTTTTTTCGCAGTTCCTCACGACGGATCTGCTCTGCCGGAGTAAAGATCGTCAGATCCACGCCATTGGGGATTAACACCGGTTCGCGAGAATAAGGGAATCGCCCGTTAAAATGTCGTCTTGTTCGTTCGGAAATGAACACGGTCTGATCACACAAACCCAGGGTGGATGGAGCCAGCCGGCGGTCAGCCATGGCCATGGCCCATCTCAACAATGGATTACGATAAGGGACGGTCCCCACATGCTGAGTGATCACAACCGGTCGCCCTAGTTCAGTGGCCATCGAGAAAGCTTTTCGATTGCCCGAGTACCAGAAGTCGTGAATGTGAACCAGGTCGGCCTCGATTACTCCTTGCCTTAACTTCTGCAGGCTCCTGGAATCCCAGACAGGAAAAGGTGCGCCAGTCCATTCTTCGAGATGATTGCTGCCACTCATTTCGAGAGCTGTCACAGCCCCGGCAGGTTTCGACTGAGTACGGGAAGGTGCTGTCGCTGCCCACACACATGCATGCCCCCGTGCGGCTAACCGCTCGGTGATCTGCTTCGCCACCGACTCAATGCCTCCGCCATGTTCAGCAAAGTAATGAGTGACTGTGAGAATCTTCAAAATGAAACCTCAAACAGATGTTGGCAACCAGGCAAGATCCATCGATCGCCAATTCCGACAGACAATGGCACTCAACGGGGATGACTCACGGTGAGATAGACGCAGGCATGATTCTGGATCAGCGCCGGGGGTGTGATCCCATCTTCCAGGCACATGCGCACATTCATCAACAAAGCCATCAAAGAAGCCAGCAGATTTCCCACCAGCGGAATTTTCTGACAAACCATCCGGTAGCCCAGCAATCGCACTTGTGTGGTCCATGCTAAAGGGCCTACCAGCCCTTCAATCTTGTCTACAACCAGGCCCCGGGTACTAAGTTCTTCCGGCAATCCATCGACTGTCCATCGCCGGAAGTCTGTCGGATGTGGATGATACAGCCAGGTTCCATGCGTCGATAAAATCAGCTTGCCATCAGGCTTCAGGACTCGCCTGACCTCACTCAAATACCAGTCCAGATCCCAGACGTGCTCCAGCACCTGAAAGGATACGACAAAATCGATCGACTGATCTGCGATCGGCAATGGTTTGCCGGACTCAATCGGAATCTCGGCCCCCTCACCCAGATCCGCAGCCAGGTACTTCGCGATGCCACACGCTTGAAACAAAGCCCGATAAGGAGCATCGCCGCAACCAAAGTCGAGGACTGTGGCGTTTTTCAATGGCTGGTGATGTTCCTCAACAATTTTCACCACTGCCTGCGCGAGTGCCTTGAGCACATGCCGCTGATGATTGAACCACGAGGGATGGAGACGACCACTTTGATCAGGATCCACAGTCGCTCCTTCTCCAGACACTGACAAACTGCAGATGATTCGTACAACTTCCCAGCCAACCTTCATGGACAGGTGCCGGCCAGATCCGGCGCTCTTCCTGAAAGCCTGCTCTTTCCAGGAGACTCCACCATTCCCAGCCCTTCATGTAGCGATATCGGGAAGGAATGCCAAAACGCCGGTTACCCAACTCATCGAGCAGGCAGAGAGTCCAGTAACCGGCACTGGTGGTGTAAGTGTGATCCTTGATGACCAGCCACTCTCTCGTCACCCGCAACAGTTCCTCTAATGACTTCATCGGATCAGGACAATGATGAAGCACATCGACGGCATAACTGAGATCAAATTGACGATCATCAGCAGGAATCCGCACTCCATCATAGGCGGTAACAGGATGCAAAAGCTGTGGCTGAATCTGCACATCAATAGCCGTCACCTCTGCACACAATCCCCTTTGCAGCAGATGACTGGCGAACCATCCATCCCCGGCACCAAAGTCCAGGGCTTTAACCTGGCGAACGGGCCACGATTCCTCAAACAACGAAAACACCCGTTCGCGGTAATTCGTCGGTCGATGGTCAACCACCGGCGGTGCTTCCACATCGGGCAGAACCCCCTGAGTTGCAACATCTTGCGAAGCGATTTGTTTGAGGCTGTCAGTCATTTCAGGCTTTACCAGGGATGGTTTGTCATTCGTCACGGAAGTTCAGCATATTGCTTCACAACCATAGGCCATATCCACTGAGACCCGCATCACCACCAGAGTTCTTCATTAGAAATCCTCTCGTTGTTCGGTCAGATCAGTCTCAATCAAACGTCGAAACCAGTGTGAATAAAACATGAAACTTTGAACAATTCGCTCATGAGTCACATCGGCCAACCGTGCAGGCCGACTCTCGACAGGTTAGAACACATGAGCTTTTCCTCCTGACACACTAAAGATCTTCCGAGATGCCCCAGCGACCATCAGCATCTAGCCGATCATCCGTTCTACCGGCCGAGGAACTGGCGATTGGAAGTCAAAATCCCATTCATCATGCACCGACCAAGCCCGTTCTATTGCGTTTCTGCAACTCGTGGTGCCTGGCAATTTTCCTTCTTTTGACAGCCGTGGCAGTGGCCTATGCCAACATTGGCTCCGCAGATTTCGTCTTTGATGGCCGACTTTTTATTCTCTCCTACAAGCCCGTTCGCGCTCTCTGGCCTCCAGAATATCTCTGGTCGTCAACGCGTCCCGTTGTCTTTTTCACCTTTGCCCTCAATTATGCACTCAGTGGAGAACAGATCTGGAGCTATCAGGCCGTCAACCTGTGCATTCATCTTATCAATACTCTCCTCGTCTATGTTCTCACTCGACTCGTCATTGAACGAAGTCCTCATTCCGATCCGCGCATGATCTCCGATAGCTGGTGCATTGCTCTTTGCACGGCTGCTCTCTGGGCTCTTCATCCCTTGCAAACACAAGGAGTCACCTACACCTACCAAAGGCTCGAATCTCTGACCTCTTTATGGTATCTGGCATCGCTGGTGGGGTTTGTATTGGCCATCACTTCCCGGAAGAAAATCTTCATCCTGGGAATGATTTTCTGCCTGCTGCTTGGGATGGCCTCGAAGGAACTGATGGCCACAGCACCTCTGCTGATTCTCTGGCTCGACCGCGTCTTCTTTGCAAAGTCGGTTCGCGAAGTCGTAACAACTCGCTGGAAACTTCATCTCTGCATCTGGTCCACACTGATTTTCCTCTTCGGAATCATGTGGGCTCATCGCGAAAACTATGATGATGGCGGAATTGGAGTCATCCAGAAGGGAACCCCCTGGCAATATCTGATCACTCAACCCAGCGTAATTTTCCAATACCTCAAACTTCTGTTTTGGCCCAATGGTCAGGCGTTAGACCCCTGCTGGCCCTGGCGAATGTCACTTTCCGAAGCCTGGCCGGAAGTTTTACCATTTGCACTCGGACTCTGCCTGATTGTTTTCTTAATGGTTCGATTCCCCAGAACTGGCTTTCTTGCCGGGGGATGGCTCCTCGTGCTGGCTCCCACATCCAGCATTGTGCCGATTGCTGATGCCTATTTCGAGCATCGCATGTATCTGCCAATCGCCTTCCTTGCAGCCGGGTTTGTACTGGCTATCTATCAGCTCGCTCGTCTGGCAACAGACAAACTGAAGCTGCCTCAGCAGTCACCAGCAGGTATCAGCTTACTTGTCTGCCTGCCGATTGCTGTGGCGCTCGGGTGTGTGACCTATTCACGGAACGCGGTCTACACATCAGAAGAGGCCGCCTTTATGGATACGATTCAAAAGTATCCCGATGCTGCCCGGCCGCGATCTTCACTCGTTCGCAATTATCTGGCAGACAACCGTCTCGAAAAAGCGGCTACGCATGCGGCTTATCTCGTCCGAAACTATTCACGGAGTGCTGAATCTTATGCCGACTTCGGACTCGTGCTTCTCGCAATGAAAATCCCCGAAGATGCGGCCGTAATGTTTCGCAAAGCCCACGAACTTGATCCCAAAAACAGCCTGCATCTGCTGAATCTGGGCGACGCACTCGTCGAAGTGAATCCTCAGGAGGCTGTGGTCGCACTCCAGAAATCGGCGGCTCTCAAGCGAGATCATGTCGATACTTGGTACAACCTCGGAAGAGCCTATGTCCGTTTGAATGATCTCCCCAAGGCGGAGGCAGCCTTGAGGGAAGGATTAACAATTCCCGGCCCGAACTTCGCCACCCGCGAGCTTCTGGCCGATGTTCTCCTCGCCACCGGCCGGCGCGAGGAGGCCATCGACATTCTGAACTCACTTCTCAAAGACAAGCCCGAGAGTCGCGAAGTTCTCCAGAAGCTCCAGCAGGCTACCACCAACCCTTGAGCTGAGTGAAGTTTACGATTCTCACGTGACCACCAGCGATTACTCATCTTCTGGTGGATCGAGCCGAATCATGAGCCAGTTTTCGGTCGTCTCAACTCCAAAATGAGCCAATACAGGCACCTCATTCTGAGTGAGATTATACAGCCCGGTTTCGATCACAAGGTCATCCGTAGTGCCAATGCGGAAGGCGACCCTTTGCGTTTCGGAATCGACCTGACCCTGCACTGCTGTCGCTTCATCGGTTTCTGCATTAAACAGCGTTCCACCAATGATGCCCGTACGTGTCACAGCCAGTTGAATACTGAATGAAGGGCTCTTGTCATCACGGTCTGTCGAAATGGCGAATGTCCCCAGTGGCATCCATTCGATGGCTGCCGCCTCTTCGTCATTTGCCGGTGCCGGGACTGTCGCCAGAACGGCAGCACTTTCTGCAAACTCAGCAGGTGTCGCCACCACCTGACCATTGATCAACACGGAATCCGAGTTGATCACCACATTTCCACCCGTCCCATAATCAAAGAAGACTGGCTGTGACCACACGACGGCGGGAGGAGGCTGCCTCCAGGTGAACCATGTGGCAAAGGTCGTCCAGACAGGCACTCGCCACCAGAAACTCGGGCTTTGCCAGACACTCCAGCGATGAAAATGCCAACCACCCCAGCCATGAGGATGACTCACCCACCAGTTGGGGCCATACCAGTTTCTGTGAAAACCGTTGTATCTCCACGATGAACGAACACTACCGCCCCAACTATTCCAGTAATCTCGGCGGTTAGGGTGATCATTGAGCCAGTTCCCCATGCCGGGCTGACCTGGCAAGGGCCTGATCGCATTCCCCCAGTTGTTTCTGATCACATTGACCTGATTGTTATTGATGTTCACCCAGCTCGGGCGGTTGTTAATATTGACGTTTCCGGGACGTCCCGGTCGTGGCCTGTCTTCAGGTCGACTCCAGTCTGGCCGTTGACCGTTTCCAATTCCGGGCCGATCTCCAATCCCGGGTCGATCTCCAATCCCAGGTCGATCTCCAATACCAGGTCGATCTCCAATACCAGGTCGATCTCCAATCCCAGGTCGATCTCCAATCCCGGGTCGATCTCCAATACCGGGTCGATCTCCAATACCGGGTCGATCTCCAATACCTGGCCGATCACCTATTCCGGGTCGATCACCTATTCCGGGTCGATCTGGTAATGGGCGTACGGGAGGTTCCGTTGGTCGGATAGGCCGTTGCATGCCCAGAAAATCACCCAGATCCCCCGGCGTCGGGCGTGTGACCCCACCCACACCCGGACGGCCTGCCCCGCCCCCAATCTCTGGACGAGAAATACCTGGGCGAGAGATGTCTGGGCGAGAGATATCTGGTCGCGAAATGTCCGGACGCCCTGTTCCAGGACGAGTGATCTCAGGTCTGGTGATATCAGGTCGCGTTGTTCCCGGGCGATTGATCCCCCCTTCAGGCAGTGAAGGACGAGTTACTCCGGGACGATTTCCACCAATGTTTCCAATGCCGCCGGGAAGTGTGGTTCCCGGGTTGGATGTCCCGGGGCGATTGATAGAAGGCCTGTTGCTACCAACTTCGGGGCGATTGCCAATCCCGGTCCCAACGCCCGGACGGTTCTCGGGAAGTGATGGTCGGGTTTGAGGCAGTGTCGGGCGTGTTTGTGCTGCTCCACCACCTGCCCCAGGCCGAGTCGTGGGCAATGTCGGCGCTGTCGGCCTTGTCGTCGGTAATGTGGGCCGATCATTTCCTGATGGTCTGGAGATCCCACCCGATGGCAACGAATTCGGCCGATTGGCGGGAAGTGAAGGACGAGTGGTTGGAGCATTGGGTCTGGCTGTGGGCAGGTTAGGCCTGGCTGCCGGTGCACTGGGCCGGGCCGCTGGCGCACTGGGCCGGGCCGCTGGCGCACTGGGCCGGGCCGCTGGCGCACTGGGCCTCGCCGTCGGTGTTGCAGGTCTGGAGGGCATGGATGGCCGCGCCGCTGCTGCTCCCCCTCCACCGCCGCCAGAAGGTCGCGAGATATTTGGCCGATTGCCACCGCCACCGCCACCTCGACCACCAATCGCCCAGACGGGCGAGAGCGATGCCAGCGATAGCGAAACCGCCAAAGTCCATGAAAATTTCTGATACATGATCGCTCCCTGGATGTCGCCCGGCATATGGAGTGGAGTCGTGGTCTCGAAAAACAATGCTTCTGGGTCTCAATACCAATGTTGGCGTTCAATATCTGAGATGGCTCCAGCCTCAGAACAGGTACGCCCTAAGCAACTCACCGACCTGGAACATTCGCATTGGGAGCTGATTCCACCTGAGTCATCGACTCGCTGTTAACGCGAATCACGCGAATCTCTCCCGTGGATGGAAGTGGCACACCACCCAACTCGCGACCAACAGATTCGACCGTGTAGGCATCCGCCGATTCCGGCCTCAAGATCTGCCGGGAAGAGCCGCGAGTCCCATCAGCCAGTGTCAGCGTATTACGAATCGTCCACTCCCCACTGGCCAGCGTCCAGATTCCCTCTCCGAAAGCACCATCGGATTCAAAATTCCACGAACGGATCGTCTTCTGCTGAGCATCCCAGCCGATCACCTGCGTCCCTTCATGACTTATTTCTTCACCAAATCTCACCTTATAGGCCCGAATCAGAAAAGCCTGCTGGCTCGACCAGCGCACAGTCGTTTCAATGGAAACATCGTTGGCATCGTCGCGCCACTCACCCACCAGCCAGGCCAGGTTCTGCAGCATGGCCTTCCCTTCGACCGCAGCCGATTCTTTCACTGAATCGAGCAACCACTGATTCCCTTCCTTGACGAGCACAGCCTCAAAGCTCGAGACCGTGGCGTCACTCTCTGGAGCACTGGTGGTCACGATCCCTTCGAACATCAGCACTTCCTTGGTGACGGGTCGCACCGATTGCACATTCGCAATAATCCGCAGGCCCGGGTTTTCTTTGAAGAGGTTGCCGAACCCTTCTTTGAGTGCTGCATGGCCAGTCACAATCAGCCCATCGGTTTCGTCCTCATAGGTTCCCGTCGCACGCCACAAGGCAATAAGGTCATCGATCTTCGCAGCATTGAAGGCCTGGCCATACTTCTCAGCAAAGCTGGTGACAATGGCCAGTGGCTCTTCACTCGCAGGTGGTGCAACAACCGGTGCAGCCACAGGAGTCCCCCCTGAGATGGGTGTCGGCGTTGGTGCCGCACTCTGCTGGGCGAAAGCCGTAGAAACTGTTCCACCCAGCGTTCCCAAAACACCCAGAACCAGCAGGACAGCACTCACGCGCAGCATGCGTGTTGCGCGTGCCGATGTTCCAATCGTGATCCAGCAATCGGACTTACCATCGCTGGCCTGTAACCTTGCAGGTTGAGACCCATTCAAAGTCGATATCTGAGGAGCAAGCATGATGGAACTCTTAAAGATGGAAGGTGATGGGATCACTCAGACGATTGGAACACCAACCTGGACATCGTGAGAAAGTGGCCGTCGTCGCACCACGCACTTTAGTCCAGATACTGACGACTATCTAACCATACTCAGCTTATCAAGCCGTTACAGAGAAAGGAGTGAAGTTTGTGTCAACGCAGCAAATTTACCCAAATCGCTCCCCCTCCACGAAAACCACACGCAGGAAATCAAAAGTCGTCTTCACCAGAAAATTCGAATTGCCTAAATTGACAAGGACACCATGAAAATTCTGCAGGAAGCACGACAGCGAAGGGAATCCCGTCATGCGTCTGGCAATTTTTGAAAACTCCGCTTCATCAACTCTTGAGCCACTCGTCTGGGTCCGTCCCGTGTTCGAGTTGCTGACAGGCCACTTTTCCACACGTGAACGCTGGCTGAAAGTTTTGCAACCGGATGAATGGGGGGCGATTATTCGTCCGCACCTTCTCGAAACGTATCGCGAATCCCATCCCGATGCTTACGTTAATGATGCCCGCTGGCTGGCTGGTGGTCACACACTGTTGCTGAATGGTCAATGGCTCTGCAATCCTGCAGAAGTCCCGGAATTCAGCGATGAATCTGTGGGAATCGTCGATGGAGAAATCGCCTGGATAGTTTGCGATCCACTCGAAGCCACCTTGCTACTCGATCATCACCTCGACGAATCGCTCGTCCGGCTGGCTCAGTCCCGTAAGCGAGTCGTCTCACCCGGAAAGATCCTGCGTAGACCATGGGATCTCGTCAATGGGAACGAGCAGCAGATCTGTGAGGATCATGCCTTCCGACAATCATCCTCAAGTGAACTGAACGCTCATCCAAACCAGGCCTTCACAATCGTGGGGCCAATGCAAGCGCTGTGGGTTCATGAATCGGCCAAAGTCGATCCTTTTGTCGTCTTCGACACGACGGGTGGCCCCATTTACATCGACCGTGATGCCGTTATTCAGGCGTTTACCCGTATGGAAGGCCCCTGTTATGTGGGGCCGGGGACTCAACTTTTCCGTACGAACCTCCGCGCGGGTACCAGTTTTGGCCCCATGTGCCGGGTGGGTGGAGAGATCGAGAATTCGGTCTTCCAAGGCTTCTCGAACAAGTACCACGATGGCTTTCTGGGCCACAGCTATGTCGGCTCGTGGGTGAATCTGGGGGCCATTACAACCAACAGCGACTTGAAAAACGATTACTCGAATGTTTCCGTCCCGATTGGTGGCACATCGATCGCAACAGGTGAGAAAAAGGTGGGCTGCTTTCTCGCCGACCATGTGAAAACTGGACTGGGGAGCATGTTCAATACAGGAAGTGCCGTGGGCGTGATGAGTATGATTCTCCCGGCGGGCGAACTCCTCCCCAAGCATATTCCTTCGTTTACTCGATTCTGGCACGGAGAAATCGAAGAGCTATCCAGCATCGAACCCCTGCTCGAAACGGCAGCCATTGCCATGAGCCGACGTGGCGAAGAGTTTTCGATCGCTCAGGAAAGAATGCTTCGATCTATCTGGCATGCCACGAAACCCGAACGCCAGAAAGCCCTGGCACGCCAGTCGTCTCGATCAATCGAAACTTCCAGACAGAACCAATAGAGCGATATTCCATCGAATCGAGAGCTTTGAACACCTGACTCGGATTCGTGGATTTAACACCGCTGTGTGTGCCATGCTTGCGGCTCCGAGCAAGCATGCTTGGCTGAACCCAACGCTCCATTGATTTCTGGGATTTGTCGACTCGTCATGATGAGCATGTGTTCGTACGCACCATGAATCAGCATCCAACCTAAATCGGGGTCTTGAAGCCC
>JAIXUU010000438.1 GCA_027483405.1 Planctomyces sp. | reverse complement strand
GTGGCAACTGGCGAAGGCGGGTGAATATGAAAAGGCGTATGCCGAACTCGCCAGAAGACGTTTTACAAGACCTCATCTTGAACAGGAGATGCTCCAGCGATACTGGTTGCTGACGCTTCATCCTGAGTTGGATCGTGCGACGACGGCCTATGATCAACTTCTGAATTTCGCCATCACTTATCGATTGAGTGATGAAGTGCAGCGATTGCTATCTGTTGAAGTGTCGAGCCGGCCAGAATTGGCGATGAAAAGTCAGCTCTGGAAGCTGATCACAGGCCGTTACGACCAGGGTTTTCGTCTAGCGTTATTACGTCTGAGGTGGAAAGGGCTTCTCAAAGACGATGGCGATGAAGTTGTGCTGCAGGAATTTGACGAACTGGAATCCCAGTATTTTGATGATCCCGCTCAATGGTTAACGATTGTGATCCAACTGCTGGAACTGGTGGTGGTCTATCATCCCCGTTTGCGTCAGCCGATGTTTGACCGATGTCAGACGCTTCTGAGCGAATTGGAATCACAAGGGGTTCATCAGCAGGAATTGTTTGATCGGGCGGACTATCTGATATCGAATTACCACGATTTCTTTCGCTCACCCTCATCACTGGTCAGAACGTCCAAATCGATCCGGTTTCTGTATCGTCGCTGTTTGGAAGTCGCCACGGAGTTAGAGCATATCGAAAGCCCGCGCAGGCGGGAAATTTTGTTGCCACTGATCGATCAGATTGTGAATCACCCGCAGAGTTCGCTGATGTGTCTGGATGAGCTGTTGAAAAAAGGTGCACCCTGGCTGCAGATACTCAGTCAAGCGATCTATCAACTCTGGTATGAAGAATATTCACAGTACGAAGCCCTTGAATTTGAGGCACTGAAAGTCGAGGCCCAACGAGATACGGTTCTTATGGGCCTGATGTCGGCATCGCAATTCAGCTACAACTCATTGCGAGGACGCGTCCTGCGATTCTGTCTCGTGCACTGTATTGACATGACGAAACTGGTTCCTGTACTACAGATGATCGAAATCGCTAATAAGGCCACTACACCCCGGGCAGACATGTTACTCAAAGATAAACCCCTGCGCTGCCTGGTTCAGGCATGTCAGATTGGTATTTAGAAAGAGCCCTGTCGATGATTGTCTGCTCAAGCCTAGATGATGGGTAATATGCTGCTAGTTATCGGATTGTAATGTAGCTTGAATGCAGGGTACACGACGGGGAGTGAAGTAGAAAAATGTTAAAGAGTCCCATCGATTAGTAAGTTTTATAAAAACTGTAATCTAGAACCTTGTCGAGTGGACAACAATCTTACCAGCTCGATGAGGGAGGTTGAGGTAAAAGTATAAGGAATCATGTTGGAGTGTTCTTTGCTGAAAGCAATTTCAATTATCGATTCATGAGAGTTCATCAGAATGGTTAACGATCTTCTACCTGAAACCAGACACAATTTTATGATCGATGAGCACCATCTCGCCTGGGGGAGGTCTGTTCTGGGCCTGGAAACAGGAGCGGAAGTGGATGATATACAAGCCATTGCTTTAAACGCGTTGGAGAAATCTGGATTTACAAGTAATGAGGCATTAGATCATGCCGTTAAGTATCTGGCGGGGAAACCGGAGACATTATGGACGCCGACCGATCGATTGCACTGGGAGCAGCTCAATGAAGCCCAGGTTGAGGTGGAACTTCGCAGTTTCTTTTCTCGCTATTTAGGTTTCCCTCCGAAGGATCGTAAGCGGGAGTATGAGCGGTTGAGGCCTTTGTGTCAGCCACACCTACGCTTGAAGCGACTGCTGGAACATCTTGAACGTGGGCTCGATATCAACCCTGAAATCAATCATCTGGGGTCAGTTCACCTCAAGTATTTGGGCAAATGTATCCTGAATTCATATGTCACGTGGCCCACCGAGAAGGGGGACTTCTATCGCGAGAAAATCGATGTATTCTTTGATAAGCCGAATGAATGGCAGGCTGAGTCGCAAAAGCTGAGAAGAATTGATCCGAAGCTGGCATCGCTTGGTGGAGACTGGTTTGACGAGTTATTACATTCGGACAATCCAAACCATTGGCATCGCAAATATTTTCCTGATGTTATTGATCCGGAATGGGGGGGCACTTGGACTCATCGCAAAAAGGAGTTTGTAGTAAGCAGGACATGTGTTGCTTTCGTTGCGATCGTTTTGTTGGCAGGTTCGGTGCTGTTCATCTGTTTCTGTTAAGCCTTCGCCAGATTGATCTTGGTTCAAGATCCATTTGGTTTCAGTGTGGTGTTGCTGGTTTATGATTTTGTAATGTTATGGTGCCGCTGGCAGGCAGATACTAATGGGTACCGATGCTCACTCACTCCCCGATGATTCCTCGAAGTGGCCAGAAAACCCCTGGGAGTTGATGGGGATGGGACGATCATTTTCAAGTGGTGATCTAAAGCGGGTCTATTCAAAGCTGATTAAGCGGTTTCGTCCTGAAATCGAAGCTGAGGCCTTTCAGAAGATTCGGAAGGCGTATGAGGTACTTCTTCCGTATGCTGATGCGAAAAAACGATCAGAGGATAATGCTCCTCTTTTCGGCGAGGAAATTCAGACTTCTCAAATGACTCATCCAAATACAGATGAGCTTAGCCTTGAATGTGGTTTAAAGGATGCCATTGGAGGAATGGAAGCCTCTGTTAAGAACTTAGACGGTTTACATCTGTCATATCGTGAATGCGATCCGTGGCAATTGGCGAAAACTGGAAGAGTCGATCTTGCTTACGAAGTTCTTTCCCGAAGAAGTCTGACCCATCCTCATATTGAGCGGGAGATGCTGCAAAGATACTGGTTGCTGACGCTTCAGCCGCATTTAGATTCATCGACGACGTCTCTGAATCTGCTGTTGAGTTATGCATTGAAGTATGGCTTGAGCTTACAGTCTCAACGGCTGTTGACGAGGGAGTGTTCGAATCACCCCGAATTAGCCACAGGAAAAGATTTGTGGAAGCTGATACTGGATCCTGCGTTTCGTACCCTTCAAACACAGTTTCTGCGAGTGCGATGGCAGTTGTATTTTAAGAGGGATCAAGACGAAATAGTTATCAGAGAGTTTCATCGACTTGATGAATTACTGGTAGATGACTGTTCTTGTTGGTTAGCTGTCATTGTCTGTTTATTGGAGATGTTAATTGTTTATGAACCAGTTCAGAAAGACGAGCTTATTCAACACTGTAAAAATGCGCTGAATGAGTTTACTGTTAGTGGGTTTTATGGTGATCATCTTTTGGATCGCGCAGATTTTCTTCTTATAAGCTATGAGCAATTGATTTGCACGAACCCATCTATCGTGAAGGCATCGCAATCCGTTCGTTCTCTATGCCAAATGTGCCTCAAGGTTGCTTTCGAGATGGAATACGAGAATGAGACGCTCCAGAATGAAATGGTAGACGAACTTCTATTACGGTTATTGATTAATCCGCAGGATACGCTTCTATGTCTGGAAATATTACGGGACAAGGGGTCTATTTGGTATCAGGCGATAAAAATCAAAATTGAACAACTGTGGTTAAGTAAGTGTTGCCATTACAGTGCTCTGGATGATGATGAGACCCGTCGCCATCTCATTCGTGACCCGGTGCTGCGTACTGGACTTGAAGCGTGGAATTTTTATTATCAATCATTTCGTTTTCGATTAATGAGATTCTGCCTTTACCAACAGTTAGAGTATTTCCAGGTTCTTAGAGTTCTCAGAGATTGTGTTCGAAGTGACTCGGAGACTATAGAACGGATAGAAAAGCTGTCAGCGGATGAGCCAATGTTGTGTCTGATTAGGATCTGTCAAATCTATCGATAAATAATCATTCTTGAAATCATGTTTGTCTCAGGAATTCATTCCAATCGAATTCGATGCACACCGCTGTTGTCGATACGAAGAAGTGGTTCTATGGGTGAATTTCAAGTTCCCGAAAACTCTCGACAATTGAGTCATGCTCTGGGGTGTACACGTGCGTCAGAAGTATACCTGAAATAAGTTTGTGACCGACTGTGATGTCATGTTCAGAAACTATGAAAGAGGATCGCCTGAGACATTCTCTTCAGGCGAGAGACGTGGTGCATCAGGTCTATCTACGATTAAGTGACGGGTTAGAATCCTTCACGGCATCGTATTGATGGGGATTTCAGCCCTTGCGGATAAAATGAGCGGCGTAGCTACGAACACTGGTTCCATTGAGGACATGGAAGACGCGGAGCTTTTCGATTGTCTCCTGGCTGAATCTCGAAAGGGGCAGGTGGATCAGTTTTTTGCCGTAGCGCTGGGCAATCTTCTTCCATGCCAACCCCGGGGGAAGGGGGCTGAGCATGGCGATATGCTTTTCCCGCGAGTAATGACAAGCCGCCATAATCAACCGCTCTTCAAGAGTGTCGGCATGATCGAAATGCCTCGACCGCCAGATATCGGGAATCGGCCGGGGCGGAAATAAGAACATGGCACCGCCATAAGTCGCCATGCCAATCCCCGGGCCTTGCATACTGGCGCGGTAATCGGTTGCAAAGAGTGAAAGTGTCGATTCATCGTGATGCTCGGCATGCCACGTCACCCGCCAGGGATAAGTACGCGGGTCGGCGGGGGAATCAAACAGCATAATCACGCAATCAAGATTTCCGCGGGCGGGCGGATTAATACGAACATACAACTCTCCCGAATGCCAGTTGCGAAGTGTCTCGCGCATGTCGAGACCATCCTTCAAACTGGTTGTGAACTTTTCACTGCGGGCCAGATCAGCACCCATTAACGCGATTGCAGAATCCTTGATATGCGTGCGGAATTTCTCGATCGCCAGATCTTCGGGTGGCCAACTGCACTGGCGAAAAGGATTCCATCGCGACTGCCAATCCTGCTGCTGGAGTTGAGGTGGCTTGGGTGTGAGCTTTAGGGTACACCAGAGCCGGGTTTGACCAGGCAGACGCGTTTTCATGCCATAATACGTTCCATCCGGCAGGGCGGCTTTATTGATGCCCATGCGCAAAGGGGGAGCACCGTCCAGAGGTGGATAGCCGTACTGCTGGGCCACATCGGCCAGTTGCACGGCAAACAGATCTCCAGCAATCTGCTGAGCCGCTGAGATCAGCGTATAGAGCGAGGGAGTCAGATGCTTTTGAATCAAAGTGAGATTACGGACATATTGAAAGTAGGTCTTGAGCAGTTTAGGAGTAATCTTGCGGGCTCGTGAACCCAGGTCTTCGCGATATTCATCGCGTGTCGCGAGCAGCATGGTTTTAACGCCGTCAATGCTCAGGTTCTCATCGGATTCCAACTCGGCTCGCGCCCGCTCATAAAGGCCGGTGATATAAGGCAGCTCACCCATCATGAAATGCAGTGTTTCCGGAGTGACTGCAAACGTTTCGACCGGTTCCACCTGGTCGTCTGTCACTGGGGGGAGGCGATCATGATACGCTTTGCGAATCCATGGCCAATCCGTCAGCGAGCAGATACAGAGAATCGAGTTGTACCGCTGTTCGAGTTCGTGCAGGCGATGAGCCATGGTATGAATGCGGGCATAGGCCTGTTCCCCCGGTGGTGGAGGAATCGCAGGGAGAATCGCTGCCGCAAAAGCTTCAGGAGTCGTATGCTTGAGTGAGTACGGATCGGGATAGACGGCGGTATGACATTCAAAGTGATCCGTTTCGAGATCGATGAATGCCCGGGGAATCCGTTCTTCCATCGCTGCACGAAGAGCGGCAATGACCGGTTGGCAAGGTTCAACCGGCACATAGCTGGCGGCACGGGTAAAAAATTCCGGCTGTTCATCGTCATCCCGCGTCTCAGCAGGAGGTGTCCAAGATCTCACCGTCGGAATGGCGGTTTCCCGCTGCAGGACAATCGAAACCGAAGGCAATTGCAGAATCGCCTGTTCCACAGCTTCTGCAAAGGAAGGTGGCAGCGGCACAGCCAGGCAATCAAAGCTGTGATGCAACAAAAACCGGCGGATCGCGACGGAGAAATCACCGCTCTCGTGAATGACAGGGAAGAGCGTGGTCTTGTCACTCAGTCGAAAGACCGGTGAGATTTCTTCGGGAGTAGGCGATTCAGCAGGACGACTCATGGTCAACCATTGGCAGATGGACAGCATAAAGCATGAGAAAATACTCCGCTTTACGTTGACGATTTTTCAGCCAATTGACCAGTGACGCCTTAAGTGGGAGGAATTCTTCACCCACGGTCAGCGCAAGAATTCGTTTTAACGCCAATCCACAGCGATCGTGAATCCATCCGATTCAATTCGTGGGAAACAAGCCACCAATTTCTGGCGAGGGCTCGGAAGGGACTTCATCTGCCGGAGCCGATGGCCTCGTCTTCGGGAAGACTTTATCGCCCGTGGATTCCCCGCGGCCGTTCACACCAATCAAGGTGAGCACCAGAAAGAACATGACCCCCATCCCCACGAGCAGATACATGAGGCTGGGCTCGATGGTATTCGATGCGTAGAGATTGCCGTCATTCCGGTTGGCCACTGGTTCCATGGCAAACACCTTCTCGATCAGAGAAAACCAATCACCGAAAACAAAAGACTCCCTTCGCCTTTTGAAACATTCAGACCTGCTCCGGTCACTGCTACCAAATCAGTGCATTTCGCATACCTAACCGGCCAGTTGAGGGGAAACACTCGATTTCACGAGGATTTACGGAGGAGAATGAACGCATTGACGAGCGAGCATGTTTCAAAAATGAAACATGCTGTTGCCAATTGTTAATGGGAAGAACTGACAGGGCTTGCATGCCTTGCGATCAAGAACTCGCTCAACCACGGAAAACTGCGCCCCAATCAGCACAGCAGCCACTGGTCAACTCCCCTGCTCATGGGAAGCGGCGCAGGATCTCGCTGAAGCTTCGCAGACTGTACTCAGCTTCGCGCCGAGACTGGGGAGTTACACTTACCCTTGTAGCCCGCGCTAATACCACTGAAACGAAAACGAGCGAAACCGGTCTTCCGCGCCGGGCTTGATCGGCTTTCGCAAGCTATCGTTTTCAGGGAGTGCCACCTCCAAAAGGAATCGTTCGTCCGCCAGTTGCCGGGCCGTCCAGTCGATGGGCGGTGCGTTGTTGAGGCGGCGTTCGTGATTGGTCAACATTTCGACCACCCCTTCACGAATGACTTGGTTCTCGGCCTGTTGCAGGGGGAGCAGTGCCAGCCAGCCTTCGGTCGTGGTGGGATGGTGTGCAATCTGCACGCTGGGCGGAAGATTCCCTGCCAGCACTTGCCGCACATTGTAGGTCATCACCCAGCCATCCACCGGCAGCACGGCATACAGATAGGCGGCTACAGCCACCACGAAGATCTGATTCTTCAGCAGCCAGCCGAAGCTGTGCCCCCGCGAGATCTTGATCATCACCAGCACCACCCCCGCCAGCACGCTGGTGACACCCAATATCCCCACGACCCGCATGCGCGTCATGCCGTTGAAGCCGACATAGATGAAGAGCCGGTTGTAGACCGCCAGCGCCAGCAGGATGTTCTCTGCCGCCCAGATCATCGCCAGATTCCGCAGTGCGGGCATGCGCGGGTCGGTCATCATCGAGGCGTTGAAGATGATCGACAGCATGATGGTCGCCAGTGCCAAGGCCACGGTCAGCCAGGCAGCCCCTTCATGCGCATATCCCGAATAGTGAAAGCCCGGCGGGAAGGTCCGCGTCCACATCGTCACGAATTCAAAAACAAGATACATCGCGAAGAGGACAATCAGCACCAGGATCGTATTGCGATAGGCGGGGTAGAGATCCGTCCGCGATGATCTATCAGTCTTCAAGTCTTCCAATGGTTCTGTTTGAAGGATCTCATAAAGGGTCCACAGATGCGGCCTCATCAGGACAATTGCGACACAGCCGCAGATCAGCCAGAAGCCCATGCGATAGGGGGAGCCAATGATTGACCAGACGTGCGACCAGAGTTCCTGAAAAGAGAGCAGGCGTTGCTGAACCCATAGCGAGATATCGGGATTGGCCTGGATGAACAGCCCGAGAAAGATCACGGCGCAAATCGGCGGCAGCAGGTAGGCCCACAGGATCGCCTGGGTCGGTAATCCCCAGCGAAGGCTTACCCGCCGACGGAAGGTCGCTTCGTAATCGGCCAGGCCGCGAAAGAGACTGGGAATGAACGAAGCCAGCCACCGGAGGACATCGCGAAAGTACATCCCTTTACCGGCGAGACTGGTGGAGAGGCCGATGAGGAGCACGCCGCCCAGTGCGAAGGCGAGCCAGTTGCCGCACCACGCCAGTCGGAGGGCGGCTCCCCAGATCATGAGCGTGGCGGCAAGAACCTGCCAGGGGCGTTGATGCCGGGCGGCACCGAGGAGCACCGCCAGCGGAGCTGTCGCCAGCAGCAGGGCATATCCGCCATACCCGTGGCCCCAGTAGAGAGTGAGATCGCCCAGAACGACCAGCAGCAGAACTGCCAACAGCTCTCGCCAGGTCACCGCAGGCCGGGCGGGAGATTGTTCCTGAGCCAATCGTTCGGCGGCGAGTTGTTCCGCCGCGATGGAATTCGGCAGGAAGTGAGACTCCGTCAAAAACGACGGCATGACAATCTGCGGCCTCGAACGCTCCTCCATGCTCCCCTCCCGTGACCATCCAGCCACTGCGAATACGACCAACAGTCACTCAGCCCATCATGACAATCCGTTCAGAAAGACCAAGCATATCGTACTCGGCAGGTGAAATGCCACGGGTTGGCCGTTTGCGAGCGATCCGTGTGTCGGAGGCAGAAGAGGATTCGTTCCACGAGACCCGCCGATTGAGTCGCTGGGGATTTCCAGTGGGACTCGTTTGGGAGGCGATGCGGCCAGAGACTTTCTGTGATTTCACCACGCCCGTAGAAATCAGAATTTCAACCGGGGCCACCCCTGCCAATTAATGCTTTTCACGAACATGTATTGTCTTCGTCGCCCCAACTTCATCATTGATATTGAAAGTCTTTGGTCTACCCTTGTCAGTAATTCGAAAAATTCTCACCAATTTTCCGTCTTGGATCTTACACAATCCTGCACAAACAACTTCTTCCATGCCATCTGGTCGGCCTCTAACCATGTCAAGGTTGAAAACTGGACCTGATCCAGACAATTCCCATTTCAAGCTCCCCAGCGATCGATTGCCTGGGAGGATCGATCTCACCGTCTGCCCCTCTATCGACAAGTTGTAGGTCATTCCAGGTGGTGCCGTGGAACCCCATAAGTTTATGGACTCAAGCTTCCATTCTCCTTGTATTGATGAAATAAACCTATCAACTGCTGTAGATTTTTCACCACGACAGTCAATGGACATTATCGCCAATGATAGCACTAGTATGAATATCATTAAGAGACGGGAGAGGAACTGCATGGCAAGAAATCCGGTTTCTTATGACAAGATATTCAGCTGTTCAAAGAGCACAGTAAGGTGGCCAGTCGTGGTTTTGCATGTCTAGGTGGCGAACGTCACAAAGTACACTTTACACAACGAAACAAGGATCCCGATTACAATTCTTTCTTCTGCAGAAATGGGCAAGCGATAGGAAGATGTGTGTTGCCCTACCACTATGCATTGGACTTGAACTTCTCAAGGTTTCACAAGAGAGGTTTCTTGTGACTGACGTCACCCAGACGTTCAAAGCCACGTCTGGACTACCCTGCCGATCGTCTGGAAGACCTGGGGTGATTCCAAAAGGTAGCGTTCGGTGTACTTAAATGTGGCCCAGCTGACACGATGTCGGCAGAATCGAACCATCTAACTTTCCAGAATCGTCAGTGGGCGAATCGTCATTGACTTATTCATGTAAGGGGAAATCCTTTGGTGGAGGCGATCTGAGACGACGTAAGCCCC
>JAIXUU010000067.1 GCA_027483405.1 Planctomyces sp. | reverse complement strand
GCCCTATTTCGTCCCTCCTGCCTGATTCCGCCCACGAAATCCGCATGCTATTTATTCCCATTTGTGCCATGCTTGCGGCCCTGAGCAAGCATGTGTTTTGTTCTCTCAACGATCAATGTCACACGATCGGAATCCAACGCAATTCACACCCGACGAAATAGCAGGAAGCAGCCCACGAAAACAAACAGCACGCTCAAAGGCATGACCAGAAGCGCAACCGCTTCACGATACCAGGAAAACTCAAAAGGAAGCGAATTGGCCAACAACACCAATAAAACTGAAATACACAACGATACAAATGATGCTATAGCAACGAATGGCGGCATCGCCCGTCGCCCTCCACCTCGCCATAGCACGACGGAAACAAAGGCGACGCTTATCACCGACATAACTACCCCCGACCAAAAAGTCACAACGGGAGATATCGGATAGCTACCTAATACGAAATACACCATTATAGATAATACATTTCCACCTAAAAACCCACTCCACCAGGCTGCCAATAACCCAAGAGGGACGCGAAACAGCCGCATATACTCCACAACACACCGCCTGGCTTTCGTAGGATAAACAAAGTAGATCGCGGGTGATGGGATGGCCTGTGGCTCTGGGCGGCCATGACTTCACACGATTCCATCCACTGCTGGCGAACCCATTGCAAACTATTTCATACAATATGTAACGGTGAATCCTCAGATCGCGCCCCCTCCATGAAGTGCTGTTTGTTCTGAACCGCATACTTCGCCAGAAGCACATTTACATCTTCGGTGCATGAATAGTAGCGTTGGTCCAGAGATTCAAAGAGCTTTCTGTGGCGAGAAACCAACTTCGCGAGCTCTTTGTGACGATTCTCGCCGTTCCGCGAAGGACCGGAGACTCCAAAGAGTTTTATTGCTTCTTCGAGAACTTTCGCACGTTCATGAGCGCCCATCTCCTTCAGCCCATCCAGCGATTCCATCCAATGACCGCCGGAAGAATTGGCGAAGAACTGAGTGTGCCCGCCATTGTTGACCTCTGAGTCGTAGATTCGTACGGCAAGGTAGTGTTTGAGCGGAGAAGGCAGATTATCAAAGCCGACGTCGTCCATACGCTTGAGAGCGTATTCATAGGCGTCGAGCACACCATGGAGAATTACGATGGCCTCCCCAGCACCCGTTCTCACCACCTCCTCGGCGGAATTCAATTCCGACTGAATCACCTCTTCCGCGTTCGAATCCGGATTGAGTGCGTACGAGACTAATGCCGCAGAGTACTCGTAGCTATGTGGATACTTATCAATGAGCGGCTTCACAGTCTTGAGGAAGGGCAGAAGACGTTCGTGCGGAATCTTGACTTTCGCATTGTTCAATGCCAACAAATTATAATGCGACCTATCGTTATCAACGGTAAGGCTCGCCGAGGAAATCAGGATTTCGGTGGCCCGATCCCGGTCGATGGCAAGCAATAGTTCGGGAGCCGTCCGGGTGGTGCTGAGATCATCACGGGTCAACAACTCAATCAGTGTAGGGAAAACGGCGTCGAGAAACGCTTTCTCGCTTCGCTGAGCAGTAATTCCCCTGTCGATGCCATACATTCCGAATGTGCAAACCTGAGGGTTCTGATCGGTCAGGGATTTCAGGGTGTGTGGAATGCATTCCGCAGTGCCGATGTTTGCCATGGCTAGGGCCGCATAAACACGGAAGTGCTCGTTGTCATGCACGATGTATCGTGATAACGCTCCCACAGCCGAAGGCGGGGCCAAAGGTTCCAGTATATTGCAGATTCGTTCGAAAGGCGACCTTTCAGCCAGTGCGTGGCCATCTTTGGAAAACATCTTCACAGCGGTTTGAGGATCTTCGAGAGCCTCGATGAGAAAGGGCAACGCTTTGATTCCCACAAGCTTCAGGCGTTCCTTGTTGAAATCCTGATCCTTCTCGACGAACAGCCTTTCGACCATTCCTCGGATTTCAGATTCGGAGATATCGTCAGGGACGACCAGCGCGGCCCGCGCAGCGAAATAGTCGCTTGCTGCCTTTCTATAGTCCGGGTTCGTGACCCAGTCGTGGAAGCCGCCTCCGCCCTCCGAGAAATACTCACGGAAGGCGAGATAAAGAAATATTGCCACGCTGATAATAATTCCCAGTTTTATATAATCCATGACTTTGGGCGATCACGATGAAATGTGGTTTATGAATGGCCATGCCGACAAGACAAATCCGACACATTGTTTATGGATTTGGCGATGAACCTGATTCGTCGGATGGCGGTTATGTGTTGATTCAGTGGGTAGGGTTGGTTAAGGCTTTGCGCAACCCACCAACTCGAAATCATCCCTGACGAACTCCTTTCACTTCATTCATGCTAGTGAAGACCCACTTAATGGGCACATCAAGAGTCAATGGCGAGGCAAGGGTGTCTCTTATAGTTATGGACGTATTCTATAGTACTATACAGAGTCTTTGTCGGAAGGGAAGACCACAGGTGGATTGCGGCGGGCCGTAACCCATCCTACTGGGTTCTGACATTCCAAGCGGTGAGATAGCACCCTGGCAGGCACACCAACAGCCGGGATCAACAACCCTAAAACGCGTTGTTGCGTGGGGGATTGGGGCCGCGGTTCGGTGGAGCGGGCTTGGTGTTTGGTGTGTTCGGCGGAGTTGTAGCAGGCGGTGGCCCTGCGTTCCCTGGACCGACTCGCAGCACCGTGCGGAAGCCGACATCGGGGAATTTGTCGGTCATCAACCGACCTTCCCGGGCTGTGACGTCCCAATCGCTCAAACATCCTTTGACTGTGTGCTGACTGGTGATCTTTGGCTTCTTCGCACCCGTCCAGTTTTTGACACCATCGCGCATTTTGGCAGCTTCGGCATGGCTGTTGTCATCGTGCCAGTCGGCTACCCACTCGTGAGCATTTCCCGCCAGGTCGTAGATGCCGTAAATACTCTGATCACTGCTGAACTTGCCGACGTTGGCCAGCGTCTTGGTAGTTCGCGGCTCGGGCCAGATCGCCCGGGTGTTGCCCCAAGGGGCTCGAAATCCGTCCGGACCACGGGCGGCTTTCTCAAATTCCGCCTCTGTGGGAAGTTCGCGACCTGACCACTTGGCGTAGGCACTGGCGACACCCCAGGGAATCCCCAGCACGGGCTGGCGTGGATCAGCCGTCTCATTGATCGCAGCGAAGCTGTTTTTGTTCTTCGCCTTCATTTCGTCGCGATAGCGTTTGTACTCAGCGACCGTTGTTTCAAAAACATTGATGTAATAGCCATCGAGCAGAACGGTGGCTTCAGGCCGGGCATTGGCGGGTCCGTCATTGGAGCCGAGCTTGGCAGGCCCAGGTGGGATGTAGGCCATCAGGCTGCCGTCGTACTGGCAGATGATTCGCTTAGGCCAGCCATCCGGCGATAACCCTGTTCCCGGAACGGACATGAACCCGATTGGTAAGCGATTTCCCTGGAGGTTCGCAGGGTTTCCGGAAGCATCGATCGAGCTTCCCGTCTCAGCTGTGGCGGGAATTTCGGTCACGACAAAGCTGGTTGCACCCGCCTGATCTGCCACCTGTGCAATCACAAACTGATCGACTTCATTTGGAAGTGGTTGTAATGATGTCACGCTATTGACAGAGCCAGGTGCGACGAAATCAAACACATTTGCGGGATGTTCTCCCGGTGGAGCCATGGCCGGGCCGCCAGTGGTTTCACCTTCGATGGGTGCGGCTGCGTCCTGTGGATTTTCAGCAGGTTCAGCTGCAGCGGGCTTCACTGTTTTGATGGCGACAGGTGGTGGAGCCACCGGGGCTGCGGGTGCCGGTGGTTTTGTGCCACCGCCGCAACCTGTCAGCAACCAGGGGGCCAGCGACAAGAGGGCCAGCGACAAGAGGGGACACGGCCTGATTCTCTGCCAGCCGGTAGTCACCCGGGCAAAGGAACCAATAGGATTCATTGAACCAGCCTGTTCGATAAGCCATGCCATAACGACACTCCGCAGGCAAAACCTACCCTGCAACAACGCCATCACTCTTATGCAACGCGACAGACGGGCTCGTCGTCATTTTTCAGCCCGGGCCATTTCAGAGAGCCTGTCACGACAATTTCAGTCTGATGGAGAAACGGCTGAAAGGCAACTGGCAGCCTGACGTTCCATTCGATGTGAGGAAAAGTTCATCGTCATCAGATCATTGCAGCGACTGTATTCTCCTCAATGCGCGATCTCACGAAAACCAGAAGGCGACAGTCGCTTTCACGGGCGTGAAAATCTTCATGATGTTCCCCCACTCGGCATACGTGGCCAGAATGGCGATGAACATAAAGAATGTTCCCCCGAGGAAGAGCCCGGTGAGGACAGCAATGCCGGGCCGAATCGCCCTCGGCAGCAGGAAGGCATTCACAAACAAGGTGTGAAAACAACTGACTCCCAGAGCATAGTTATAGAGCATCCCGGCAAAGGTGAGCAGGCTGTCTCCCTTGATCGTCAGCAGCATAAAAATCCCCACTCCGGTATAGACCCAGAGCACAATGAAGTAGAGCGTGCCGATATGTTTCGGATCGATCTTCCGCATGTGCGAACTGGCCGTCCAGGTGACATCGACCCAGCGGCGTAAAGTCCCTTCCGCCGTCGATGCACAACTGGTGGCCAGCACCAGAAATCCGCAAAAGAGAGTCAACGCCCAGAAGGTTTTTCCCCAGGCCCGCTGGCTGCCCGTAATGGGTGGCAGCTTGGCGTCTTCGGCTGCCTGTGCTTCATTGGTGGGGGCCGCCTCGGGGGCTTGTGTCCCACCCTTGGAAATCACGGCCGCCTGAGGAAACAGCCTGGCGGCTGGGACACCACTTACTGCTTCTGCCACACCATTGGCTGTCATACCGGCTGAAGCCCATTTATCAACCAGCACAGTTCCTCTTGGCAAAAACTGCACCGAGAGCATGCTCGGGAGTGCCAGGCCAATAAAGCAGGCGGGCATCCAGATCATGAGTTGTTCACGCCGCACGTGCTTGAGCCAACCCTTCCAGTGAGCCAGATTTTCTTTGGTTTGGCGGAAAACCATCCCGACGTGCGAGAGGGCAATCTCGTGGCCTCCCACAAAACTCGGGATCGCTCCCACATGGCGGCCCATGCCCCAACCCTGATCGCGGGTGTAGTTACTCATGGGAGTGTTCGTGAGCCCGCCATTCCCCGAGATCGCTGCCATCGTCGCGAGAATCCCAATCACGCTGAGATCGATGACAGGAAATCCGCGACCGCCGAAAAACTCGACGAAGACGTTTTTAACATTCGGGCCGAGTGGCTTTTCATCGGCATCCTGAATGCCATTTCCGTTGAGATCATTCTCAGCGACTACGGGAATGTTGCCGAACTGGAAAAAGCCAGTGCCAATCTCACGCCACGTTTCGAATGTGGAAAACCAGACTGCCAGGATCAGCAGAAAGCTGACCACAAAGATCAGCTTGAAAACCATGACCGCTTTCAGCGAATGATAGACTTTGCCGCCCACACTCATGGGGAGCATGACACCGACGAGAATCAGGCAACCCAGAAGCTTCAGATACCATTCATACTCTTTGGAATCGGGCACATACCCCAGATACAGCCCCAGCAGAGGAATGGCGGCATTTGAAGCGAGGTAGGGCAAAAATGAGCCAAAATCGAGTAGCAGGTAGAATGACAGCCAGAACAATGGCCCGGGGAAGAGTCGAAACTTCCCGGTAAAAATCGGCTCGCCGGTATAGAGAGTGTAGCGGCTGATTTCGATGTTATAGAGTGTCTGGCAAAGAATACTGATCGTCGAGAGCCACAACAGAGCACCACCAAAGCGAGCCGTGTTGAGTGGGCCAGTCAGCCACTCGCCGCCACCAATGGCCGAAGCCCCCAGGACAATTCCCGGCCCGATAAATCCTGCGACATTCCGCAACTTAAACACCGGCGGAGCGGGCAAATCTCCCAGATCCCAGCGAGGCATTGAGGCCACACCCGGATGGGGTGCCAGTTCCGTCACAGGCTCACTGGAAGTCGTGGCAGCCCGGAACGTCTCCTCTGGGGGTGTCGCTGTCATTCACCAGTTCTCCGGCCTAACTTCTTATAATCAAAGCAGATATGAAACATCACGCCAGGCGTTTACATCCTTTGTGCATGGATTTCGAGAGCCCAATGCCCCGGTACCTTTAGAGGCTGAGCCGGGCCAGGAATCCATCAACAAATGAACCTAGACGAATGCGTCACTCTCTGCAATCAATGACCCGCACCTTTAGGGATCATTTTCCGATCTCGTCGTGAACTCCCATGATTTTTGAATCCATTCGAACATTCGAAACGCCTGCGTTTCTATGCGATTTGCAGCAAACGGGGTGGTTGCGTGAATTCTGACTGCTCAGCCCGTTTCGCTCGAAAACAACACACGATGAACACGACAACACCTTCGAGTTCCCGAAAGTCGGCCACGTCAGGCAACTTTTCTGTAAGGGATCACTGCAAAAGCGGTTAGACTTTTAATTCAGACTTCTGCATGGCATCAAGAAGAGCTGCATCGCGACAAGATCTGCACAGTCAGTTATTCCTCGTTCACTCTCCCGCCCGCCGCCACTTCGACTTTGGTGAGTTTTGCATGACGACCAACACTGTCCTTCCAGCCGAAACACTCCCGGTTCTGAATCCCGAAAGTCCTGCCACCGGCGGTTGTGACGACATCCAGCTCGACCCACCCAAGGCTCAAACGACTGAGGTGGGCAGTTACTTCATCTCAAACTATCCGCCGTTTTCGCTCTGGCAATCGAGCTACCTGCCTCGCTTGAAAGAGGTGATGGCTGCACCTCCTGCATCGAAGGCTCCACTCGGGCTGTATCTGCACATTCCTTTCTGCCGTAAACGCTGCAAATTCTGCTACTTCCGCGTCTATACCAATCAGAATGCCAAAGCGATTGAACAGTACGTTGAAGCCCTGGCTCGAGAAGTGGAACTGGTCAGCCAATTGCCAGCCATCCAGGGCCGCAAACTCAAGTTTGTTTACTTTGGTGGGGGAACCCCTTCGTACCTGAGTTCTAAACAACTCCGCTTTCTTCGCGAGAAGTTGAGTGCCCATATCAGTTGGGATGACGCCGAAGAAGTGACCTTCGAGTGCGAACCAGGCACCTTGCACGAAGAGAAAGTCGCCACGCTGAAAGACATCGGCATCACGCGCGTCTCATTGGGTGTCGAGAACTTCAATGACCAGATCCTTGAAGAGAATGGCCGGGCCCATAAGACGCCGGAAGTCTATCGCGCCTACGAATGGATTCAGAAAGCGGGCTTCCCTCAGGTCAATATCGATCTCATTGCCGGGATGATTGGCGAGACCGATGAGAACTGGGCCATGAATATTCGCGAAGCTCGCAAACTGGCTGCTCAGAACGTGACCATCTATCAGATGGAACTCCCGTTCAACACGATCATCTCGAAAGAGATGAAAGAACTGGGCACCGCTTCACCTGTGGCCGATTGGGCCACCAAACGCCGCTGGGTGAGTGAAGCGATGGATGCTCTCGGTGAAGATGGCTACCACATTTCGAGTGGCAACGAACTCGTCAAGAACCCCACAACAGACCAGTTTGTCTATCGCGATAATGTCTGGCGTGGCTGCGATCTGCTGGCGATTGGTGTTTCATCGTTTGGCCATCTGCAGGGTGTGCATTATCAGAATCTCGACCGCATTGAAGATTATCTGGCAACTGTTGAGCGGGGTGAACTCCCTGTCAATCGCGCCCTCGAGCCCACGCCACATCAACGACTGATTCGCGAATGGGTGCTGCAGATGAAAGAAGGTCAGGTGAGTGCCGCACCGTTCATCGACAAGTTTGGCATCAATCCGCTGGAGGAATTCCGCACGCCATTAGCCAATCAGGCGGCCCGGGGTTACCTCGTCGTCGAAGAAGATCGCGTGCGGCTGACGAGAAAAGGTCTCCTGCAGGTTGATAGTCTGCTCCCGGAATACTTCGAACCCGAACACCGTGCTGTTCGTTACACCTGAGTGACCATCGTAAAGTCAGAATTCCGTTCTCCTGGTACGATCTGTTCCCGAGTGGTTGGCCTTCACGATGAATGCACTGCACTCTCTCGATGCTCTCATGAATCCGTTTCAATCGGCTGCGCCGCTCTTCACCAAAGCGGTGCATCTGCCGCAAGCGGTTACCCCGGAGCCTTATGCCGGGCTCTTGGTGCATCACGAGCACATGACAGTCGCCATGGAGAATTTTCACAAAGATCGAGTCGACGTCGAGGTGCTCGACCGGCATCTCGAAGGGCCGATTCTCTATCGCAAGATCATTCTGCGTTGCAGCACCAGCGGAGTGGTGGTGCAGTTTGGGCTGGTTCGATTTGACCTGCGCACTGTTTCGCAGCAGGTTCGTGATGAGATCATGGCCGAAGAGATACCTTTGGGCCGCATTCTCATCAACCACAACCTTTTGCGGCATGTCGATCTCAATGCGATCCTCGAATTGAGCCTGGGTGAAGAACTGGCGGGACTCATGCAAGTTCCCGCCGGCACCACCACCTACGGCCGCCTCGCGACCCTCTTCTGCGACCACCAACCCGCCGTTGATTTGTTGGAGGTTTCCAGGCCGTTAGGGTGATTGCCTGCTGGCTCGATTAATTCAGTTTCCAGAGGATGCTGCTTCTCAAAAACGAAAACGTGCCAGTCGAGGAAACTTCACCATGAGTGCGTGGAGGCGAATCGGTATCGAAAAGATCCCAAAGTATCGCGAGCATATACAGCGAGCGGAAAGTATCGGGATGCTGTGGGTCGATCTATGGGTGTGGTTTGTCGATGCACACCGAGATCCTATCGACGAAATGACCATTCAAGGCGTGTACGAGTTTGCCAGATGGACTTGCGAAGCTTCTGAAAATGATGAATTGGCCACCTCGACCTGTTGCCACTTTTATGAACACCTGCCGACCGTGAGTTTAGTGCGATCCAAGATGCCACAGTATATATCTCGCCAGGAGATTTTGGAGTTATCCGATTTGTTCAAGTATCATTTATCTGGGGATGAGTATCGTAATCTTATGAAAGAGCTGTTGATTGCCAACCGCTGAGCATGGCAGCTTATTCGTGACTTTGTGATGAATTACTTTAGGTATTGGGAAGGTTGAGGGTGGATGAGCTTCTGATCCCAAGTGCGACCGGGAGTGGTGGACTGTTGTTTTACAACCGCTCACCTTCTGAAAGAACACTTCCATTTGAAACCTTCTGGGTGAGAGTTTGGGATCAGAACCTCGTTGCTGCCACACGGGTGTATGCCGGCTACGTTCCCTCACATCCTGGCAGCCTGTTCGCTGCAATGAAATCGCAGTGGTCAGGTTGGAGTGGATCGATAACGTGGTGTGCTTTAGAGGGCGAACTATCGCTGAGTTGCACTCATGACCAACTGGGGCACATCGCAATCGAGGTCGAGATGCAATCGAGTAGCTGGGACGATACCTGGCAAGTCAAAGCCACCGTGATCACCGAAGCCGGACAATTAGAATCCCTTGCTCGGAAAGCAGTGTCGTTTTTTGGTTGCGAGGCCTGAAGTTGAGACAGCGGTTTGCCACTGCTGGCTTGCCCGCGATTCTCAATCAACCAAGGCTCTCACTCGGGCGACAACATCGGTAGCGGCGTTAAAAGTGGTGACGAGATCCCGGCCCAGGTGCCGAGTTCTCTTCTTGAGGGGTAGCGTGAGCGGGATTTGATTTCGCCATCGACTACAGTCACTGGGAGCACCTCGGGGCCTTCGGTTGCCAGTAGTTCCCGGATCACTTCGTTAGCAGCGAAAGCCATGGGCTGTTGGGCCAGGTTAAAGCGTTCGACCGCGACGCCACGACTCTTCAGCCAATCGAGATCAGCCGCAAACTGAGGGAGCACAGGATCCACCTGCGGACCACAGATCCCTGTCGAACAGCAGAGTGCCTTGTCGAAAATCTGCAGAGTGCTCATCGGCTTCCCTCGCTTCACTTTCCGGACTGATGATCAATCCGTGAGGACTGTTCGATTTCAAACTTTGACATATTCCGATTCTCCCGGATCGAACTTCAGGATGCCAACATGATTGAGCTTTTCCCGAAAGATCCAGAGTTTCTCACAATGAGCAAATCTGGTACACATAGACTTATCAACAATCAATGATGCACTCGTGGTGGTGAATCACTTCAACCAGTGAACAACTTCAACGATTGATCCATTTTTCGATGGCGAGGTCTGGCTGTGGGAATGTTAGGAATTCTCATTGGTGCGGCAATCCTCCTGTATGCCGCCTGGCGGCTCTATGGGCCGGTGCTGGCACGTCTCCTGGAACTGGATAACAACCGCCCCACGCCAGCCGTCACGCAGTGCGATCATCTCGACTACGAGCCGATTGAACCCAATGCACTGCTTTCACAGCATTTTTCGGCCATCGCCGCAGCCGGGCCGATTGTGGGCCCGATTGTCGCTGGCATCGCGTTTGGCTGGTTACCCGCCATTTTGTGGATTCTCGTCGGCGCGATTTTTGTCGGTGGTGTGCACGATATCACAGCGCTGGTGGCTTCGATCCGGCACAAGGCACGGTCGATTGCCGAAGTCGTCCGTGAGCACATGAGCCGACGGGCATTTCTGCTTTTTCTATCGTTTGTCTGGCTGGCGTTGGTCTACATCGTGGTCGCCTTTACGGATATCACCGCGAGAGCTTTCGTGGGTCAGCTCGATCTGGGCAATGGCGAAGTGGTGAGGGGCGGCGGGATTGCCTCGTCATCACTGATCTATCTGCTGATTCCCATCATCATGGGTTTGACCATGCGATACACGAAGTTATCGCTGGGCTGGGCGACCATCATCTTTCTGCCGCTGGTAGGGCTTTCGGTCTATGCCGGGCAATTCATTCCCCTCGATATGGAAAGCCTGATGATTCGTTTCGGCTGGGCCACGACAGCCGACGAAGCCAAGTGGGCAGCGATTATCACGTGGGATCTGCTGCTGTTGTTTTATTGCTGCCTGGCTTCAATTGCCCCGATGTGGTTGCTCCTACAGCCGCGGGGTCATCTGGGTGGATATTTCCTGTATGTGGCTTTGATTGGTGGAGCTGCGGGCTTAATCATTGGCAGCCTGCTGAATCAGCAGCCGATTCAATACCCGATGTTCCGGGGTTGGCAACCACCGGAGGCAGGGAATTTTGTCTTCCCGATGCTGTTCATTCTCATTGCCTGTGGAGCCTGCTCGGGCTTTCACGCACTCATTGCCTCTGGCACAACTTCCAAGCAACTGCGTGTCGAATCGGATGCACGCGTGGTGGGTTATGGCGCGATGCTGCTGGAAGCGATGGTGGCGATTTTATCACTGGCGTGTGTGATGCGGCTTTCACAAACCGACCCACTCTTAACGAGTGGCAAACTGGAGCCCAATGTGATCTATGCCACAGGTCTGGGAAGTTTCCTGCAGACCTTCGGCATCCCGGCCAGCCTGGCGGTTTCGTTCGCCTTGATGGCCTTTACCACCTTTGTGTACGACACTCTCGATGTCTGCACGCGGCTGGGAAGGTACATCATTCAGGAACTGACCGGTTGGCAAGGCTGGGGTGGCCGCTGGTTTGGCACCATCATTTCGGCAGCAGCGCCGGCCTTTTTTGTGACACAACAAGTCACCAACGTACAGGGCAAAGTGGTCCCTTCGTGGGAAGTCTTCTGGCCCCTGTTTGGTGCCAGTAACCAGTTGCTGGCGGCTCTCACATTACTCGGGGTGACGGTATGGTTGTGGCAAACCCGTAGAGCCGTCTGGGTGTGGATTGTGACGGGTCTCCCCACCGTGCTGATGTACACGATGAGTCTCTGGGCGCTCGGTGTGATGACTCGAGGCACATGGCAGCAAATCCAGAACGCGGAGAAGGTTGCGCCAGTCAGTTATGTGATCATCACAGTCTCGTCACTGCTGATTGTGCTGGCATTGCTGATGCTGATCGAAGCGATCATGGCATTGCTTTCGACGGCAAAAGAGCAAGCCGTCCCCGCAAGCACCACTGCCGGTATTTAGCTGGATCGCGGTAACTTGTTGACAGAAAATAAGTTGCAAGCGGCAGTGTCTCTTGAACCCACCGGCAGATTCTGCCAGACCGGTCAAATGTTGGTGCCGTTAACTTTGACCTGGCTTTGCGGTTCTTTATTTGCAATGTGGTCATCCAACGATGGTCATTTCGCAGAGATGAGATGTTCTGATGATTTCGATCGGCTGAGAGAAGTCTTAGAGCCATCGTGTCGATAGTCATCAGGTATCCTATAGTCCTTTCAGATTGAATTGCTCGCATTTTCACTCGGACTGAAACGGCATCGATTATTGCCAGACATCCGGAATTCCATGTGGAATTCCTGCCGGATTTGAAGGAACTGCCATCATGACCATGTCCAAACCCCCTGTGCTGGAACAACCCATCCAGGGAGGAAGTCTGCTGGCAGCTCTGGACAGTTTGCTGGCTGAAGATCTTGCTGCCGTCGAGCGTATTCTCTGGAATGAACTGGAAAGCGATCAGCCCTGCGTGAAGGATATTCTCCAGCACGCCACTCGTTTTCGTGGCAAGCGATTACGACCGATTCTGGTTCTGCTCTCTGCCAGGGCTTGCGGCGAAGTGAACGACACACATCGCCTGCTGGCGGCTGTGGTTGAGATGATCCACATCGCCACGTTAGTTCACGATGACGTCCTCGACGAAGCTTCGACACGCCGACATGTCGCAACAGTTAATGCGCGGTGGAACAACGAGACCAGCGTGCTGTTTGGCGATTATCTCTTCACACATGCGTTCCATCTGGCAAGCGAACTCCCGACCTCGCACGCCTGTCGGATCATCGGGCGAGCAACGAATAAGGTCTGTGAAGGAGAACTCACGCAAATCCATGAGCGTGGAAATCTCGATTTGAATGAAGAGACGTACTTCAAGATCATCAATGGGAAAACGGCCGAACTGACTGCTGTCAGTGCTTATTTGGGGGCTCATTATGCCGACCAACCGGTGGAAGTGGTCAATGCTGTTGAAGCCTATGGTCGCAAGCTGGGATTGGCATTTCAGATTGCCGACGATCTGCTCGATATTGTCGGAGTGGAAAAGAAGACTGGCAAAACATTGGGATCAGACCTCAAGAAACAGAAGTTGACGCTGCCCATCATTCGTTTGCTGGCAACAGCCACACCTGCCGATGCGATGATTATTCGTGAACTGCTTGCCCATCCAGAAGACGATACAGCCGGGCAATTGCGGGAATATCTGCACAAGAGCGATGCTCTCGAATACACCTCGCAAACGGCACACAAGCTGGTGGAAGAGGCTTGTGAGCATTTGAGCGTCTTGCCAGCGAGTCAGGCGCGACACTGGCTTTGCGAGATTGCACGCTTCTCAGTGGAAAGATCGTTTTAACGATGCGTGAGCGGGTGAACTGCAAGCAATTCTCTCAGTATCGTTTGCACTATTCTGCCAGCTCATTTTTCATGACGAACCTCTTTGAATGTCGCCAGACTACTCCCGCCTCACTGACAGCGATACGCTTCTTGGGTACTGATTGAGTCAATCGCAAAGAAGCCCGGTTCGTTGTCAGTGGAGAGCGGCATGGCAGGCAGATCCCACAACGAATTTCTCTTGCGACCCACAGCCGCCGGCCTGTATTGCGAAAAGGGTGGATTCTACATCGATCCTGTGGCACCGGTTGCCAAAGCGATCATTACGCATGCTCATGGCGATCACGCCACTCGCGGTCATGCCATCTACATTTCCAGCCGCAGTGGTGCTGCACTGGTCAAGCATCGCGTCGGGGCACACGCCAAGATCACGAGTTGGGAGTATGGTGAAGTTCATCGGATGAACGATGTCTTCGTTTCGCTGCATCCTGCCGGGCATATCCTGGGCTCGGCACAGGTTCGCATTGAGTGGCGCAGCACACGAGGCACAGAGGTCTGGGTGGTGACTGGGGATTTCCGCCGGGAACCTGATCCAACGTGTGAACCTTTTGAAGTGATCCGCTGCGATACGTTGATTACTGAAGCGACCTTTGCCCGTCCACAATTTGTCTGGCCGACAACTCAGTCGCAACTGGATCGACTGGAGCAGTGGTGGCAAGGGAATCAACAGCGAGGTTTTGCCAGTTTTCTGTATGTGTATGCGCTCGGTAAGGCCCAACGGATTCTGGCAGCACTGAACCCGGATTGCGGGCCGATTTTTGCCCCGAAAGTCGTGCGCGACATCAGCCAGATTTATCGGGATGCCGGAGTGGCTTTGCCCCGCGAGCGAGATCCTTTTGTCGAGATGACGCCGGAACTCTGGTCGCGGGCACTCATCATTTTGCCCCCATCTTCGAAGCGACCGCTGATGATCCCGACGGTGGGATCATCGGTCACGGCCTTTGCTTCAGGTTGGATGCTCGATCCCGAGGAGCAACAGCGGCGACAGGTAGATGCCGGGTTTGTAATTTCTGATCATCCGGATCATCTGGAGATTCTGCGGACCGTTGAAGAGACCTGTGCCCGCCGAGTGTTCGCGACCCATGGAGAGACAGGCTGGCTTTGTGAAACACTGAATTCACGAGGAATCGAAGCCCACGATCTCGATTCTCTGCGTGTCGCACGCGGTGCCAGACCAGGAGAATCGTGGTGGCGACCCGTGAATGATCGGCCGCAGTAGATCCGTCTTTCTTGATGCCTATGGGAAATTAATGAGGTCATTTTCGAGGAAATACAGAGATTTTTCGTGGCGATGCGGCTCGCCCCAAGCGCATAAGGTTGAGTTCACTTGGCACAGTGAAATCGTCAGCACCTCAACTCACATGATGGCATTTGGGCGAATGACCGCGATCAGCAGATCGCAGCCGAAGGATTATCCATACCGCAGGACGCTATCGCGATTCTGCCGCATCGCTTGGTTCGGCCTTTACGTCTGTTCGACGTAGTGCTGACCTAAGCCGTTCTTGCTCTGCAAGAAAATCAGCCCACTGGGTGCCGGGAATGTATTCGATTTCCGTTCCCACAAAGCATACCCAGTGCCCGCCCTCGGGCAACCGTTCTCCATTATGATCCAGCCCTACCTTGTCCCAAAACAGCGCTATTCGGCGGTTGTCGTCTTTTCGCAGCCCAGGCACATAGTGCCAGCCGCATGTGTTCGGCGTCAGCAACTGCCCTGTCGCGAGTCGAGCCTGAACCAACGACTCGTCGACTGTCTTGCCCCGAAGGAGGTTTGCATCGACCGACTTGGGATCATCTTGGTGCAAGAGGCTAAGGGAGGCCTCAGCGCTCTCCTCACCTCTCGGGTACCAGCCATCATGGCGCTCCGCATACTGAAACAATGCAAGCATCAGTGCCTTATCGCAGCAGTGGCTCCAACCATACGGATAGTAGTACTTCTCCAAGCCAAGCGGATATTGGTATCGATAGTAGGCAATGCCTGAGAGAACAACGACTATCGACAAAATCGCAAGTCGCTTGGCCCACTTCATTGACGTCTGCACCTAGATGGCCGAACTCGCATTCGACCGCGAAAGTACGGTCGAAGATCACCGTAACTTCGCGGTGCGGCATGGAGTTGTCAATCTTTATGTATCCGGCCGGTCAGCAAGTTGCGACGAATCCCCGGTCTGAGTCTCATGCAATACTGCACTTGGCCTTCAATCGCACTGATTCCGCCTCCTCCTAGAATCAGGGGACAGGGATTGGAGGAAAATTCTGGCTGATTCAATCCGCGAACAGTTGGAATTGCGCATCGAACGTCTGAATGCATGAGTCGCACAGGATCGTGAAG